>NYSY01000049.1 GCA_002683215.1 Planctomycetaceae bacterium
CTCGTGCTGGGTGGCGCCGTCGGATGGGCGATCCAGGTGCAGATCGTCGCCCGGTACTCGCCCCACACCGATCCCATCGATCTCACGGTGATCCAGTTCTCCGTGGTCGCCGTCACCACGATGATCGCGGCGATCCTCATCGAAGGACCCGGGCAGGCCCTCGACATGGTCCAGATCTTCCGAACCGCGACCTGGGAGATCCTCTACTCGGGGGTCCTCGCGATCGGGGTCGCGTTCTTCCTGCAGATCGTCGCACAGCGCAAGAGTCCACCCTCCCACGTCGCCATCCTGCTCAGCCTCGAAGCGGTGTTCGCGGCGATCGGGGGTTGGTGGTTGCTCGGCGAGACCTACGACGACCGCACCCTGCTCGGTTGCGGCCTGATGCTCCTGGGGATCTTCGCCAGCCAGGCGCCCCGGCTGATGAACCGAAGACCGATCACACCGGCGACCTGAATCCCGGCTCGGAGGCGGATCGGTGCGCGACCTCCACCAGGCCGATCGACCGGGATTTTGGTGTTTGGTGATCCGGTGCGGTGGAATATCATGCGGACATGCAGCGGAAGTCCAGATCCGATGAGCGAAGACGACACCACGTCGTCGAAGTCTTCGCCGTCCTCGCGGTCGCGGCCGCGTCGACCGCCGTCACGACCGACCACGGCGTGCCGGACGACGCGATTCATGCGGGCGTGCCAGCCGTCGATGCCACCATCGACTTCAACCGCGACGTGCGTCCGATCCTCGTCGCCCGCTGCTTCGCCTGTCACGGCCCCGATGCCTCGACACGGAAGCGCAGTCTCCGGCTCGACGTCCGCGCCGGTGCCGTCGAACCGGCGAAGCCCGGACGCCGACCCGCCGTGCTTCCTCATGATGCGAGCGGCAGTCTCCTGCTCGAACGAATCACCGACGATCTCGATCCGATGCCGCCCTCCGGCGAACCACTCACGACCGACGAGGTCGAGATCCTGCGACGCTGGATCGACGCGGGAGCGGAGTACGATGGCCATTGGTCGTGGAAGCCCATTCAGGATCCTGCGCCGCCGACCGTCGAGGAAGATCGATCGGCGACGGTTCGAAACGACCTGGACCGGTTCATCGACGATCGTCTTCACGCCGAAGGCCTGACGGCCGCCGACGACGCGACGCCCGCGCGACAGATTCGAAGACTCGCATTCGATCTCACCGGACTGCCCCCCGATCGGGAATCAATCGAAGGATTCGAGCGCGACCCGAGCGACGAGCACTGGAACCGGATCGTCGAGGCGTACCTCGCGTCACCGGCCTTCGGCGAGCGATGGGGACGTCACTGGCTCGACCTCGTCCGTTACGCGGAGACCTACGGACACGAGTTCGACTATCCGGTCCGCGAAGCATGGCGATATCGCGACTGGGTGGTCCGGGCTTTCAACCAGGATCTCGGGTACGACCGTTTCGTCGCGGAACAGATCGCCGGCGATCTGCTCGACCCGCGGCCGAACCCCGTGGACGGGACCAACGAAAGCGTGATCGGAACCGGACACTGGTACTTCCACCAGGCGGTCCACGCACCGACCGACGTGACCCAGGACCAGTCGGAACGGATCAGCAACCAGCTCGAAGTGTTCGGGCAGGGATTCCTCGGTCTCACGGTCGCTTGCGCTCGATGCCACGACCACAAGTTCGATGCGATCAGCACCCGCGACTACTACGCGCTGTCCGGATACCTGCAGTCGATGCACCAGGGGTACGCGTATCTCGATCCGCACGCACGGATCGCGGACTCGGTGGCGCGTCTCGAAGATGCAGGGCCTTCACCGGACGTGCGTTCCACCCTGACCCCACCGACGCGCCTCGCGGCGTATCTCGTCGCCGCGGCGGCGGCGCGGCCGAATCGCACCGCGGACGGCAAGGCATGGAAGCCGATCGACCTCGAACGAATCGAGACGGTCGCCGATGCCCGCGATCTCGATCCCGATCTCCTCGGTCGTTGGGCCGAGACGTTTCGAGACGATGCGTGGCGATCGGCGGACCACCCGTGGCGGGCCTGGGTGCTGCTCGGCCACGACGGCGCGATCGACGACGAAGCCTCGCGCCGCGACCGACAGGGGCAGGTGATCCCGAACATCGATCTCATCATCGACGAGGATGCGACGGTGCTCGAGTCGTTCGACGGGCCGACCCCCGACCTCCGCTGGTATCCCACCGGTTGGGCGTGGACTGGAACGGAGGACGTGGTGACACCCCGTCTCGGAACGCTCGCGAGCGACGACGGCGATCAACGCCTGCAGGGAACGATCCGAAGCGAGACCTTCACACTCGATCGACGGTTCCTGCATTGGCGGGTTCGAGGCGACGGGAACGGCGCCCGAATCCGCCTCGTCGTCGAGGGCATGATGATGGACGAGTTCAACGCCCTGCTCTTCGGCGGATATCGACGGGATGTCGCGTCGAACGACGGCTGGCGACACGTGGTGAACGACACGCGGCTCCAGTCGGGCAGCCGCGCCCATCTCGAACTCATCGACGACGGTCCGGGGAGGCTCGAAGTCGACGCGATCTGGATGAGCGATCGCGGTGACGGGCGGCTTCCCGGCGAGGATCTTCCCGACTGGATCGATGCCGCCCGTGGAGAGGATTCCAACGGGCTTGCCGACGCCTTCGCGAATGCCGCGACCGACGCCGGCGGCTCGAACAGGTACCGAGAACCGCTTCGAGATCGGCTGATCGACGCCGGGCTCTGGGGCGACACCGGGGCGGAGGCGGATGCCAACCGGCAGGCCGTGAACGCCGAGGAGCGCCGCCGGAACAAGATCGCGGGCGACATCCCGACGCCGGTCCGCGTGCTTGCGGCGCTCGAAGGTTCCGGGGTCGATCCCAACGTCTCCATCCGCGGCTCGCACCGGACCCCCGGTGAGGTCGCGGTTCGTTCCTTCATCACGTCGATCTCCGGCGAGCCGACCACGCCGGACGACTCGGGGTCGGGACGCCTCGAACTCGTGGAGACGATCTTCGCGGAGTCCAACCCCTTCCCCGCCCGGGTCATGACGAACCGCGTCTGGCATCATCTCTTCGGTCGGGGACTCGTCGCGACCACCGATGATTTCGGTGGACTCGGCGAGATGCCCTCGCACCCCGAGCTCCTCGACCATCTCGCCTCCGAATTCCGAACGAACTGGTCGGTCAAGGACCTCATCCGATCGATCGTTCTCTCCAGCGCGTATCGGCGCTCGAGCGTGCCCGCCGAAGCGACCGCGGACCGGATGCGCTCGATCGACCCGAGTCGCAGCCTGCTCGCGGCCGCGCCGATCCGTCGGCTCCAGGCGGAGGCGATTCGCGATTCGATGCTCTTCACCAGCGACCGGCTCGACCCGACCCGGGGGGGCGCCTCGGTCGGAACCCATCTCACACCGTTCATGAACGGTCGGGGCCGTCCCGGCCGGAGCGGACCGCTCGACGGTGACGGGAGACGGAGCCTCTACCTCGAGGTCCGCCGGAACTTCGCGAATCCGATGCTCGCCGCCTTCGACCTGCCCGCCCCGATGACGACCGTCGGCCGTCGCAACAGTTCGAACGTCCCCGCCCAGTCGCTGGTGCTCCTGAACGATCCCTTCGTCCATGAGATGGCGGTCGCGTGGGCGGAATCGATCCTCGCCGATGCCGCGATCGGAAGCGACGACGCTCGCGCTCGCCACCTGTGGCGGCAGGCGTTCGCAGTGGCGCCCACCGACGAGGACGTCCGGACCATCGTGGATCACGTGTCCGAGTCGACCGACCGGTTGGAGGCCTGGACCGACGTCACCCACGCCCTCTACAACGCCAAGGCCTTCGTCCACCTCGACTGAAACCGCCGGATTCCACCATGTCCCACGAATCACATCACTGCGGTCGGTTCCTCGCGGGTGCGACCACCCGGCGCGACATGCTTCGTCAGGTCGCCGGTGGATTCGGGCTCGCCGCGTTCGCGGCGCTGGGACACGAGGAACGCGCCGTCGCCGCGAGCCCGAACCGCATCGCCCGCGACGGCATGCTTCCCTCACCGCATCACCCGGCGAAGGCCCGCAGCGTGATCTTCCTCTACATGGACGGCGGTCCGGGGCAGATGGACACCTTCGATCCGAAACCGCGGCTGACCGACATGCACGGCCGGCCTTTTCCGATGGAGAAGTCCCCGACCCAGTTCGATTCCAACGGCAACTGTCTGGGGACCCCCTGGGACTTCCGACCCGGGGGCGAATCCGGCACCCCGGTCTCCGATCTCTTCCCCCACGTCCGGAAGATGGCCGACGACCTGCTCGTGGTGCGGTCCATGACCTCACCCTTCAACGAACACACCAACGCGAACTACTTCCTGCACACCGGACTCGGCCTCGCCGGGCGACCGTCGATGGGGGCCTGGGCCACCTACGGGCTCGGCAGTGAGAATCGTGACCTTCCGGGATTCGTGGTCCTGGATGGTGGCCTCATCCCGCCGGGTGGTCTCGAGTGCTTCGGCAACGCCTACCTTCCTGCGACGCACCAGGCCTCCGTCCTCCGACCCGCGAAAGAAGTCCTCGCGAACGTGACGCCGCGGGAGTCGATCGATCGACAACGACGGAAGCTCGGACTCGTGGAGGCGTTCGATCGGGGGATCCGGGCTTCGGGCGACGACCGCATCGAGAGCGCCATCCGAAATCAGGAGCTCGCCTTTCGCATGCAGTTCGCGGTACCGGAGGCGACGGACGTCGAAGCGGAAAGTGCATCGACCCGCCGCGACTACGGGTTCGAGAGCGATTACGAACCAACCCGGATCTTCGGTCGGGAGTGCCTGCTGGCGCGTCGCCTGGTCGAACGCGGCGTTCGCTTCATCGAATGTACCTGCCCGAGAGTGAGTGGTGATCGCTGGGATCAGCATGGAAAGCTGAAGGAGGGTCACGAGAACAACGCCCGGGCCGTCGACCAGCCGATCGCGGCCCTGCTCGCGGATCTCAAGCAGCGGGGATTGCTCGATTCGACGCTGGTGATCTGGGGCGCCGAGTTCGGGCGGACCCCGTTCAGCCAGGGTTCCGACGGGCGCGATCACAACCAGCACGGCTTCAGCATGTGGCTCGCGGGCGGGGGGATCGCCGGGGGCCGGACCTACGGCGCCACCGATGAATACGGATATCGCGCCGTCGAGAAGCCCGTCGAGATCCACGACCTCCACGCGACGATGCTTCATCTCATGGGTATCGACCACGAACGGCTCACCATCCGCTTCGGTGGACGGGACATGCGGCTCACCGACGTCCACGGCAAGGTGATGCACGACTGGATCGCCTGAGCGGCGATTCGGTTCAAGTCACTTCGAAGACGCGGCGCCGGTCCGCTGTTCACGAAGCCACGACGCTCGGGCGCGGGGAATGCGGGCCTTGCCGGTCTTGGACCGACGCCACCACGCGACCAGCATCACCGCGATCGTGATCACGAGAATGGCGCCGACGCCGATGGTGACCCAGTGCAGCGGCCCGCTGGTCGAGAGCCCCCGTTGCGCGGCGTATCCGAGGCCGAGCTGGAATCCCACGCTCAGGATCGCCGTCGACAATTCCACCAGCAGGAAGACGCCCCAGGACAGATGCACGAGCCCGCCGACCGCGACGCCGACGGTTCTCGATCCGGGAATGAAACGCGACACGAGCAGCACCCACGTCCCATGCCGGTCGTAGAGGGCCTTGACCTGGAGGATGCGCTTCGGATGCGCCTGCTTCCGAAACCAGTGCGTCCCGACGAGGCGGCCTCCGAACTTCCGGCAGACCAGGAACCACAGCGTGTCGCCGCCGGTGACGCCGAGGTAGGCGGCGAGCACCGTCCAGAACATCGGAAACTTCCCGGCCGCGATCTCCCAACCGGCGGGGATGACAATGAGATCCTCCGGCAGATGCAGCCCCACGCCCGCGATGACCAGCAGACCGAACACCGCGATCGGACCGTAGAGGTCGAAGAGGTGCTGGACGAACTGGTCGGCGGTCTCGTGCATGGTGCAGGTCACAGTATCGAAGGTTCGTGGCCCCTCTGCTTGATATCGGTACTTTGTTCAATCATGGTCGGACAGCCGACCAGCCTCGGCGGAAGATTTCAACGCTTACTAAGAAAAAAATAAAAACAATCCAACCGTAGATTCGGTCTGCGCATGGAGAGCGTGAATCGCCGAATTATTCCGAAAGCGCAGACGCCGAAAATGCAGACGAAAGAACCAATGCCCAATCCACTTCAGGCAGGATCAAATCGCCTTCTCTTCCTTCTCCTGATCACCGACTTCATATTCGTGGTGATGCATGTCGTGCTGAATCGACTCGGATTCGATCCGTTCCTCTTCTCGCTTCAGGCGGATCTGGGTTTGTCCGAGATCTTCCAGTACGTCAAGGAGTTCTGGATCTTCATTCTTCTGATCGTGGTCGCCATCGGACAACGAAAATGTATCTACGGATCATGGGCCTGCCTCTTCCTGTACCTCCTGCTCGATGACTCGCTCCAGATTCATGAGAAACTCGGGGAGTCCCTCGCCGAGCATCTCGGCCTCGAGCCGTTCCTTGGATTGAGGCCCCAGGACCTCGGTGAGCTCGCAGTCTCGATGTCCTTCGGGGGCGTCCTGCTCTCGTTCGTCCTCGCCGCGCACCTTTTCAGTGACCCGGGATCGAAGCAAATCTCGAGACACATCTTCCTTCTCGTGCTCTGCATCGCCTTCTTCGGAGTCGTCGTCGACATGCTCCACATCGCGCTTCCTTTCGTGCCCGGGCTCACCGTGCTCGAGGATGGTGGTGAGATGGTCGTGATGAGCCTGATCCTGTGGTATGTGTTCGATCTTGAGTGGACTCGATCACCATCCGCAGTGACGATGGTCGAAACGAACAGACTGCCTGATGCCTAACGATCCAACGAGCTCCGGTACACTCACGCCCTCATGCCCACGCTCGCCGCCGCCTACGTCCATGACCTTTCGCCCTTCGCCCTTCGCTTCAGCGATGGGTTCGGGGTTCGGTGGTACGGGCTCGCGTACCTGACCGGCTTCATCGCCGGCTGGTTCATCCTCCGCTGGATGGCGAAGACGGGCCGGGGACTGATGAAGCCGGAGCAGGTGGGCGACTTCATGACCTGGATGGTCGTCGGCGTGCTCGTCGGTGGTCGCCTCGGCTACGTCTTCTTCTATTCCATCGATCTCCTGTGGACGTTCTCCGGCTCGTTCCCGTTCTGGGGCGTGCTCGAGATCCACAAGGGCGGCATGGCGAGTCACGGCGGGATCCTGGGCGTGATGGGGGCCTGCATCCTCTACGGACTGCGCAACCGGATCACGCCCTGGCACCTGGTCGACTGTGTCGCGTTCTGCGCCCCGATCGGTCTGGGGCTGGGTCGACTCGCCAATTTCGTGAACGGTGAACTCTGGGGCCGACCGCTTTCCGCCGAACGACAGGCCGATGCCCCATGGTGGGCCGTGAAGTATCCCGACGAGATGCTCGACCCCGATTTCCAGAACGGGGCGAACGTCGACGGGCTCGCGACCATGGTGTCCAACCCGAACGGGGAGTGGGGACGACAGACGCTTCGCGATGCGGTGTACACGGGCCGGTCCGATGTTTCGGATGCGATCGCCCCCTATCTGACCGCGTACTACCCGAGCCAGTTGTTTCAAGCCTGCACCGACGGCCTCCTGCTGTTCGCGTTGCTCGCGATCGTGTGGTGGAAGCCGCGCAAGCCCGGGATCATCGGTGGCTGGTTCATGATCGGATACGGCGTGATGCGGATCGTCTCCGAACAGTTCCGGGCCCAGTACCTGACGAACTGGGGCGTCTCCAGCATCTGGCCCGCGGCCGGCCTCAGCGCCGTGATGATCGCGATCGGACTCGGAATGATCTGGTGGTGCGGCCGCCGGAACGACGATCCGATCGGCGGCCTTCGTCGCCCCGCGACCGTCTGACCGCCGGGACCCTCGATCGGATCCCGACCGCAAAAGAACACCGCCCGGTCGGGGGACCGGGCGGCGCTTCGGAGGGCGTGAACCCTTCGCTTCGTTCTGGATGGCGTGGTGACGCCGGGATCAGGCGGCCTTCGTCGTCTTGCCGCGACCGACGGTGCGCTCGTCGAGGTTCGCCCGGACTTCCGGGTAGGCCTCGAGCTGCTCCATGAGGTCGTCGGGGCCGGTCGCCCAGAGGTCGGCGCCGATCTCTTCGGCGAGGCCGGGGGCTCGGTTGAAGATTCCGCCACCGACCACGATCTGCATCTCGGGAATCGCGTTGATTCCGCGGATCTGATCGATGAGCTGACGGATGCCCGGCGCGTCGGCGCCACCGGAGCTGAACATGAGCAGGACGTCGGGGCGACGCTCGTGGACCTCGGCCATGATGTCGTCGTCGGCGATGTTCCCACCGCCGTAGGTGACTTCGTAACCGTCGGCTTCGAGCAGGTCGGCGATGAGTCGCGCCGAAAGGTCGTCGAGTTCGTTGGGACCGCAGAACATGCAGATCGAACGGTTTCGAGCCGGCTTCGCTTCGTAGCGATCCTGGTTCTGCGAGATGAGTCCACCGAGGGCCCGGGTCGCGTACTGCTGGGCGAGCCGCGTCATCTGGTCCTGCCGGTAGAGCGTGGTGATGTTGTTGATGGTGGGCCAGAAGACCTCTCGAGCGATGGTGTCGGCGGAGATGTCGTGATCGATCGCGGTCTCGACGAGCCGCCGTGAGGCGTTGCGGTTTCCGGAGACGAGCGAGGCGAAGAGGCTTTCGATGAAGAGGTCGGTGTTCATGTCGGTTCCTTCTGGTTCGTGGCCCGAGTGGCCGAGGCGATCCCGGGCGGCGCCGGTTCCTCGGCGTCGTGAGTCGGTCTCTGGGAGTTGTCGGTGTCGAGATCGTCTCGACCGGATGAGCTTCAAGCGTCGGTGTGTTTCCGTCGCCAGGTACTTCTTCGACGCGATCGCCGATCAATCCGCATCGCGGTTCGATTTCGAGTTACCGGATCGTTACAGCGTGGTTATGGACCATTCCCATCCCGGATCGACGGCCGACGACCGGATTATCGGCATCGGCCCAGCGTGGTCATTCCGTCGGCGGGTGCGCATTCATCCATTGGAAGACGCTGCTCTCGGGAAGATCCTCGATGCCGAGCTGGCGGAGCATGTTGATGCACTGGGCCCGGTGATGCATCGAATGCGTCGTCACATGGGCGAGAATGCCGCCGCGGGTGAAGGTGTGGGTCGTTCCTTCCCGTTCCCGGTTGATCACGTCTGCGAAGTCGCCCTCGAGCGCCGCCGCGCGGAACGCCGCGTTCGCCTCGCGCTGCCGCAGTCGAAAGGCCTCGATGGTCCGCGGGGGATCGTCCCGCATCGCGGCGAAAGGATCCTCTTCCCCGCGAAGCACGCCGGTCCAGCCGATCATCGCACCGAGATCGTGCGCAAACGTCGCCCGAAGCGAACCGATCCCCATTTCGAACGTCCGGTCGAGTGCGGCGTCGTCGAGTGCCTCGCAGGCGTCGAAGAGCCGCTCGTTCGCCCAGGCGTCGAAGTCGAGCAGCACGAGATCCGGTCGGGTGGGGGTGGTCATGTCGGAATCCTAGTCGGCGACCGTGGTCACCGGCGGGACGATTCGATCCGGCATCAACCGGACTTCCGCCGCCTGCGCGTGACCCTCGAGCCCCTCCAACCGGGCGAACGTCGCGATCTCCTCGACGATCGCCGCCTTCGGGCTCGCCGATGCCGCGCGAAGCCACGTACGCACCCGCAGGAAATCGAGCACGGAGAGACCCGCGGTGAATCGTGCGGTTCCGCCGGTGGGAAGGACGTGGTTCGGTCCGACTCCGTAGTCACCGAAGACCTCGCCCGCCCCACCGCCGATGAACACCCCGCCGGCGTGGCGAACCCGCCCCGCAATCTCATCGGGGTCATCGGTCAGGATCTCGAGGTGCTCGGCGGCGATCCGATCCGCGATCGCGACGAGCCCGTCCCGGTCGTTCACGCGGAAGACGCCACCGCGACGCAACGAGGTGATCGCCGTCGCACGGTTCGGCGCCGGCAGCGCGTCGACCCGTCGCCGAACCGCGTCGCGAATCCTCGGGGCGGCCGAGGACTCCGTGGTGGCGACCCACACCCCCGCGTCGGGATCATGCTCCGCCTGCGCGATGAGATCCGCGGCGATCACCTCCGGATCCGCCGATCCGTCGGCAAGCACCAGCAGTTCGCTCGGACCCGCGATCCCGTCGATCTTCAACGGCCCGTACGCCGGCCCGGCGACCANCGCCTTCGCCGCCGTCACGTAATGGTTTCCCGGCCCGACGATCATGTCGCATCGCGGGCCGAAACAGCCCTGCGCGAACGCACCGATCGCGTGCACGCCACCCGCACACAACATCGAATCAGCCCCCGCGAACCAGGCGGCGGCGAGCATCTCCTCGGTGGGATTCGGACTCGCCACTCGAACCGTGGAAACGCCCGCCACCCGGGCGGGGATCGCCGTCATGAGGACGCTCGACGGCAGGGGATACCGACCGCCCGGGGCGTAACAGCCCACCGACTCGATGGGGACGAGATCGTGACCCGCTTCGAATCCATCGTCGGACACCGGTCCGGATTCGACCCGCACCGGAGACAGCGCGGCGAACTGCGTCTCGGCGAACGACCGGATCCGTGCCGCCGCCGACTCGATGATGCGTCGCGACGCGATCGGAAGTCGATCGACCGCCGACCGCATCAGGTCGCGATCCACCGTCACCAGGCCGTCCGGTCCACGTTCCTCGAACCGATCGATCTGCGAGACGATCACCGATTCACCATCGTTTCGGATCGCGTCGAGCATCGACTCCGCGAAGGCCAGGGCCTCGGGAACCACCGCCGGCGTCCGCTCGATCGCGGCGTCGGGGGACCGGTCTGGAAGAAGCGCCTCGTTCATGACGTGGTCTCCAAATCGGGGGTCTTGGCATCGCCACCACGACGGGTCACGCGACCGGTCCGTCGCTTCAGTTCCACGACGACGGCATCCAGTCCGACGCCACGGCTCGCGAGGGTGGTCATCGCGAAGTAGAGAAGGTCGGCCGCCTCGTGAACCGTCTCCTCGGTGGTGACCGCGTCCGCGAGTTCGCCCGCCTCCTCCACGAGCTTCGAGCGAAGGAGGTCCGCATCGGATGCGAGCCGCGCGGTGTAGGAGTCGGGATCCGACGTCCGAATCCGCTCGGTGATCCGGTCGGCAATCGCAGGGACGCCCTGCCGATCGCCCCAGCAACCGAAGGTGCCCTCGTGGCAGAATCCCACTCCACGTTGACGCACCGTGAAGCGAATCGCATCCCGATCGCAGTCGAGGTCGATGCGAAGCAGCTCCTGCTCCGAGCCCGACGTGGATCCCTTCTCCCAGATCCCCCGGCGTCGTGACCAGTACACGCCACGCCCCGTCTCCAGCGCCCGACGAAGACTCGCGAGATTCGACCACGCGAGTCCCATCGCCGCGCCCGATTCATCGCACACCACGGTCGGCCAGAGGCCGTCCGGGCGGTCGCTCTGGAGCAACCCACCGATGATCTCGGCGGGATCGAGCGCACCTTCATAGAGGGCGCGTCCGACCTGGACGTCGAGGCCGATCCCGTCGAGCGACGCGATCTCCTCCACGGATCTCGTGCCCCCCGCGACCACCAACCTGCGATCACCGACCAGTCGCCGCAGTCGCTTCGAACGTTCGAGGTCGAGCCCGGTACCGGTGCCTTCGTTTTCGACGAACGTTGCCAGGAAGCCCGACACGAACGGTCGCAGCCGTTCGATCCGCGCCTCGACGGTGTCACCCGTCCGCCGACGCCAGCCTCGATCGACCACCTCCCCGTCCCACGCGTCCACCGCCGCGACCACGCGATCACGCGGAAGTGTCGACAGCATTTCGGGCGTGGCGGCGGTTCCGATCACCACCTTGCTCGCACCCGCGTCGAGCCAACGCACCGCGGTCTCCCGGTCCCGGATGCCACCACCGACCCGACACCGACCGAGACGACACAATCGTTCGATGATTCCGGTGTTGTCACCATCTCCGACCGCGGCGTCGAGGTCGACGATCGCGACCTCGCCGATTCGGGCGAACCGTTCCAGGTGCACGAAGGGATCTCCACCGTCGAGCAGGAACTCCCGTCCCTGCCGCCACTGGACGGCGCGTCCCTTTGAAATGTCGATCGATGGAATCAGCATGTCCGAATCTCCGTACCCGAGGCGAGGAGCGATCGCTTGAGATCGCCGATTCCCACCTGACCTTC
>NYSY01000050.1 GCA_002683215.1 Planctomycetaceae bacterium
CGACCACCAGAATGATGCCCGCGATGAGCAGGACGACGCTGGTGACGATGCGACGGCGTTTTTCGGGGGTCATCGGGAGGATCTGGGGGCGTTGAAGGCCGCATCGGGAAATTGGGCCCGAAGTTCGGCCGGAGTTTGCTCAGCGGCCTTGAAAGAGTCGGTCGCCCAGCCAGTCGTCGAGCCGATCGATGGCGTAGATCTTCTCGGCGACCGCGGTGATGTCGTATTCGAGCCGGTAGAAGTTGACGCGGTGCGTAGCGTCATCCCCGGTCTCCAGAATCGCATAGCTCGCACGATCATCCTGATCGCGGGGCTGGCCGACGCTGCCGGGATTGACGATCGCCTTCTCATCGGGGTCGAAGACGTGGACGCCGATGAGGGCGGGGTCGTCGGGATCTTCGTGGCCGAGCGAGCTCGGCCGCATGAAGTCCGGTCCGTCCTCTTCGGTGTGGATGAAGACACCGGGGACGTGGGTGTGGCCGACCAGACACCGCTGGTCGATCATCTCGAAGATCCGGCGGACCTTCGCGGGGTCGTCCCGGATGTCCTCGTCGAAGAGGTATTCGTTGATCGGTTTCCGCACNGANCCGTGGACGCAGGTGTAGAGCTTTTCGTGGAGCTGCCGCGTCTTGATCCGGTTGAGGAAGTCGAGCCTGCGGTTGCCGGACTCGGGGTCCTTCTCGACCGCTTCCTCGAGGACGTCCCGGGTCCAGTGGGCCGCGTCCTTCGCGACCACGTTGAAGTTCGTGGGCTCGTAGAGCACCGCGAAGTCGTGGTTGCCCATGAGGCTCCACGCGCATCGCTCCGCGACGAGATCGACGCACTCGATCGGGTTGGGTCCATAGCCGACGATGTCCCCGAGGCAGACGATCTCGTCGACGCCACGACGATCGATGTCCGCCAGCACCACCTGGAGGGCGTCGAGGTTGCCGTGGATGTCACTGATCAGGGCGGTCCGCACGCGATGCTCCGGCCGTTCTCGCTCCCAACGTGGATCCGGCGCACGAATGGTTGCCGGGAATCGGGAATGCTACGGCCTACGACGTCGGATCGTCAACGATCGGGGGGCTCAACCGGTATTTCTCCACCCGGCGACCCGGTTCACCAGCCCGGCGATGCTGCAAGCGAGATCATCNCGCCGGACCGGCTTTGGGAGGTAGTCGTCGCAGCCCGCCTGGAGGCAGGTATTGCGGTCTCCGGGCATCGCATTCGCGGTCAGGGCGAGGATCGGGATCTCCAGACCCGCGTTTCGGATCCGCCGGGACGCCTCGTAACCGTCGAGGACCGGCATCTGCATGTCCATGACGACCACGTCGAAGGGCTCCCGGGTCCCGTCCATGACCGCTTCCACGGCCGCCGCCCCGTCCTNGACCGCGTGCACCCGGGCGCCNAGTCGACTCAGGAGGTGGGTGATCAGTCGTCGATTGTCGAGGCCATCCTCGGCCAGGAGCACCCGGAGGCCGGTGGGCATCTCGGTCAGCGTTCGGACNTCGGGGCGGTGGGCGGTCGGTGGTGCCGAAACGTTCGCCGTGAACGTCGAGCCCACGCCGGTCGCGCTGCGGACCTCCAGACCGCCGCCCAGCATCTCACAGAGCCGCCGGGAGATCGTCAGACCCAGTCCCGTGCCACCGAATCGTCGGGTCGTGGATCCGTCGGCCTGCTGGAACGGTTCGAAGATCCGAGTCGCTTCGAGGTCGCTCATTCCGATGCCCGTGTCGCGGACGACGAGCCGGAGCCGATCCTCTTGATCCGTCGATCGAAGTTCCACCGTGATCCGGCCTTCGGCGGTGAACTTGATCGCATTGCCGAGCAGGTTGACCACGATCTGCCGGAAGCGGAGCGGGTCCAGCGAGACCGCGTCATGGATGTCGTCGTCGATCACGAGGTCGAGGTCGAGGTTCTTGCGGTCGGCCTGACCGCGAAGGGATTCCACCGCGTCATGCACACCGCCTCGAACGTCCATCGGGACGCGGTCCGTCTCGGTGCGACCCCACTCGATCTTCGAGAGGTCGAGGATCTCGCTCACCAGGGCGAGCAGATGCTCCCCGTTCCCGCGGACCCTCTGAAGGATCGATCGACGAGCCGCGGGATCGGCGTCCTCTTCGGCGAGCAGGTCGGCGTAGCCGATGATCGCGGTCAGCGGGGTTCGGATCTCGTGGCTCATGTTGGCGAGAAATTCGGTCTTCGCGCGGGTCGCGTGGACCGCGGCGGCCCGCGCCTCCTCCAACTCGCCATTTCGTTCTTCGAGGTCGACCCGGATCCGCTCGAGATCCCGAGCAAGCTTGGCCTGTTCGCTCAGCGCGGAGAGNAGCTCTTCGCCGGTCCGGGTGGCGAGGGCCCCGGCGATCACGTCGTCGGTCGCCGGCAGCGCGATGCCGCCGAGGNGTCCGGATCCACCATTCGTGTCGCGATCGCGGCCGCCGATGAACCGGATGGATCGCCAGTCGCCGTCGGCGGTCCGCATGCGGACCCCGCAGTCGATCGGATCGCCCCGCTCGATCGCGGCGTCGATGGCGAAATGGAATTGGCCGAGGTCTTCGGCGTGGATCCGGCCCAGAAGTTCGCTGAAGGACATCCGGTTCGGTCGAGATGGCCCGCCGAGCAGCCGCTGAAATCGTTCGTCGTGCCAGGCGACCCCGTCTCCCAGTCGCCATTGCCAGCAACCGGCGCCGGCGTTCCGGCAGGCGGAACCTCGGGCGATGTCGCATCGACGCCTTCGAAGGTGCGTCGAGAGCCCGAGTATGCACCCGAACATCAACGCGAGGCCGATGCCCGCCACCAGGGCCGATTCGACCACCAGCCCGGTCGCCGATCCGACCCCGCTGGCGAGGGTCAGCAGCAGCCAGATGCCGTTGGTCCCCCGAGCCGATCGAAGATCCCGGTTCGATTCCGGCGCGGCGATGGCCGGTCCGGTCGGGCCGGTCGAGCCGTCGTTCGCTGACGTTTCGGCATCACGCATGTCGATCGGGTCTCCTTCCTCGGCATCGGCCTTCCGGGAACCCGACTTCGCGATGGGGCCCCGATCCGGGAGAACTGATGAGGCCGGAATTCCGGTGATCCCCTCGCGCGGGTCGGGGAAGCCGGGGTGGAGCGTTTTCGGACGTCCCGGCCGCCAGGCGATCACCTCGGCGGGAAGGGATGGAACGCCCCGCTCGGCTACAATGCTCGACCTCATTCGACGCAGGACGCCGCTTCGGACCGGATCGCGCATCGATCCCGGNGCCGGACGGCCGGACATCAAGGGACACCATGGCCGACTCCAAGCATTACGACCTCATCGTCATCGGTTCCGGACCCGGCGGATACGTCGCCGCGATCCGCGCCGGCCAGCTCGGGCTGAAGACCGCGTGCATCGAACGCGGCAAGCTCGGGGGCGTCTGCCTCAACTGGGGCTGCATTCCCACCAAGGCGCTGCTCCACAACGCGGAGCTCTATCAGGAGGCGATCACCCACGGTTCCGAGTGGGGCCTCGAGATCGATCCGAAGGACGTGAAGGTCGACTGGGACAAGATCATCGGCCGCAGCCGGAAGATCACCGGCACGCTCAACAACGGCGTCGGCTACCTGCTCAAGAAGAACAAGGTNGACCACTACGAAGGCCACGCCCGCATCCTGAAGGGTGCGACGGGCGGCACGCCGTGCGAGGTCGAAGTGCTCGCCGCCGACGACGACTACTACCACGGTGGCGGCGGCAAGTCCGAAGGGAAGATCACCGCGGATCGCGTGCTGATCGCGACCGGCGCCTCCCCGCGACAGCTTCCCTTCGCCGAGAGCGATGGCAAGACGGTCTTCACCAGTTACGAACTGCTCACCATCGACCACTGCCCGAAGTCCATGATCGCGGTCGGTTCCGGCGCGATCGGCATGGAGTTCGCCTACTTCATGAACGCGTTCGGATGCGACGTGACGGTCGTCGAGATGATGGACCGGATTCTTCCGGTCGAGGACGACGACGTTTCGAAGGTCGCGAAGAAGGCCTTCGAGAAGCAGGGCATCAAGTTCAAGACCGGGGCGACCGTGCAGGACATCAAGTCCGGCAAGGGCGGGGCGAAGGTCACCATCGCGGATGCGAAGGATCCGTCGAAGACCGAAGTCCTCGACGCCGAGGTCGTGCTGGTCGCGATCGGCGTCAAGGGCCGGTACGACGGGCTCTTCGACGACAAGCTGGGCGTCAAGGTCGAACGGGATCACATCGTGACCGACGCGAAGACGTCGGACGATCCGACGTACCAGACCAGCGTGCCCGGAATCCACGCGATCGGCGACATCATCGGCGCCCCCTGGCTCGCCCACGTCTCCAGCGAGGAGGGCGTGATCGCGGTCGAGAAGATGGCCGGTCACAAGCCCGTCGCCATCGACTACGACGGCATCCCCGGCTGCACCTACACCAATCCGCAGATCGCTTCGGTCGGCCTGACCGAACGGGCCTGCAAGGAGCAGGGCATCAAGTACAAGACCGGCGCGTATCAGTTGAAGGCGCACGGCAAGGCGATCGCCACCGGCCACACCGAAGGGCTCGTGAAGGTGATCACCAGCGAACCCTACGGTGAGATCATCGGTTGCCACATCATCGGCGCGGATGCCAGCGAGCTCATCGCGGAGATGGGACTCGCCAAGCGACTCGAAGCCACCGCCGAGGACATCATCTCGACGATCCACGCCCACCCGACGATGGCGGAGTCCATGCACGAAGCGGTCCTCGCCACCGAAGGTCGCGCGATCCACGCCTGAGCGGATCGCATGGTGGGGCGAATCACGACACGGGCCGGCGCCGGGCGCCGGCCCGTGTCATGCGCCCTTCAAGCGCCGGAACCGTCGCCGAGGAGGTCCGCGAGTCCATCGATCCAGCGGGGACAGTCCTCGACGGGGTGCACGACGTTCTCGAGGGTTCCGAGGTGCGGACTCGAGATCCTGACCCGATCGCCGACGTGATGGGTGAAGCCGTCGCCGGGTACGACGGCCCCGTCGGCCCGCGGTCGATCCTGCGTCGGGGCGAACATGGTGCCGAGGTAGAGCACGACGCCGTCGGGCCAGTCGTGACCGTCGAAGAGCTGGCTTGCGAGATCCTCCGGATCACGGCTGATCCTCTCCATGGAGCAGTCCTCGCGAAGGGTGAAGCCGTCGCCGACGCCCTCCACGTCCAGCGTCACGGTCTCGTGGCGGACCACATCGAGATCGAAGTCACCGCCGAGGTGTCGGTCGAAGAGTCTGATGAACGGACCGATGGCGGCGCTGCCGCGATTGTCCTTTGCGCGTCCCAGCAGAAGGGCGCTGCGGCCTTCCCAGTCACGCAGGTTCACGTCGTTGCCGAGCGTCGCGCCGACCACCCGTCCATCGGAGGCGCAGGCGAGGACGACCTCGGGTTCCGGGTTGTTCCAGTCGCTGTCCGAACGGATCCCGACCGGCATGCCGGTGCCCACCGCCGACATCGGACTGGCCTTGGTGAAGATCTCGGCGTCGGGGCCAAGGCCGACTTCGAGATAGGGGCTCCACCGACCGGCGGCGATCATCGCGTCCCGGAAGCGAAGGGCTTCGTCCGAACCGGGGCGGAGTTCTGCCACGTCGCCGCCGATCGTCTCGAGAATCCGAGTGCGGGCCCCGGCGGCGAGTGAGGCATCGCCGTGGGTGGCCTCCTCGATCACCCGTTCCAGCATGCTCTCGACGAAGGTGACGCCGGCGGCCTTGATCGGCTGAAGATCCACCGGGCTCAGGAGGTGCGGTTTCGACCGATCGCCGATCGACTCGAGGGCGCTCCCGAGTCCGGTGCGCATCGTCGGTTCGCCGATCGCCGCGACGGCGCGGGCCGCCGGATCCGGATCGCGAAGGACGTGTGCGATGGTCCTGACCCGCAGTTCGACGAGCGTTCCGTCCACCACCCGGACCGGGACGCCGCGTCGCCGTTCGGGACACCAGCAGCGGCCAACGAGGATTCCAGGGTCGCCGGTGGGCAGCGTGCGATCTTCAGCGGCGCGGCTCATATCCGTCGATCATCGTCGGAAGGAGGCGATCCTGTCCAGCCGGCGCCGGGGTCTCGATACCGCACCGAACCGGCTCAGTCACCGCCACCACCGGATTCGCCGCCGCCGTCACCCTGACCACCGCTTCGGCGCCGGCGTCGCCGACGACGCTTCTTCTTCGGTGCGCCTTCCCCGCCCCCGCCGGCTTCGGCACTCTTCTCGGGCCGCGGGCCTTCGCCGCCCGGAGTTCCGGATGCGGCGCCCGCGGTTCCGGCCTCGCCGTCTTCGCCCGACTTTCGACGTCGACGGCGGCGTCGCTTCTTCTTCGGTCCGGCGTCTCCACCCCCGCTCGAGGTCGGGTCGCCGATCTCCGGCCGAGGCGAGGTCGCGGCCCCTTCCTCGTTCTCCGAGATGGTCTTGTGTTCCGCCTGCCGTTCGGACTTCGACTTGCGCTGCTGGCGATTTCGCTTGCGGTCGTCGGTCTTCTCCGCGACGTCGGCGCCTCCGAGTCCGCGGAACGGATCGGGTACGGCGGGCTTGGTCGGGCAGTCGTCGGGGTCGCACAGATCCTCGACGGGCACCGCGATCTCGCGGGAGTCCTCCTCCAGCCGGACCAGGACCAGCTGCACGAGGATCTTGCTGTCGAGCACGATGCCCGGACCTTCGGGGGTGCCGACCCGGGTCTTGCGGTGCGGCAGTCGCTTCTTGAGATCGTCGTAGGTCTCGTCCTCGTACCGGAGGCAGCACATCAGGCGACCGCATCGGCCGGAGATCTTGAGCGGGTCGAGCGTCGCCTTCTGGACCTTGGCGGATCGCATCGACACCGGCTTGAGGACCTTGAGGAAGTTCTTGCAGCAGCAGTGCTGGCCGCACTTCTCGTAATCGGCGACCAGCCTCGCCTCGTCCCGACCACCGACCTGGCGCATCTCGATGCGCGTGCCGAATTCCGTCGCGAGGTCCTTGAGCAGGAGTCGGAAGTCGACTCGGTCGTCGCTCATGTAGTAGATCGAGACCTGTTCCTCACCGAGGATGGGCTCGACGTCCACGACCCGCATGTCGAGGCCGTGCGCTTCGACCATCCGCTTGACGACCTTGACCTTCTCCATCGCGGTCGCCTTGATCGCGGACCAATCGTTCAGGTCCTCGATCGTCGCCACCCGCAGGATGCGCCCGTCGGTTCGAAACGGGTAGTCCTTGCCGCCCGAGGCCTTGATGTAGTCGAGCATCTCCGACCTCGAGACCGCCTTGCCGCAGCCGGCGTTCGGGCAGGTCGTGGTCAGCATCTCGACCAGCTCGGTCCCCCGATGGGTCGTCGCCACCATCTTCGAGCCGCAGCCGGGCTTGGCATCTCCGGAGTATGGATATTCCGCGACGCGTCGCATCGACCCCACCCGGACCACGATGGTGGAAGGTGACTCGAGCCGGGCGTACTGCTCTGCGTCGGACATCGACTCCCGGCGGGAGGGATCGGCGTCCTCTTCAAAGACGGGCAGGGGAAAGATGGACATGGTGAACGCGTCTCGAAAGTTGGTACATCCACCACCCCGACGGCTCCGGAACGAGTCGTCGCACTTCTATTCTGGGGTCGAGAATGTCGTCGAGCTGGGTTTTCGGTCCCGAAACGCCGCTCGACGGGCGGATCGGGTGGTAACGCGATCGAAACNCGAGTCTATCGGATGGCCACGGCCGACGCCCCATCCATCTTCCGAAGTCCTGCGGCAGGGATCCGCGATCAGATGACGTCATCGCCCTCGGCGGGGAGGTCAGCGATCTCCAGGCCGTCGGCCTCGCCGTCCGCGCCACCGCCCGCTCGATGCACGCCACCCTTGAGTTCCGAGAGGCCCATCCGCCGCCGTTCGCTGAAGATGAGTCGGATCGGCACTTCGCTGTACGGCAGTTCCTCGTGGAGCCGGTTCAGGATGTACCGCTCGTAGCCGCCCTTGAAGAGATCGGGCTTGTTCACCACCAGCACGATCGTGGGGGGATGGACCGCGACCTGGCTGACGTAGAGGATCTTGGCCCGGGTACCGAGTCGGGAACTCGGCCCGCGGCGATCGAGAATCTCCTTGAAGACCGAGTTGAGTCGGCCGGTCGATTCCCGGTGGCTTGCCTGCTCGAACAGGTTGAGGGCCATCCGCAGGGCCGGGCGGACGCCTTCGGCCTCGGTCGCGGTCATCCGGATGATGGGGGCGTAGGCCAGTCCCGGAAGTTCCTGCTCGAGGTACTCGAGGTAGTCCTCGAGGACGAGGTCCTCCTTGGTGAGGTCCCACTTGTTCAGAATGATCGCCACCGGCTTGAAGCGGTCGACGATCTCCTTCGCGAGCTTCTTCTCGATCTGACTGATCGGCTCGGTCGCGTCGATCATCATGAAGACGACGTTCGACCGCTCGATCGAATCGATCGTCCGCTGGTGCGAGTACGCCTCGATCTGGTCGGACCAGCTCTTCTTCTTGCGGATGCCCGCGGTGTCGATCACGGTCAGGCTGCGGGGGCCGATCTCCACCTGGACGTCGACCGCATCGCGGGTGGTTCCGGCGATCTCGCTGGTGATCACCCGCTCGTCACCGGCCATGGCGTTGACCAGCGTGCTCTTGCCGGCGTTTCGTCGCCCGACGATCGCGAGCTTGATCTCGGGATCGACGTGGAGAGCGGAAGCGGGGTCGATTCGATTCCAGATGAACTCGAAGAAGATCCGCTTCTTGAATCCCGACTTGGCGCTGGTGATCTCGGGGATCCCGAGGCCGAGCGCCGCGAACTCCATGGCATGGGGTTCCCAGGTGTCGCTGTCGACCTTGTTCGCCACCACCACGACCTTCCCCGCCCGACCCGAAGTCCGGAGCATTCCGGCGATCGTTTCGTCGAGCCGGGTGGGACCCGCTTGCGCATCGACGACGAAGAGGATGAGATCGCTCTCCTCGGCCGCGCGTTCGATCTGCGATTCGATGTGTCTGGTGAGGGTCGACAGGTCCGCACCGACGTCGTCGAATCTCGCCCCTTCCGCGGCATAGACGCCGTACCCGCCGGTGTCGACGATCTCCGCGTAGCGGGAGACGCCGTCCTCGAGTTCGGCCGGAGGCCGGATCTCGACGAAACGACTCACGCGATCTCGGGTCACGCCCGGCGTCGGGTCGACGATGGAGACCCGGGCGCCGGCGAGGCGGTTGAACAGACTCGACTTGCCGACATTCGGTCGGCCGACGATGGCGATGCGGGGAAGTGACATGGGAGGGGGAGTGTATCCGCGGACCGCGCGGAGGCCTCGATCCTGCGGAGGAGGCCGGACGGCCCGAATCCGTTCAAGAGCGGGTGGCGACCATCAGAGCGTCGTTTCGGGACACGCCTTCGTCGTACTCGACGTCTTGGGTCCGGACCCGGAAACCGAGTTTTTCGAACCGATCCCGCACCTCGGCCGCCCACGGGTGCGGGCCACCCGCTCCCGAGGTCATGGTCACCGCGGGAAAGAGCCGGACCTCGTGTCGCGCGACCCGGGCGAGTTCCTCGACCGC
>NYSY01000051.1 GCA_002683215.1 Planctomycetaceae bacterium
CCCAACGGGCGGCGGAACGGATCGCCACCCTGCCCACCGATCGCCCCTGGTTGCTCTGGGTCAGTTTCGTCGGTCCCCACGAGCCCTTCGACACCCCCCCTCCCTGGGCCGGTCGTCATGCGGATGCGGACCTCCCCCCCGCCTCTGCCACACCACCCTGGATCGCCTCACTGCCGAGGCACGCGACCGCACGCGAGGCACGGGCACGCTGGGAGCCACTCACCCCGGAGGCGATCGACGCCTGCCGACGCGACTACGCCGATCAACTGCAACTCCTCGACGATCAACTCGGCCTCCTGATGGAGACGCTCGATCGCCGTCCCGACGCCCGACGCACCACGGTGGCCCTGACCGCCGATCACGGTGAACTCCTCGGCGACGGCGGCATGCTCTACAAGGGGACCTTCCTCGAGGGTGCCGTCCGGGTCCCCTGGATCCAGCGGCCGGCGCCGGACGAGCACTTCGACACCCCCCGCCGGACCGATCACCCGGTCGGCATCACACCCCTGCTGTCGTCGTGCTTCGAGAACCTGTCGGCCGGCGGCTCCACGGCCGACCTCATCGAGGAATCGTCCCGACCCGCCGAGGTCTGCTGCGAGTTCGCGGACGAACTCATGGTCGTCGACGGCACCCGGAAGCTCGTCGTGGATCGACGCGGCAAGGCCCTCTGGGCGACCGACCTCGAACGGGATCCCACGGAGCAGGAGAACGTGGTGATCGATCGCCGACGAACCTGGCGAACCGATCCCGAATGGCGAACCTTGCGAAAGACCGCCCGCCGACTCCGAGGCGAGCGTCGCCGGCGATCCTGGCCGTGGACCAGGCTGGAGGACGCGCGATGAGCAGCGAAGGCATCCTCTACATCGCGACCGGTGCGACCCACCGAGCCGAGGCGGCGGCCAGTGCTCGCGCGGGCCGAGCCCATGCCGGCGATCGTCCGATCGCGATCATGACCGATGACGTCGAAGCCGCCGAAGCGATGGGCTGCTTTGATCGATGCCTGCCTCATCCCGACCCGCGACATTCGTACCGGGACAAGATCCCCGGCCTTCTCGATATTCCATTCGACCGCACCCTGTTCCTCGACAGCGACGCACGACCCACGGCACGTCTCGACGGCCTGTTCGCCCTGCTGGACCACCACGACCTCGCCGCCGCGCAGGCCCCGGTCCGGATTCCGGCTGGTTGGCGCGACCAGGCGGTTCCCGACGAGTTCCCCGAACTGAACACCGGCGTCCTCCTCCTGCGCCGCGGTGAACGCCAGGCGGAAATCATCGGCCGCTGGCTCGAGATGTACGACGAGGTCGGTCAGGAGTGGGACCAGGCCACGTTCCGATCCGCGGCCTGGGCCCAGCTTCCGAAGGGCCTTTGCATCGCGACGCTTCCGCCCGAAGCGAACCTCCGGACCACCAAGCCCTGGATCGCGGGGAAGGGAATCCCGGTCACGGTCGTGCACGGCCGGGTCCCGGAGGCCGAATGGCCGGAACTGCTCGACTACCTCAATGGCGACATCGGGCGTTTCCGCACCAGCAGCGAGTGGCTCGAGCAACATCGCGATTCCGCCTTGACACCCCGCGTCTCCGGGCCCGGACCTGCGGGGTCGCCGCCCAGCGATCTGCCACGACGTTCCGTTCGCAGCGGCGCCGTCGTCATGGTCGCGCAGGCGATCACGGTCGGACTCGGGATCGGATCGATGGCGGTGCTCGGCCGCCTCCTGACTCCTGCCGACTTCGGCGTGGTCTCGATCGCCACCGCCTTCGTCGCCTTCGTGGCCATGCTCCCGAAGCAGGGACTTCCCCAGGCGATCGTGCAACGGGACGATCTCGCCGACGCCCAGCTCAGCTCGCTGTTCTGGCTGAATGTCGGCGGAGGCGTCCTCGCGGCCCTGATGGGAACCCTCGCGGCGTGGCCGATCTCCGCCTGGTTCGCCCGACCGGAGTTGTTCGGAATCATGACCGCCCTGGCCTGCGCACTCGTCGCCACGGGCTTCGGGGCCCCCCACGCCGCGGTGCTCCGGCGGGAACTCCGCTTCCGCACCCACGCCACGGTCGGCGTGGTTGCGAACCTGTTCGGCGTCGCGACCGGCATTGCGACCGCGTGGGCAGGCTGGTCGTACTGGGCACTCGTCGCGATGATCGTCACCACGACCGTGACCCGAGCCATCGGCATGTGGGCCTGTTCGGGTTGGAGACCGTCGCGCCCCGCGATCGCCGACGGCATCCGGCCGATGGTGCGAATCGGCGCTTACCTCGGCGGAACCTCGCTCCTCACGACCGCCTCGCGGAGCATCAGCCGCATCGTGATCGGATACGGACTCGGTGATGCCGCCGCCGGCTACTACACCAACGCCAACCGCCTGATCGTCCAACCCGCCACGCAGCTGAACACGCCCCTCACCTCGGTCGCTATCCCCACCCTGAGCCGGCTCCAATCCGATCCGGAGCGGTTCCGTGCGTTCTACCGCCGCGGCCTGGAAGCCGTGATCTTCATGCTCTGCCCCTTCATCCTCGTGGCGATGGCGAGCGCCGACCATCTGATACCCCTGTTCCTCGGGCCGCAGTGGACGGAGTCGATTCCCCTCTTCCTCGCCCTCACGCCCGCGGGGCTCGTGACGTGCACGGGGGTCGCCACGAGCTGGGTCTACATCCCCCTTGGTCGCACCGACCGTCAGTTCCGCTGGCGGATCCTGTCATCGATCGTGACGATCATCGCGGTGCTGATCGGACTGTTGTGGGGCACGCTCGGGGTCGCGGTGGCGTTCAGCGTCCAGGCCGTGGCCATGCGGATTCCCGCCATCGCCTACTGCCTTCATGGCACCTTCCTCCGCGGCACCGATGTCGCGGGCCCGGTCTGGCGGATCGCCCTTGCCGCGGTGCCGGCCGTCCTGGCCGGACGGTGGTGTGCCGGCGCACTCCCGACCGACAC
The DNA here is from genome assembly GCA_002683215.1 of Planctomycetaceae bacterium. Taxonomy (GTDB): domain Bacteria; phylum Planctomycetota; class Phycisphaerae; order Phycisphaerales; family SM1A02; genus UBA12014. Next base: position 2,926 of record NYSY01000051.1, read on the forward strand.
CTCGCACCTCACAGCCTGCGCAGGCATCGCGACGACGACATTCGCGATCTACCTGCTGGCGTTCGCCTGCACGCCGGGCGGGATCACACGACTCCGAGCCACCGCCGAACTCTCCCGACATCTCAGGTGACCCCCGAAGGCGCGCTGACCGGACCGCCACGAGGTTGCCAGGGGCGGATCAGAAGACGAATGAAAGCAGGCAGGTGTCGAGGTGACCTTCGATGCCAGCTGTGGCGAGACCTGCCTCATCCACGCGATCGCCTTCACCGCCTCCGGTGCCGGCATCGGCGTTCCCGACCCCGCCTTCAGCGGCCCTTGATCACCACCGATCAGGGCACTACCGTTGAAAGTCTATGGATCCGATCAGTCAAGGCGTCGTGGGCGCAGCCTTTGCCCAAACCGCAGCGCGTCGTACGCAGCTGGCAACCATGGCGTGGTACGGCGCGTTTGGGGGGCTTGCCCCCGACCTCGATGTCCTCTTCCAATCACCCACCGACCCCCTGGTGTTCCTGGAATACCACCGGCAGTTCACTCATTCGCTGGTGTTCATTCCCGCGGGTGCCTTCCTGGTGTTCCTGGTGCTCCGCGCCATTGCCAGCCGCTTGGCGCTGCTCCAGGGCCTGACGGCATTCCAAGGCTATCTGGCCTGCCTCATGGGCTATGCCACCCACGGGTTGCTGGACGCCTGCACCTCCTACGGCACCCAGCTGTTCTGGCCCTTTTCCGATGCGCGGATCGCCTGGGACAGCATGCCCATCGTGGATCCCCTCTTCACCGTGCCGATACTGGTGCTCGTGATTGCCGCCAGCCGCTGCAAACGCAGGTGGCTCAACTGGTGTGCCTGCGGCTGGATGCTGTGTTTTCTCACGGCCGGTTGGTGGCAGCACCATCGGGCCATGGAGGCGGCGGAACAGGTGGCCAGGAACCGGGGTCACGAACCAACGCGTCTGACGGCCAAGCCGTCCATCGCCAACCTGGTGTTGTGGAAGGCAATCTACGAATACGACGGGCACTATTACGTCGATGCGGTTCGGGTTGGCACCCAGCGGCTCTGGTATCCCGGCGCCCGAGTCGCCAAACTTGATCTGGCAAGGGACTTTCCCGGGTTGCAGCCGGATTCGGTCCAGGCCAGGGACGTCGAACGGTTTCGCTGGTTTTCCGACGGGTACCTGACGGTCGAGGAAGACTCGCCACGGATCGGTGACCTGCGGTACAGCTTCCTGCCGAACGAAGTGAATCCCATGTGGGGCATCGAGCTGAATTTGAACGATCAAGACGAGCATGTGGCCTGGTGGGCCAGTCGACGAACGGACGGAAGGATCCGGCGACAATTCGTGAGGATGGTCCTGGGCCTTGACGGCGTCTCCCTGGACGACGACCAGGCCACCCCGCCGTGACGAAACCGACGACTGACCCGAGCAACAGTGACTGGATCCACGGGGCCGGTGGGCGTCTGTTTCAGGTTTCTGATTTCCCCTCTATGCATGGAACAGGAACCACTCACGACCAGTTCCGCAGGTGAACGAGGTTGCTTGCCGTTCAGGCTGGCTCGTCCCACGACGGCCGCTCGGACCGCGAAGCGATCAGCACGCCCTTCGGGAATGAAGCGACGCCCGGGCACGGCCCTCGCGTCGTCTGATCGAACGCATTGGTCCGCTCGCCGCGGCGACGATCAGGTTCGCCTCCGTCGCGGGTCGAATCGCGCCGCGAACGTTCGAGCTACCCCAGCCAGCTCACACCGCGATCTCACTGAAAAATCGACCAGGGTGCGCTCGAAGACCTGATCTTTCGATCAGCAGAGATTCGGCCGTGCAGCGCCAGGTCACTGCGGCACGGAAAGGGTAGGACTTGATGCTGTGATTGCGGTGCCACAAGCAGTTTCAATCTTCATCGAACACGGGGCATTGAAACCAGCTGCTTGCGAAAAAGAAACTGCAACTTGTATTCAGGGCATTTTGCGGATTGGTGNCTCTTGTCGCGGATCACACAGGAAACAGANAGCGTCATTCAGAGAGGTCGGGGAGCAGGCGTTCCGCCATTTGACCTTCACTATCCAGTATCTTGATCACACCAATCCCCGAGGTGTGATCCACGCCAAGTGAAGTCACAAGTCCCCGGCCATTACCGAAAATTCCCAAGTTGCCCCCGTCTCTATCCGCCAGGATCAAGACATTTGGTTTCGCGGAATTGTCGTTGATGGAGATCGCCCCCCCCCTTGGCGATGTGCTCAAAGTGGCAATCGGCTTCCCCGCCATGTTGTACAGACTCAAGAATCCCCCAAATGTACTCCCACCAATTCGAGCCAGGGTCTTCCCCTCGTCATTCAACACCTCGAACTTCTTCGCTTGAACGACATCGGGCGCTTTCGTGACCCCCTTCGCTGCCATCAAACCTCCGACGANAACCATCAAACCAAGTCCAATGTTCCATCGACGCTGACGACGGACCTGCTTCTGTAGTGTTCGGACGTTTTCCTCAAGGGTGGACATGGCTTGAGCTCCGAGTGGTTGGTTGCGATACACCAACACAATACAAAGTCCAAGGTGCGAGACGACTTTCACGGGCGAGTGATAGGATCCGCGGAGTTCAGATCGCTCCCACCAAGGGATCGGAGTCGACGAATGCGCGACCGCGGCATGATATCCAGTGCGGACCCCGTATCTCCGCCGACCGAACGCATGCTCGGACTCAGCGATGCGCTCTTCGGGATCGCGATCACCTTTCTCGCACTCGACTTCGGCGCTGACCCGCCGACGGCGGCCGAGGACGTCGGTGGCTACCTGCAGGCGAACCTCTCGAACTATCTGGCCTATGCCTTCACCTTTCTTCTGGTCGGGTTCCAGTGGTGGCGGCACCACAAGCTCTTTCGATTCGTCAAGCGGCGTACCGACACGCTGCTTCTGATCAACAGCCTGCTCCTCGCGGTCGTCGCCCTCGTTCCGTTCGGCATGCAGACGCTCGGGCGCAACGGCGGAGCGCCCGTCTCCCTGGCCTTCTTCGCAGGGATGATGGCCTGCATCGGAGGACTTCTTTCGATTCTCTGGGAGTATTCGGTACGACGGAACCTGATCATCCCAGACCTTGATCCGGCGATCATCAAGCACNTTCGAATGCAACTTCTGATCATGCCGGCCGCCTTCCTCGTGGTCGTGGCGGGGGCATTCCTGATCGACTTTCCGAAGGGACCGCTCGTTGGATTCGGTTTTCTGTTTCTGACCGTCGTCGTCGGCGTGATCCTGACCGGCGTGTTCGCACGTCCTGCATCGTCGACGATGGCGGCCCGTGCCGACGACACGGAGGAGACCGGATCGATCGTCACCCGGACGCGGCTGCTGGACCGGATCCGTGACGGTTCCCGAAGCGAGCGGCTCAAGGTCTTCACCGACGGGGTCTTCGCGGTCGCATTGACCATCATGGCACTCCGCCTGACGCCTCCCCAACAACCATTGACCACCGGCTCGGATCTTCTGGCGATGGTCTCCGAGAACTCGGCCGCGCTGGTGGCCTACTTCATCAGCTTCTACGTCATCACCCAGCAGTGGATACGACACATCCACCTGTTCGATCGAGAGGTCGTCGCCGACGGCAGGATCCTCTGGCTCAACCTGATCCTCCTGATGCTCGTCGCGTTCATGCCCTTCGCCACCGAACTCATCGCCCAGCCGGGCGGAAGAACGGCCGTGCTGCTCTACCTCGCCATCCTCACCGCCGCGACGGCCACCGAAATGGTGCTGGGGATCAGCGTGCGACGACAGGATCGGCTGATCGGCATTTCCGCCGACCCGGCCCGGATCAGACGCCGGCGGACGGAGTCGTGCATGATCATGGCGATCTTCTCGATCGCCCTGATCCTCGGCGGCACCATGTCGACTCCCGAAACGGGCCTGTACGCGCTCCTTCTGTTCACGGGCCTCGATCCGATCTGCCGACGCATCGCCCCCCTCCCGCCTGGCTCCACCACCGAGCCCGGGGCGTCATCACCGCCGCCGACCTCGGCCACGACGCCATCTTGAGTGCTGATGAACGCCGCACCCAGGGGTGGATGCGGCGTTCTTTGGTCGCGTTCCCCGGTTCGCGTCAGTCGTTCACCGGCACGGGCCCCATGAGACGAGAAGCGGTGCAAGGTCCGCCGGATCGACGACTCCATCGCCATTCAGGTCGAATCGCTCCAGCGTCGTACCCCAGCCGGTCATCAGGCGGCCGAGATCCTCGCCATCGACCTCACCATCACAGGTCACATCCCCGACGCAATCGACACACGGCCAGCCGAGATCATTCTCATTGGAAACGTCGCCCAGGTCGATCGGTAGAAGCTGGCAGCACTCCGTGAAGACGCAACCCTCCATCACGAGCGTCGTGTCCGCGGAATCGTCGAGACAGAAACCGCCTCCTCCGAGCTCGGCGTGATTCTGGCTGAAGACACATTCGGCCAGCGTGAGCGAAAGAGCGCCACCCTTGCTCAGGAGGCCACCGCCGCGTCCGCCCGCCGAGTTGCGCTCGAGCACGCAGTCGACGAAGGAGACCTCCCCCGACGAAGCGAGGCAAATCCCGCCGCCATCGCCAGCGGCCGAATTGCCGTCGAAGACGCCGTCGGCAATCGTCGGGTAACTCCCCATCGCATAAATCCCGCCGCCATCGCCCGCGGCCGAATTGTTCCTGAAGACGCAGACCTCGAGTGACGGACCGGCGAGATCCATGTTGAACATGCCACCGCCCCGGAATGCGGCATTGGCGTTGAACTCGCACTCGACGAAGGAAGGCCGGCAAAAGGCGTTGAACACACCTCCACCGGAACTCGACGAGTTCTCACTGAAGGCGCAACCTGAAAGCGTGGGACTGTGATCCAGGGTGTTGTTGTACATCCCGCCGCCGGCGAACTTCGCGAAATTCGCCGAGAACTCGCAATCGACGAGGAAGGGACTTCCCGATTCCAGATTCACCATCCCGCCACCGTATTCGGCCACGTTGCCCGCGAACGTGCAGCCGGCGAGGGCCGGACTGCTGAAGGTCTGGTTGTTCATCCCGCCGCCGTAGTCGGCGACGTTGTTCGTGAACGTGCAATCGGACAGGGCCGGGCTGGATTCGAAGTTCCGCATGCCGCCGCCATTTCGGGCTGAATTGGCCGTGAACGTGCAGTCGGCCAAGGTCGGATTGCTTTGCGCGTTGGCCATCCCGCCGCCAGCCACGGCCGAATTGTTCCTGAACATGCAGTTGACGACCATCGGGCTGCTCTGGTGATTGAACATCCCGCCGCCATATAGATCGCGCCCGTTCCGAATCACCAGATTCTCGAAGACCGTCGATTCGGTCTCACCGGTCTCACAGGTCAACACCCGGATCTGATCCCCACCATCGAGAATGGTCGCTGGTTCGCCGAAGCGATCCACCGCACCTCGAATGGTGATGGGCTTTCCCCGAGGATTGATGGTTGCGCCCGGGCGGTAGGTCCCCGCCTCGACCACGACCACATCGCCATATCCCGCCGCGTCGACCGCCGCCTGCACCGTGTCGTACGCCGACGGTACGTGAAGTACTTCGGAATCCCCCCGATCACAGCCGTCCGGCCGGCCGTTTCCATCCTGATCCTCGCACGAAGGCGACAGGCAGTTCCCGCCCATGCTCAGCCATCCACCCTCGATCTGATCCGGCAGGTTGCCGCAGAAGATGCAGTCGACCAGGGGCGGCTGGCTGCCGTAAGCGCTGTACATGCCGCCACCGTCCCATCGGGACGAGTTGTCCGTGAAGGTGCAGCCGGTCAGCACCGGACTGCTGGCGTTGGTGTTGAACATCCCGCCGCCCCGGGTGGCCGCGTTGCCGGTGAACGCACAGTCGATCAGATTGGATTCGCCTTCCGTGGTGTGCATCCCGCCGCCGCCGGAGGCTTCGTTGTCGGTGAACGCACAGTCGGTCAGGCTCAATTCGCCTTCCGTGGCGTGCATCCCACCGCCGAAGGTGGCCGTGTTCTTGATGAACCTGCAGTCGGTCAGGACCGGATTGCTGACCGTGCCGTTCGTCGACATCCCGCCGCCGAAGGAGTCGGCCGAATTGCTGGTGAACGTGCAGTTGGTCAGGGTCGGGCTGGATCGAGTGTTGTGCAAACCACCACCAGCGTAAAACGCCACATTGCCCGAATAAGTGCAGTCGGCCTGGTTCAGGCTTGATTCGTCGTTGTAGATCCCGCCGCCGCTGCCGGACGCCGAGTTCGCCGTGAAGCTACAGTTCTCCTGGGTGATTTCGGATTCGCGGCCGTACATCCCGCCGCCGGACTGGGCGGCGTTGCTCGTGAAGGTGGAGCCGATCTGGTTCAGGCTGAATGCCTCGTTGTACATCCCGCCACCAGAGCGAACCGCCGCATTCTCCACGAACACGCAGTCGGCCAGGGCGGATCCGCCCTGAAGGTTGCACATCCCGCCGCCGTCCAAAGCGGCTGAGTTGCCCGTGAACGTGCAGCCGGTCAACGTCGGGCTACTGAAGCCAAGGTTGTACATGCCGCCGCCCAGGTCGGCCGAGTTGCCCGCGAACGTGCAGCCGGTCAACGTCGGGCTGCTGGAGACGTGGTTGTGCATTCCGCCGCCCAGTTCGGCCGAGTTGTTCGTGAACGCGCAGCCGGTCAGGGTCGGGCTGCTGGAGAGGTGGTTGTACATCCCCCCGCCACCGGGAGGCGCGAGGCCGGAGGTTGCCGAATTCGCGGTGAACGCGCAGTCGGTCAGGGCCGGGCTGCTGCCTTCGTTGAACAAACCGCCCCCATCGAGCGCCAGGTTTCCGTGGAACGTGCATCGAAGAAGTGTCGGACTCGCTTCGACGTTGTACATGCCACCACCACGATCGCTTGGTACCGACCAGGGAAGTCCGTAACCATGCTGGACTCGCAGGTTCTCGAAGATCGTCGTATCCGATTCACCGCTCCGGCAGATCAGCACGCGGTGCATTCCAGCCCCATCCAACACACTCGCCGGCTCCCCGGCCTTGTCCAGCACGCCCCGCAACATGATCGCCTTGCCGAGCGTGTCGATCTGCTCGCCCTCGAAGTACGTCTCCGCCGCGAGCTGGATCACGTCGCCGTCCCGCGCTGCGCCGATGGCGGCGTTGATGCTGGTGTAGTCGCACCCACTGGCACAGACCGTGAGCGTCTCCGCCGAGACGGTCACGGTCCAAAGGGCCGGGGCCAGGACGGCGGGCAGGACGACCGGCAACCTTCGAAATATGTCGTTCATCGATATGCGTTCCAATCGTTCGAAAAATGTCATCGGACACCGGGGTCATGCGATACCGCGGTTTCCTTCAACGGCCACCACGCTCAAAATACGTGGTACATGCGAGGATTCGGGATCCATCTCGCGTTTGCTTCAACGAAGGTCTTGACGCCAGCGCCACCGCCGGTGGTGATGGTTCGGGATCAAACCCCGCGGAACGAACCACGTCCGAGCTCCTCATCGCCCGCCGGCTGTCGGCGCATGGCGGAACAATACGGCCGATCCACCACCACCGCGACCAAGGCCGCTGCCGCACGAGCACCCCCGGGAACTCGCGGGAATCGTGAACTCCGATGCCCCCGAAAAAATCAAACCAAAATACGACCAGACGAGCATTTGAACTGATACGAACACTTCGGCTGCGTATGCTCACCTCGGTAGGGGCACCGCGAGCACACCTTGCAAGATACGAAACCATGGAGTCGATCCTCCCGAGGACCGGGGCTCCGTCGCGCGCCGATCTCTGTCGCGGGCAGGCATCCCGGGGGTTGCGGCGCCGTCCGCCAGCGTGAAGGCGGGACATGCGACGAATCCGGACCGGGAATTCGTAGACACCATGATGTCAATTGATGTGAATTGATGTGACTTCCAAAGAGGGGCAATCTCAGGAGACCACGAAGACATGGCAAAGCGACACGTATTTCAATCGATCGGGTGCAGCGCAGCGCTGCTGCTGCTGACGTCGATCTCGGCGGCCGACGACACCGGCATCAAGGACGGATCCTTCCAGTCCGGGACCAGCGGGGTCTGGAAGCAGACGAGTTATACCAACCAAAGTTATGTATTCGAAACCGAGGTGCGAGACGAAACATGCGGCGAGGTGCCTCGGCAGGCCTACCTCCATCTTGAATTGGACCTGCCCTGTTCCAGTTGCTTCATCAGGGACAGCGGATCGCCAAAATTGTGGCAGGATGACATCCAACTGGGTGCCTGCGACATCGGCGAACACGCCATCCTTCGTTTCGACCATCGAATCTTGAGTTCCGTCTCGTTCGTCGCGTTGGATGTCACGATCGAGGCCCGATCGAAGGATCAGAACGAAGTCGTGAGTGCGAGCCGATCACTCCTCTCGATCGGCGAGGACAGTCGCGAAGAATTTTCGAATTGTGCATGGTCGACGGACGAAGTGACGCTCGACATTTCAGCGCTTTCCGCGCTCGAAGCGTCGACCTTCAAAATCATCTTCAAACTCCGTCCCTGGGGCGTCTGCGGCGGCCCGGAGTACGCGACGGTGGATCTCGACCAGATCGAGTTATTCGTCGGAACGCCGGGTGAATCCCCGGTCGAGATCGATCCCCCGTGCGGCGATCCCTTTGGCCAGGCGCTGACGGTGAACGTGATCGAATCAGCCGTGGAGACATTCACGGTCGATTCGGCGCAGCCCGCACGCGACTATCGCCGAACGATCGAAGCCGGGGATGACATCTGCACAGGAGCTTGTCTGGAAGCGTGGGAGGTGCAACCACAGCCGTTCGATCCCGCCATCCGCCACTGCGAGGAGGCTTCGTGTCCGGGCGATCTCAGCGGGAACGGCCTGGTCAATGGTGAAGACCTCGTTCGGATCCTCGGAACCTGGGGCGCGTGCCTTGACTGCCCCGAGGACCTGAACGGCGACGGCATGGTCAATGGCGCCGATCTGGTGGTGATCCTCGGAACCTGGGGGCCTTGCTCCTGAGGGATCCGGGATGCCTCGGTCCACGCCCGCTCCGACCCCGGTCGGGGCGGGCTTTCGTTCGCGGTATGAATCCGCGATCCCACGACTCGGGTTGAACGCGTTGAACTGCCGACGCGCGCCCGGGACGCCTTCCACCGAACCGAGAACCGACCGCTCGCCCTCCCCCGCATCCGCACTCGGATCGACCCCGATCCCGGTGGGCACCCGCAGCATTCCAAGGAAAACGCGGTTGGCAGCGGCCACGCTATACTTATTGACATTCCAATGCCAATAGCGATGACGAGGCCGCTTTCCCGCCCAAGGCTCGAACCATGAAACGCACCGTCTACGACACGATCATCATCGGAGGGGGTGCCGCCGGCATCGGCGTGGGGGTGGCGCTCAAGGATGCCGGCATCGACAACTTCCTGGTGCTCGAGGGACGTCGGATCGGGGCTTCCTTCAACGGCTGGCCCGCCGAGACTCGATTTCTCACACCCTCCTTCCCGACCAATTCAGTGGGGACGCTCGATCTGAACTCCATCACGATCGGGACGTCGCCCGCGTTCAGTCTCGAAGTCGAGCACCCCACCGGGAACGACTACGCCTTCTACCTGCGACAGGTCGCGCGGGTCTTCGACCTGCCCGTCTGCGAAGAGACGATCGTGCTGCGGGTCACCAAGATCGCCGACGAATTCGTGATCGACACCGAAGAAGACANCCTTCGCGCCAAGCACGTGATCTGGGCGGCCGGCGAGTACGGGTATCCGAGCCTCCAGGGCTTCGACGGAAGCAAGTACTGCCTCCACACNTCCATGATCGATCGATACGAGCAGGTCGAAGGAGACGACCTCATCGTCATCGGTGGCTTCGAGAGCGGCGTCGATGCGGCCTGCCACCTCGCGAAGCGAGGCCTCAAGGTCAGCCTCTTCGACCGCGGGTGCCCGTGGGAGGCGCAGACCTCGGATCCGAGCGTGGCGCTTTCGACGTATTCGATCGAGCGCATGCGCGAAGGTTCCTTCATGTCGCACGTCGATCTTCATGCGAACACACCGATCAGATCGGTGTCGCGCACGGACGAAGGCTACGAAGTCCTGACCATGGACGATCGCGCTCATCTGACACCCGTGCAGCCGATTCTGGCCACGGGGTTCCTCGGCAGCCACGGACTCGTCATGGATCTCTTCGAATCGCGGGATGACGGATTCCCCCTGCTGAGCGAGTGCGACGAATCGACGACGACGCCCGGCCTCTTCCTGTGCGGCCCCTCGGTGAGGCACGGCGATCACATCTTCTGCTTCATCTTCAAGTTCCGAATGCGATTCGCCGTGGTCGCCAAGGCGATCGCCACCTCCCTCGGACTGCCGGCGACCCGGCTGGAGGAGTATCGCCACTGGGGCATGTATCTGGATGACCTCTCCTGCTGTGGCGAGGAGTGCATCTGTTGATCAACGAATCGGAAATCTCCGNGGNCCCGTTGGNCAGACCGANGCGCCCGATCGGCATCGGCTGGATCGGCCAGACCGCCGCGAGCATCCTGTGGATCGCCAGTGTCTTCGTCTACGGTATCAGCGAAACCGGCGATCTCCTGCAGTTGGCGGCCGCATCCGCGTGGCTCATCGCCAACCTNTCCGTCGCCATCCCGTTTCNAAACGACTGACTCAAGGCGGCCACGACGACATGAATCATCCGAATCGANGATNNACGGAAGCNCNCNCCTCGAACGGGACCGACGGCGGGGCGACCGCGGCCGCNCCGAANCGCCGCCGNTNCACGGCCNCCAACCCGCTGATCTGGTTCGTCACCGCCTTCGTTCTGGCGGGTTGCACCACAAGCCCGTCCAGGACGACGGTGCCCGACCCGTCCGCGACCACCACCACCGCCGTCGATCCACTCCAGCTGGTTCTCGCCGCCGCGGATCACGAGGGCCTCTACACGCTTGCCGGCGGGCTCAAGCCGATGAGCAGTGGATTCTGGCGAGGCTCCTTCGATGTCGAGGACCCCGATGTCAGCGAAATCACCGCGGTTCGAACGTCCCTCGGCGTTCTTCGAAACGACGTGTGGCATGCCGACGTCCAGGTCTTCGCCCGCGCCGATGAAGGCACCCGTTCGGCCCACGCGTACGTGATCCATCGCAAGTCCCTGTCGCAGATGATCGAACGCCACGAATCGTTCTGGAGTCCCTGGGGAATCACCCCCGGCACCCACCCGGCCGAAATCGTCGCGATCGTGGATCGGATGCCCCGCGCGGATCGCTGGAGGGGCTACGGGTACCTGTTCGGATATCCCGATCACGCCGTGGATTTCTTCGTCGAGGCGGGCGTGGCCGCCGACGACGGCCGGGCGATCGGACCGGGCAAGGACCGCGAGTTCATCCATATCCCGACGCACGCCACGGACTCCGGTCGGTTCACCTACGCCGTGCCGCTCGATCATGTCGCAACCATGGCTGACCGGAACCTCGCCGAGCATGCGGATCTGATCCTCGCGGCCTACGCGGAACGAAGAGCTGGGATGCTGGACCCACAGCGCACCGCCGAGGAACTCCTCCGGCTCAACGCGCGATTCGAATACCTTGGACGCACCCGTGTCGGTCCGGTGCGCTGACGGGATCGGGTCGCGGGCAGGCGGTCGCCGATGCATCGCGGATCAGCAGTCCGTTCACGATCGAAGGAATCCGAATCGGCGTCTCCCCCGGCGGTCGGATTGGTGAAAAAAACACCATGCCCTCTTCATTGCACCAACAGGATCGCCCTGGACCGCATGGTCGCGCGCGTTCACACGAGCCACCGCGAACTGCCTCTTCGTACGAAGGAATGCCTGGAAATTTCTGACTGCGGCAGGAGGAACTACCCGGAAATTTCTAGTTGCGGCAGCGGCTTCACCAGACCGACTGAAACGTTGAGATCATGAAACTGGATCGGAGGCCGGGCGTACATACTAGTCTGATGGCACACAGAAATCAGATCGCTCCGTTTGCAAGCCAACCTCTGTTTGTTCAATTCAATACATGTCCAAAAGGTACGTCACCATCATGAAGATCACTTCCGTTCTCCCCGCCACCGCCGCCGCCTGCATCGCGGTCACCGCAACCGCCGACATCACCGGCGTCTACACGACCCGGTACACGGACACCTCCGCGAATCTCGGGGGGGCCACGTTCACAAACACCGTGATCGATCTCTACGTCGCGTCCGATGACGACGCCGACACCGTGCTTGGCGTCTTCGATTTCAGCCTGGCCCTCGATGGGCAGGTGTACTACTTCCAGAGCTCCGCCGAGTACGCGTTCCCGACAAACACCTGGTGGAATCCGAAGAATGGTGGGGGCGACCTGGATATCGAG
>NYSY01000052.1 GCA_002683215.1 Planctomycetaceae bacterium
CGGCACAACTTCGTCGGATCCGAGCTCGTCTCCTACGAGGAGATGAACAGCGAGGGCTTCGACGGTCCCATCTCCTCCTCGGTGATGGACTACCTGCCGGTCAATGTCGCATTCGGTGACGAAGTGGTGCAGGGTCCCTGGACCACCACCACGCTCGGGCCCTACGACACGTGGGCGATCGCGTACGGCTACACCCCCGGCAAGACGGACGCGATCCTCGCCCGATGCGGTGAACCCGAACTCCGTTATCTGACCGACGAGGACACCCAGGGGCCCGACCCCATGGCGCGTCGGTTCGATCACGCCCAGAATCCCCTCGATTACGTCGACGCCCAGCTCGCCATCGTCGAGGAGCTTCGTGGTCGAATCATCGACGAGATGGTCGACGACGGCGAGAGCTGGTCGAAGGCCCGGAGCGGGGATCTCATGACCCTCTCCAAGCATCTCGGCGCGGTGAGCATCGCTTCGAACTGGATCGGTGGGAGCACCATCAACCGGGTCAAGAAGGGCACCGAAATCGACCCGATCGCCGACATCCCGGCGGATCAGCAACGGCGGGCGTTGGCGATCGTGCTCGATGCGACCACGCCGGATGAGGCGTACGGCCTGACGCCGGAACTGCTCCGGAAGATGACGGTCGAGAAGTGGTTCGACGGTGGCGGCTTCCGGGCGGCGGAGATCGATCCCACTTTCGACGTCCACAACCGCATCGACGGCATCCAGGACACGGCCCTGACGCTGATCCTCAACCCCACCACGCTGAACCGGATGTACGACAACGAGTTCCGGGCGGTGGAGGGGGATGACGTGCTCACCATTCCGGAGACCATGGAAGGTGTCAAGGCCGCGGTGTGGACCGAACTCGACGCTCGTCCCGGCGGCGGCCGAGACGGCAACGATGCGTACATTTCCAGCCTGCGTCGGAATCTCCAGCGATCCCATCTCGAGCGACTGGTGTCGCTCTCGGGTGGAAGCGGTCGCTTCGGACCCTCGAAGGCCGCCGTCGCGAGTCTCTCGCGTCAGCAGCTTCGCGAGCTCGACGAGCAGATCGGTGAAGTGCTGAGTCGGGACGGAAGCCGCCTCGACGCCTACTCACGGGCTCACCTCTCGGATGCCAAGGCGATCATCGATCGGGTCTTGAACGCCGACTACGTCTACAACTGATCCACGGAGTCGCGTCGGAGCGACCCGGATCGAACGAATGCGAGGAGGGCCGTCCACGGACGGCCCTCCTTTTTCGTGTGTCGTCGACGCGGATGATCGAGGTCCGGTCCCGAGCGGATCAGTCGTCGTCGCGGGTGGGGGCGTTGGCGTAGAACACCGCCTCGAACTCGTACCACTTGATGGCCTTCTCGCCGAATGAAGGTCCCGAGCGATCCGTGCTGCCGACTCTTCCACTGCCGGCGCCGATCGTCGCGGATTCGTTCCCGGCCGAGAAGCTCGGGGCGAATCTCCACCAGTAGGCTTCGGCCCCGACCTCGGCCGCCGCGGCTCTGGCTTCGTCATCGCCGGGAAGATTGCCGAGCTCCATCTTCGCCGAGAATCGGCTGGTCCCGAGTCGGGGCGTGTTCGCCTTCGCCACCACTCGAACCGGATCGGTCGTGGCGGACTGGCGACTCCCGATGTAGTTCTCGATGAACGGATTGGCGCACCCGGCGAGGGTGAGGACGCCGAGCGCGAGTGTGGACCGGAGGATCGAAACGGGGCGTGTCGGCATCGCGAATCCAGGAATCGAGTTCAGGGCGGTCGAATCCCGCCGTTCATGCGAGAACCGTCGGGATGGCGATCAATTCGCCGATTGAAGGATCCAGAACATCGCTCTTCGGCGGTCCGGACCGGTCGAATCAGCGTACAGGATCGCGTTCAACCGAACGCGTTCCCGGTCGCACTTTTCCTGCAAGTCTCGCCACTGCTCGACCTCTTCCGCGGTGGCGTTCCCGGCGGCCATTCGGCGATTCAAATCGCCCAGGATCGCACGCATTTCGAGATACCCGGCGGCTTCCGTTCGGAACTTCGTCACCACTGGATCATCGTCCATGGTGACGCGTTCGCCGATGACGCCGACGCCGCCGTCCTTTGGTGCAGCGGCGGGGGTCGCTTCGCGATCACAACCCGGAAGCAGCAGCAACGAGGTGAAGAGGATCGCGAGATGTGGGAGGAAACGGAAGCCGTCTGTGAAACGCATTCGTCTGATCACCAGCCGCCGTAGAGTGCGGCACTCCCGGGGAAGAGTCGTTCGGACACCCAGTCCCAGTCCGGCCCCGGGTAGTAGATGTTGGTGAGCTGGGTGGGACTGTTGAAGGCGATCTCGATCGGCTCAGGGTTGGAGTAGCTGGTTCCCGCCCATTTGCGTCGTTCGACGTGGCCGTCCGCGAAGGCGAAGTTGAAGTGGCCCTCGTCCCAGATCATGAGCTGGTCGATCCAGTCCGGGGTGTAGGGGTTGATTCCCCAGCCGTTGATGTTGTGCCCGCGTCGGTCGTGTTCCGCCACCATCGAGATGGTGTCGCTGGGGCGGGGGATCCGACTGCGGGTCCCGATCGACCACGAGGGTGGCCCGTTCCAGTCGCTCGTGCCCTCACCGTCGGTGAAGAACGCGCTGAGCGAGTAGGTGCGAACGTAGTCGGAGCGGTCGAACGGGGACTTGTAGAGTCGGACGTCGCCGACGTAGGGGAACAGTCGGCCCTCGGTGAGGGCTTCCTCCCGTTCGGTGTTTCCAGGGCCCATGTTGTTGCCCACGGAGCTGACCCAGTCCCAGGCGTGTCGGTTGGTGTCGGGTGCCACGTATCGGCCGGCGTTGTCGGAGGCGTAACCGTCCCAGGCGAGCATCATCTGGCGCTGCTTCGAGAGGCAGGTGAGCCCTTTCGATGTCTGCTGGAAGGCATTCGTCGCGTAGAGCACCAGGCTGATGAGGATCACGATCATGGCGATCACGACGAGGAGTTCCACGAGGGTGAAACCCGGCCGACGGCGGTCGGGCGAGCATCGAGATCGGGTCTTCATGATTTCACTCCGGCTCGACGGATCGAGACTTTCGTGGCCCGCTTCAGAGATATCCGGAGCGGTGTGTCAGTGAACACGATACCTCCCAAACCCGGCTCGGAACAGGTGATCCGATCACATGACGCCAGAATCCCGCGATCCAAACGTCCTGGGCGAGCGACTCAGGGCTCACGCGTCGCTGGTACTGCCGGGCGCTGGTGCTTCCGGTAACCACCAAAACCAGCGTTGGTGAGACGCCAGTCGTCCGTTGCGTCGATCTCCACACCGGCCTTCGGGATGTCGTTTTCCCGTCCCATCGCCCAGAGCATCCCTTGGACGGCCATCCGGCGGCAATCGGCGGACCGGAAGTCGTAGGGGGGCCCGAGGGTCGTGAAGAACACGCGTCCGGGGAGGTTCGATCCCGTTGGGTTTTCGAGGGTCCACGCGACCGGGCTGGAGGTCGGGAATCGATCGTGCCGTTCTTCGTGATAGGACTTCAGCGTCGTGCCGGTGGCCAGACGGGTCGGATCACCGGCCAGTTCATCACCGCCGCCTTCGACGTGGTAGAGCCATGAGTAGGCGTCGAACGGGCCGACGCCGCGAAGGATCGGATGCGTCGCTTCCGGGTCTGGCACGACTCGGGTGAGGGGAGCTTTCCCGTCGCCGAAGTTGCCGTGGTGGGTGATCCACCGCTGGCCGAAGACCCGCCGAGGCCAGGCCTCGTTCATCTCGGCGTGCCGGGGATCCTCGTCCGGATACCGGAAGGCATGCGTCGCCGTCCGGAATCCCACCAGCGGTCGGCCCGAGGCGACGTATCGCCGGATCGGCTCCAGCTGGGTTTCAGGCAGCGTTCGAAAGCGGGTGAACATCACGACCAGATCGGCATCCGCCAGCACTTCGAGGCCGGGAATGTTCGAGAGGGCCTCGGGATCGATCCGCCCCTCGTCATCGAGGCTGTAGAGGACGGTGGTACGGACGTCATGATCACGGCCGAGCAGGGCGGCGAACCTCGGCAGCGATTCCTCACTGCGGTATTCCTCGTCTCCGGAGATGAAGACCACGTGCGGGCGTTCGTCGTCCGTTGGAGGCGTCGGCACGTCGACCGGCGGGCCGGCGGAGAGGATCGAGGCCACGATCGAGAGAATGGTCGTCGTCGTCGTCGTCATGCCTGAAAGCGTAGCGGCTCGGGGGCCGGCCGATCGTGCGTCGCGTTCTTCCCGCCCGGATGGACCGCTAGGATGCGATCCTGCCCGACTCCCTTCCTACCGACCGTCGGAGAACCAGACATGCGCTCGATCATCCTTCCATTGCTCGCGTCGCTTTCGCCCTCGCTCGCCTTGGCTCCGGCCGACGCGGTCTCGCCCGAGGAGCGGGTGATCCCGATCGAGGAGATCGGATCCCGTCGTTGGATCGGCCCCGCCTGGCAGCCGAGTCGGCTTCAGGACTGGCGANTCCTCGACGGCCGGCTGGTCAATGACGACAGCCGACTGCCGGTTCGAACGGCGCATGTCCTTCCGTTGCGGATCGATCCGGGTGCACCGGAGACCCCGTTGACGATCTCCGTCGACGTCCGGGCGGAGGGCGGCGGACGCATCGACGCCGGGTCGTTCGCGGGGGTGTTGTTCGGCGCTGGCGGGCCCGATGTGGACCCGCGTCTGACGGCACTGGTCCAGCAGGTTCCCGCCCCCGACGGGGGGATGCTCGCGGTGGTCGCCGGGGCTTCGACGGGTCGGCTGCTCGACTTCTCGACCGAGAAGCAGGGAGGGTTCAGCTGGGCGTTGCCGGCGAAGACGAAACTGGAGGACCTTCGATCGATTCCGGAGGAGCGCATCGAGCTCGGCGGATCAGGCACCGAATTCAGGCGGTTTGCGCTCGATCTGGTCATCACCCCGCGGGACGGTCGCTTCGACCTCGATCTCTCCGCGCGGGACGGTGACGCCATCTTCACCGTCGTTTCGGCCCGGGGACTGGAACGCGAGCGGATCGACGGCGGCATCGCCCTCGTCGGGCATCGCAGTGCGCGAAAGGACGGCATCGGCTGGTCGTTCGCGGATCTTCGACTTCGCGGCGCCGATCTCGATGCGTGGCTCGACGAGACGGATCATTCGTGGGGACCCGTGCTCGGCGTGACCTACACGCTCGACCGAAACGACGATGGCATCCACGCCTTGCGGCTGAACACGCTCTTTCCCCCGGTCGAGGCGTCGGATCTCGGCGACGTAACGCTCGAGTTCGAGACCCGGGACGGCATCTGGCGACCGATCGCGACGGGCGGGCTCGTCGACGAGAGCTTCACGGTCGCATTTCAGGTCGATGACGTCGAGGAATACCTCGGACGGCAATACCGGATCCGAGGCGAGATGAACGGCACGCCGTTCGAATGGCGGGGCGAGATCCACGCACCACCCGTCGACCGTCCGCTCCGGATCGCGAGCCTGAACTGCGTGAAGAACGTCACGGCCCATTCGGCATGGAATCGACGGGGGGTCTGGTTCCCGCACGACGAGCTCGTGGCCGGCGTCGCCGCGCAGGATCCGGATTTCCTGTTCTTCGCGGGCGACCAGATCTACGAAGGCGACCTGAACGGGGTCGACCGGCGGAAGATCATGCTCGACTACCACACGAAGTATCAGCGCTGGCTTCGGGGCTTCGCGGAACTGTGTCGCGACCGCCCCTGCGTCATCATCCCCGACGACCACGACGTCTACCACGGCAACATCTGGGGAGCGGGTGGCGTCCTTGCGAGGGCGAAGGACGGTCTCACCGTCCAGGATTCGGGCGGATACAAACTGAGTGCCGACGTCGTGAACGCCATTCACCGGACCCAGGTCGGCAACCTCCCGGCGTGCGCCGTTCCCGGTCCGATCGGGCAGGGGATCGATCCGTACACCACCCGGATTCGGTACGGCCCCGTGGACTTCGCGGTGGTCGCCGATCGAATGTGGAAGGACTCGGCGAGCGTCAAGCTTCCGGAGGCGGAGGTCCGCAACGGCTGGTTCCGGAATCCGGACTTCGATCCGAAGGACGCGGACGTTCCGGACGCGATGTTCCTCGGCCCGACGCAGGAGGCGTTTCTCGCGGACTGGGCGACCTCCCGTGACCCGCGGAGTCCGCGGAAGATCGTCCTTTCGCAGACACCGTGGGTGAACGTCGCGACCCTTCCGCCCGGACGGGATGACGGGGTCGTTCCGCGTCTGAAGGTTCATGCGGCCGGCGAGTACGCGGAGGACGACGTGCCCGCCGCGGACACCGATTCCGGTGGTTGGCCCCAGTCGGCGCGGACCCGGGCCGTTCGTTCACTGCAGGCGGCGGACGCGCTCCACCTCTGCGGCGATCAGCATCTCGGTTCCCTCGTCCAGTACGGCGTCGACGCCTACCGTGACGGGACGTTCGCCTTCACGCCGCCCGCGGTCGCCAACACCTGGCCTCGGCGGTGGATGCCGATCGACGAAGGTGGCGATCGATGGGAGGGAGCACCTCGTTACGCGGGTGATTTCGAGGACGGGTTCGGCAATCTCATGACGGTCTTCGTGGTCACCAACCCCGAGGACCGGGGCCTCGAGCCTCGAAGGCTCTACGACCTCTCGCCCGGATACGGGATGGTCGACGTCGATCCCGTCACCGGCGACCTGCTTCTCGAGGCCTGGCCGCGCTGGTCCGATCCCGAGGACGACGCGGACCAGTATCCCGGCTTCCCGTTCCGCATCACCGGAAAGGAATGATCGAGGATGGCCGGGGGGATCCTCCGGGGTGCCGGACCTCGAATCACGCGGTCGACGGGGAGGACTTCGGGTGCTCCCGACGCAGATCTCGGTAGGCGTCGAAGCAGTAGAGCACCACGGCGATCCAGATCAGTCCGAACGCCGCGAGTTTCATCGGGCCCACCTGCTCGCCGAAGATCGTGATCGCGAGAATGAACTGGCAGGTCGGCGCGACGTACTGGAGGATGCCGATCGTCGCGAGTCGCAGACGACGTGCGGCGGCGGCGAAGGCGATCAGGGGAAGCACGGTGACGAAGCCGCCGACCAGCAGCAGCAGATCGGTGTTCCAGTCCGTGGTGGTGAAACTGGAGACCCCGCGTGCGGCCAGCACGAGTTCGAGCGCCAGCATCACGGGAAAGAGCAGGATCATCTCGATGGTCAGGCCGGTGACCGAATCAGCCTTCATCTTCTTCCGCAGCAGACCGTAGCAGCCGAACGAGATGGGAAGCACCAGGGAGATCCAGGGGAGTTCGGCGAGGCTGGAGAGATCGAACCTCCCGTCGGGACCGACGATCCGGATCGATGTCGAGATCGCCGACCAGCCGAACAACACCACGCCGACGACCGCGATCCAGATCGCCTTGCGTTGCAGCGGCGACAGTCGCTCGCCGAGCACCATGCGGCCGAGCAGCACCGAGACGAGCGGATTGATGTAGTACCCGAGGCTCGCCTCGACGAGCCGGTCGCTGACCACCGCGTAGATGAACGTGAACCAGTTCAAGGCGATCAGCACGGTGGAGAGAACGAGGATCCGGAACGCCTTCGGCGTCGAGATCGCCGCCCGGATCCGCCCGATTCCCGGGGGCAGGGCGACGAGGACGAGCATCACCGGAAGGCCGGCGAGCACCCGCCACGCCAGCAACTCCATGGGATTGACGTGATCGAGGAACTTGAAGTAGATCCCGGTCGCGAATCCCCAGAAGAGGTACGCGATCATCGCCTCGGTGACGCCGATGCGCTGGCTTCTGGAGATGTCGGACGGCGTCGGATTCGGCGTCATGGTGGATCGAGGATCGATTCGGGATTCAGCCGCCGATGGTGATGTCGAGGAGGGTTCGGTCGAGGGCCGCGCGGAGTCCGGGCGTCATCGCCTCGGCCGGGTGGGCGCGTTCGAGTCCGCGTGCGATCGCCACCAGCGCCTCCACCTGGGATGCGGGTGACTTCAGGCGGGTCGTGGCTTCGAGAAGCGGCGTCCAGTCGTCCATGGGCCGCTTCGCCAGCGCCATGGCGTCACTGAGCATGCCGATGCGATCTTCGTACCAGCCGTCGCCGCCGACCCGGGTCGTGAATCCGTTGGGTGAAAGGAGCCCGAGTGCCATTGCCGTCCGGCCGTCTTCGATCACCGCGGCGAGGATCCGGACGATGCGGTCGCGAATCGCCGGTTCCCGCTCGATCATCGCGGCCCACTGCAGGGGACGGACGATCCGGAGGTTGCGTGCTTCGGCCAGCGGTGGTGCGGGATCGAGTGGATCGGCGATGGCCGGATCGGCGAGTACCAGTTCGGCCAGAAGCTTGGAATCACCTCGGCCGATTCGCTCGCTGATCCGGCGGGCCCGGCCGCGGTCTCCGTTCAGGAACGCCGCATGGGCCATGAAGGCTCGGATCTCGCCGCTCGACGCGGAGGGAAATCGATCGAGTTGCTCCGTCCCGCCGACGAGTTCCATCACGTCGTCGATTCGTCCCGCTCGGGCGAGCCCCACGGCGGCGGCGGCTCGAATGCCCGTGCGGGCCAGGACCATCGGATGTCGTTCGATCAGCGTGAGCAATGCCCCGTCCGCGCTTCGATCCGCGAGTTCGACCAGGAGTGCGGTTCGATAGGCCTGGGCGGCCTCGTCCGAATCGGCCGGTGGTTCCGGGGTGCCGAAGTCGAGGATTCGTGCATCGACGTCCGGGCAGCGGCCGGTGGCGAGCACTGCAGCGCCGATGATCGGTCGATCCGCGAGGTCCGCGGCGTCGAAGATCGCGCCGAGGTCCCGGCAATCCTCGACGGTCGCGATCAGGTCGATGATCGGGGCGTGCGTGGGGCCGAGGCGGAAGGTGCAGTCGAGCGTCCGTCCCGCGGGCAGATCCGAGGCTGGTCGGAGCAGAAGGCCTGCGAGGGACCACTGGAGTTCACCGCGACCGGCAAGTCCCGCGGGGATCGCCTCCATCGCCTCGAGGACCCGCGGCTCGAGCATGCCGCCGCGGAGCAGTTCCGCCTCGAAGCGTGCGTCGAGGTAGTTCGCGATCCGTTCCCGTGATTTCAGCGACTCGAATCTCGCTGCGAAACCAGGGCCAGTCCGAATCGAATCGAGCCAGCCGGTGGCGGCGGCTCGCATCCGCGGGCTGGCGGTGGAGGACTGCAGGAGGTCGCCGCCGGTCCTCGCGAGGACTTCGATCGCGGCGGGCGGAGCGGCATCCGACGCGGTGCCCAGCGTCTTGGGCGACGAAGCGTCCTGAAGTGGCACCTCGATGCCACCTGCAGCACCGGCGGTCAGGATGAGGGAAGCGGTGATCGAGGCAAGCATGATTGGAGAGTGTATTCAACCGCTTTGCCCTCGGCGGTCTCCGATACCGGCGGCGCCGCTCCGAAAATCCACGAATTGTTCGGTCAGTGTTCGGGATTCGATCCGTCCTTCTCCTGACCGTGGCGGGCTTCGTGCCACGCCTCCCAGATCGCCGATTCTCAGGAGTTCAGCATGGTTCTTGCCGCACGACATCAGATCCTTCCGCCCGTCGCCTCGCTCGATTCGGATTTCGAGTCGAACCTTGATCGTGAATTCGGCGAAGGATCCGACGCGTCGATGACGGGCGGCGGTGATGCCGCGGTCTGGGCGTCTCCCGCCACCCATCAGGTGGCCGAGCTTTCGGATCGAGGCGTCGTATTCCTCGGGGCGCTCGAACCGTTGGACGCGAGGCTCCGAGGGCTCCATCGCCGGATCGTTTCGGCGGTGGTCCGCGGTGATTCGTTGCCCATCGCCTGCGAGACGCTGCCGGAAATGGATCATCTCGTGGCTCGCATCGAAGTCGAATGGAACGAGACCATGCGGGATGGCAGCCGTCGTGATCCGGATCCGGAACAGTGGTCCCGCTGCCTGCTGGCCGCCACCGAGGAGGGCTTCACCGCCTGGTGCTTCGCCTCCCTGTGCGAGCTGTCGGGTGGTGGCCTCATCAGGATCGATGCCGATCGTGGGGAATCCGGCGAGGCATGGATCGCGGACGAGCCCGGACTGTTGGCCGAGGATCTCGCCACGGCGCTGGACGGCGATCGAATCAGCCTGGCCGTCGATCCGCTTCGTCGCCCGGAAACCAGTGATTTTCAGCGCACGCTGGTCCGTCAGGCGTCCTGAGGCCGCCCGAGGTGGCCGTGGAAGGGAGTTCGGGGGCCAGGCGGTGGTATCCATGCTTCGTAGCAGTGCTCGGAATTCCGCGAAACGCGTGAATCGAGGACCTCGCATGTTCATAAACCGCCGGTCCTCCGTGACCGCGATGTGGGCGTCGACGGCTTTCGTACACTCGTCGACGCGTTGAGACCCATTCCCGACCGGAGCCCAGCATGCGACAGCGACGACAGTCCACCGTCAGATCGGATCGACGAATCATTGGAACCGGTTGGATCGCCGGCGTGATGTTGACGCTGGGTCTCGGCATCTCCGGAGCGGCCGTCGCGCAGGTCGATTCAGCGCTTCCTGAACTTCCCGAGCTCCCGGCGCTTCCCGGTCTCGAAGCGATGGAAGGGCTCGATCGTTTCATCGGCAAGTGGGAGATGGAAGGCATCACGGACGAGGGGCGCGCTGCGCTGCCGGGCGGCGTCGAGTTCACTGCGGAACAGTCCGTGTGGTGGATCGAGCCCGGGCGTTCGCTCGCCGTGGAATGGAACGTCATGCTGGGTGACGGCGTGGAGGTTTCGAGCGGTCGCGGACGCATCACCTGGGACGAGGCCGCCGGGGCCGTGCTGAACATCTACTCCGGGCGCGACCGCGGACGGCCCTTCACCGGGAGCGCGACGCTCATCGGTTTCGATGGCGCGGCACTGGATTGGCGAGGACACGAGACTTCCGGCACCGGTGCGTCCGTCAATTACGAAGTGACCTATCAGTCGGCCGACCGCGACTCATGGGTCGTCGACTTCATCCCGACCTGCATCGACGGGAGTGGCGGCCCGCAGCCCGGCCGTTTCATCTGGAGTCGAACGAATCCGTTCATCGAGCGGCTGGAGATCGCTCCGGAGTTGATCGGCGTCTGGGATGGCACGTGGCAGGACACGATGGGCCGAACCGTTCTATCGACTCTGGAGATCGCCGCCGGCCCCGGTGAGCGGTCGCTTCGGCTTCGATCGACGGATGAAGTCGATGGGGTGGTCCGCGTGGTCGGTGACGAGATCATCTGGCTCGACGCCGGGCCCGACCGGATCCGCACTCGATTCCTCGGGGCCGACGGTCTGGTGACCGGCGGTGTGATGACGCTGGAGTCTTCGCTCGACGGTCAGTCGTATCTTCGGTCGGCCTGGTCCGGCATCGACGAATCCGGTCGACCGCGCAGCGGGGTCGCGAAGATCGATCTCGTCGATGATCGGCTCTCGATCGAGTACGAAGCCTTTGAGATCGACGGCCGTTCTCTCGACCTGGCGGAACGCGCCGCTTACGCCCGCGAGTATGACCGCCGCATTCGGTAGTATCTTCGGCGTTCCTTGGGCCGGGTACGACGATTGAAATCGATCCGATCGAATTCCCAGTGAGTGGGTACCGGAGGTGGCATGTCTGAAGATCTGACGGTGAATTGGTGGTATCGATCGCCAGCCGGCGTGGTGTACGGCCCCTACGACCGGGACGAGGTCGATCGGTACGTTCGCGATGGTCGAATCGAGGCGTCCGGCTTTCTTCGCGAAGGGCCTGAACCCGAGCCGTGGCAGATGGCTGAATCCGTGATCGACGAACTCCGTGCGCCGGTGTCGCAAGTCGATCCACCGCCGGATCCCGCGGCGGCGGATGCGGGCTTCGAGTCGGAGTTCGAGTCGAGGATCCCGTCCAATCCCCCGGTGACGCCGCCTTCCTCCTCCCAGAACGAGGTTTCTCCGACCAGCAAGGTGGCGTACATCCTGCTCGGGATTCTTCCGGGCGTGATGGCTTCCGTCTTCGGCGTGCACAATCTGGTGGCGGGGTACACGGCGCGGGGTGCGACCCAGCTCACCCTGAGCCTGGTGCTGATCTGGGGCATGGCCTGCATCGGTGCGGTGATCGGTTTCACCATCTGTCTTTCGATCCTCACTTATGTCGGGCTTCTGATCTGGACGATCGTCGAGGTCTGCACGGTCGAAGTCGATGGGCAGGGACGGCGGTTCAGGTCCGGATGATCGAGTTGCTCGGATGAACGCCGAGCGCTGGAGCGAACGATGATTTTGTTTCCTTCCGCGGCTTCGATCATCGCGCTGTGCCTGGCGGCACGGGTCGGGTCGCCGCCAGCTCGGGATTCCGAGATTCCGCCGGTGCCCGACCTGGTCTTGATTCCGGGCGGCGAGTTCACCATGGGCGGGATCGGTCCCGAAGCTCGTCCCGACGAGTTTCCCCGGCACCGCGTTCGGGTCGACCCCTTCGGCATCGGACGCCGTGAGGTCACGAACGCCGAGTACGCCGCGTTTGTCGCCGCGACCGGCTACCGGACCGTTGCGGAACGTCCGGTCGACTGGGCGGAATTGAAGAAGCAGGTTCCGCCGGGCACGCCGAAACCGCCTGATGAACTGCTTCAGCCGGGGTCGCTGGTCTTCACCGGCACCGATCGCCCGGTGTCGATGGATGACTTCTCACAGTGGTGGTCCTGGACGCAGGGGGCGGACTGGCGTCATCCGGAAGGCCCGACTTCCTCGATCGAAGGTCGCATGGATCACCCGGTGGTGCACCTCGCGTTCGAGGACGCGGTCGCCTATTGCGACTGGATCGGCGGACGGCTTCCCACCGAATCGGAATGGGAGTTCGCGGCCCGGGGCGGCCTTGTGAATCAACCCTTCATCTGGGGAGATGCCCAGATCGACGAGACGAGAGCCAACACCTGGAACGGTCGGTTCCCCGATCGAAACACGGCCGCCGACGGCTACGCGGGGACGGCGCCGGTGGGACGGTTCCCGCCGAACGGCTACGGATTGTTCGACCTGGGCGGCAACGTCTGGGAGTGGTGTGCGGATCGGTACCGCGCCGACGAGTATCGGCGGCGGGTGGAGGAAGCGGGACCGGACGGTGTGGTGGTGAATCCCTCCGGACCTGCTGAAACCCGGGACCCGCGAAATCCCTTCGCGCCGGTCAGTCGCGTCCAGCGCGGCGGCTCGTTCCTCTGCAATCCGAGTTACTGCTCGAGCTATCGTCCGAGCGCCCGAATGGCGACCACGCCCGACTCGGGCGCGAGTCACGTCGGCTTTCGCGTCACGATGACGATGGAACAGTGGAAGACCGCCCGCGACCGTGCCGCCGATGCCGTCGGCGGGGCCGCGAAGCCCGAGGCGGTTCCAGTCGCCGCCGATTCCGACGCCTCGGAACCCGTCGACGGTCGGGAATGAGTCCGCGGATCAGCCGTTTCGAGTCGCGAAGTCCGTCATGAACGCCGCGAGAATCTCCGCCCCGCGAACCGGGAACGCGTTGTACATCGAGGCTCGCATCCCGCCCACCCCGGCGAGTCCCGCGAGATTCTCGAGGCCGGCGGCCTTCGCCTCGGTGAGGAACCGGGCATCGAGATCCGATGATGCCGTCTGGAAGGTGACGTTGAGTCCGCTTCGTGCCGGGTGGGAAGCTCGGCTTCGGTAGAAGCCGCCGCTCTGGTCCACGATCTTCCAGATCATCGAGGACTTCAGTCGGTTTCGCTCGGCGATCGCTTGCGGACCGCCCTGGGCTTCGGTCCATTCCGCCATGAGTCCGATGACCCGGACCGCGAAGGTCGGCGGAGTGTTGAGAATCGACTGGGCGTGTTCATGGTCGGCGAATCGAAGAATCGGTCCGATCGACTTCGAACCGCGTTCGATGAATTCCCGCTTCGCCACGATGACCGAGCAGCCCGCGGCACCGAGGTTCTTCTGGCCCGCGGCGATCGTCATGGCGTGGTCGGCGAACGGCCACGGTCTCGAAAAGATGTCGCTGGTGAGGTCGCCGATCAGCGGAAGATCGCTTCGCGGCGGTTCGGTGAACCAGGTGCCTTCGCCGGTGTTGTTGGCGCAGTAGAAGAGGTACGCCGCATCCGACGGGGCGTCGATGTCGGCGCCGGCCTTCGTCGGGTCGGGGCAGGAGAATTCATCGGCGCCGCGGCCGTTGAATCCGACGTGGACCTTTCCCACGGGCTTCGCTTCCTCGATGGCCTTCTGGGCCCAGACGCTGGTGTCGAGGTAGACCCCGGTGCCGCCTTCCGAGAGGAAGTTCAGTGCGAGGAACGCGAAGTTCACGGTCGCGCCGCCCGGCATGAAGATCACCGCGTGTTCATCACCGACGCCGGCGAGCCGGCGAATGACCGCCTCCGCCTCGGCGGAGGCGTCCATGTAGGCTGGCCCGCGGTGTGAATGCTCGATGAGCCCGATGCCGGTCTCGCCGAGGTCGAGCAGCTCCTCGCGGATCTGGTCGATGACTTCGATCGGCATGTGGGAGGGACCCGCTGAGAAGTTGTAGACCCCGAGGCGGGGGGTGGCGGGCGGGGTGGTGAAGGCGGTGTGGATCGTTGGACTGGACATGCGAGAAGGGTACGCGGGATTCCCGCGACGCGGTCGACCGAAATGAAGGGATCCGGCGGGAGTTCGGTGCTCGTGGAAGGGCTCGGTCGCGGGTACCGTCCACCTGCCGTTTGAACGAGCGTTCAAGCCCGTATCACGTTCGCCCCCCCCTCGGAGCATTCCCATGAAGGTGATTCGCTTCCTGATCGCACCCGTGGCCGGCATGCTGGCCTTCATGTTCGGGGTCATGGCCCTCGAGGCGGTGGGTCACGCGATCTACCCGCCCCCGGCGGAGATCGCAGCGCTCTCTCGGGCGATGGGTGATGCGATGGCGGCGGGTGACACCGATCGTTACCGGGAGGTTCAGGCGGAGATGACGCCGGTGCTCTCCGCGTGGCTCGCCGACGCTCCGATCGGCGCCCTGCTCGCGGTGGTGCTTGCGTGGATCGGCGGCGGGCTCATCGGGGGCCTCGTCGCCGCCCTGATCGCACCGTCGGGCAAGGTGTGGTTCGCCCTGCTGGTCGGCGCCTTCGACGCGGTGGGGATCGTCATGGTGACGGATCAGTTCTCCCACCCGGTCTGGATGCCGGTGCTTGGAATCGGGGGGACGATCGCAGCGACCGGTGGTGTCGGTTTCCTGCTGGCTCGTGGACGGCCGCGCCCTCGACCGGACAACGCGTAGAAGAACGACCCCTCGGAAGCGTGTCACTTCCGAGGGGTTGAAATCCGTTGCCGCGGTGGGATGCGTTCAGGCGTTGCTCGGCGGCGTCCATTGCGCGGATCCGAAGCCGAGGATGCAGACGAAAATCGGGGTGAGGAAGATCAGCCCGAGTACGGTGCCGATTCCACGGCCGAACCGCTCTGCGACGCTCAGGGACACCAGCACCATGTAGAGCACCTGGCCGACGATGGGAATGAAGAGCATGAAGGCCCACCACCAGGGCTTGCCCCCGACGACGGGCAGCACGAACAAGTTGACGATCGGAATCAAGCCGAGGATCCCCGGCATGCCCGCCTTCGCGACCATCTTCCAACAGCCGATGCAGAAGATGACGAGGATCACGAGGTAGATCAACGCGAAGGAGGTGGCGGCAGCCAGCATCGCTTCCGAGGGCGGTGCAATCTCGGACATCGGGGTCGCTGGATCGGTCTGCATTTTTGATTCTCCTATGTGAGGAAGGCTGAAGCGTTCGTCGTTGTTTCGTTTCATCGACCAACCCGGTCTTTTCACTGGATTCCCAGAAAAACCACTCGTCCAATCCCGTGGTATCTGTCATCTTTGAGGGGTCGCGAGGAATCCGGCGGTCCGGCGGTTCGATCAAGGGAACCCCTCGCTCGTCATCGCGTAATCCGACGTGAGGGGAACCCCGTTCGGTGTTCGCATTGACTTGCAACGGTCTTCGGGCCCGATTCGAGAACAGGAACGACTCTCCATGTCGTATTCAGATCAGCGATTCTTCAAGGCTGTCCCTCGTCGGATGAACCGCCTCACTGCAGGCATCGCCGCGCTGGTGCTGTTGGCGCCGTTCGGTGCGCCGGTCCACGCCGACTGCCCTGCGGATCTCGATGGCTCCGGCCAGGTGGGTGGAAGCGACATCGGACTCCTGCTCGCGCAGTGGGGGAAGGGAAGTGGCTCCGCCGATCTGAACGGAGACGCTCGCGTGGACGGTGCGGACATCGGCGCGATGCTCGGTGCGTGGGGTTGGTGCCCGTGCGAGGAGGACCTGGTCTTCGACCCGATTCACGACGGCTCGGAACCACTCGAGCCGGCGATCGTCGAAGACACGTCCGAGGCGATGATCACCCGGATCGCGGATCGGGCCCGGGATCGACACGCTCGGGAGGACATCGTGAACGGTGTCCCCTTCCGAACCTACGATCACTGGCTCCCTTTCTACTGGGAACAGCGGGTCGCCGAGATCGAGATCATCGACCGTGCGGCGAAGGGCGGATCGGGAATCACCTTCAAATTCACGACCCTCGACCGACTGAACCCCGCGGAGTTCCGCACGTTCTACGCGTCCGGTTTCGCGGGCTACCACAACAACATGTCCGACTACCTGAACGCGGGCGTCACGCTGGT
This sequence comes from Planctomycetaceae bacterium, assembly GCA_002683215.1. Lineage (GTDB taxonomy): Bacteria > Planctomycetota > Phycisphaerae > Phycisphaerales > SM1A02 > UBA12014. The sequence continues at coordinate 16,484 of NYSY01000052.1, forward strand.
GTCGATCGAACCGTCCGAACGGTATCCGGGCGAGACCGAGTACCGCTATACCGCGGAGATCCAGAACAAGTGGCCGGAGCAGACGCCGCTCGCGATCGGTGATCGAATGGAGATCGAGCTCAGTCAGTTCCTCGCCGGGCCCCGGAACGGGCGGTTGAACTACTACGGCACCGCGCTGCTCTACGTCGTCGGTGAGGGGATCGTCCCGTGGTATGCGAAGGCGAAGGAGGAGGCCGAGACCCCCGAGGAGCGGGCGGCGGCATCCTTCGACTCGTTCCCGCTTCCCGAGCACGCGTGGCTCGGCGGCCGGACCACCCTTCCGTATCAGTACTCGAACGAGCCCGACGATCGCTTCAAGCAGATGGCCGGAAACATCTCGCACGCGAGCGGCCATGCCTTCACGGTCGGACGGCGTTTGCATCACACCGACTTCGAAACCGGTGTGCACTCGGAGGACGGCAACCCGATCTTCACCGACCACATCGGCAAGGTGGGCCCGCGATTCGTCAACACGAGCTGCGTGGCGTGTCACGTCGGCAACGGCCGGGGTCTGCCCCCCGCGGTGGGCGGGGCGTACAACGAAGCCGTCGTGCAGGTCGGAAGCGACGCCGACGGGACGCCGCATCCGCTTCTGGGTGAGGTGCTCCAGCCGAGCACCGGCTCGACCTCCGATGGCGGGGGCGGCGGGGGAGGCGACGGTGGTGACGGCACGGCGATCATCCGAATCGAGGCCGAGGACTATTCCGTGATGAGCGGCGTCCAGACCGAGGCCTGCACCGACGAAGGCGGCGGGTTGAACGTCGGCTACATCGATGCCGGCGACTGGATGGCCTACGTCGATCACCCGGTGACGATTCCGACGAACGGCACGTACCTGATCGATTTTCGGGTGGCGAGCGTGCCCGGTGGCGGAATCCTCCGCTTCGAGGAGGTCGGTGGCTCACCGCTCTACGGAACCATCGACATCCCCGCGACCGGCGGTTGGCAGTCCTGGACCACCGTGACGCTCAGCGTGCAGCTGCCCGCGGGCGAACACCGGTTCGGCATCAGCGCCGCGTCAGGCGGTTGGAACCTCAACTGGTTCGAGGTGCTGGAGCCGAACGGTTTCCAGGGCGGCGACGATTCCGAAGGCTCGATGCTGCTCGCCGGCTGGGACGAAGTCCCCGGGACCTACGGCGATGGTTCGGCATACACCCTTCGACGGCCCGTCTACGAATTCACCGGCCCGGTGCCGGAGTACTACTCGGTTCGGCTTGCGCCGCAACTCGTCGGTGTCGGCCTGCTCGAGGCCATCGACGAGGCGACGCTGCTGGAAATGGCCGACGAATGCGACCTCGACGAGGACGGGATCTCCGGCCGACTTCGAACGGTCGAGAACCCGGCCGATCCGAGCCGGAGCCGAATCGGCCGGTTCGGCCACCGCGGCTCGACCGCATCCGTGCGGGAGCAGATCGCCTACGCGATGAATCGCGACATGGGCGTTTCGAGTGAACTCTTCCCCGTGCTGGATGGCGACATCAAGCCGTCACCGATCGAGATCGCGAACGAGGACCTCGATCTGATGGNTCGCTACACCTCGTTGCTGGGCATCGCGGCGCGGCGAGCCCTGCTCGATCCGATGGCACTCGAGGGCGAGGCGTTGTTCGCGGCCGCGAACTGCACGGCCTGTCACGTCCCCACGCTCGTGACCGGCGGTACCCACCCCTATGCNGAACTTCGCGATCAGACGATCCATCCGTACACCGACATGCTGCTGCACGATCTGGGCCCCGGGCTTGCCGACAACATCGGTGATCACGGGGTGAGCGGAGCGGAATGGCGGACACCGGCGTTGTGGAACATCGGTCTGACCGAAGGCGTCAGCGGTGGGGAGGCCTACCTCCACGATGGTCGCGCCCGCAACCTCGAAGAGGCGATCCTCTGGCATGGTGGTGAAGCCGAAGCCTCCAAAGAGGCGTTCCGCAACATGTCCGCGAGCGATCGGGCGGCGATCGTCGCGTTCCTGAAGTCGCTCTGACCCGGAACCGCGAGGTTCGTCATCACCCGGACGGCGGGGAAGCAGCGCCGTTGCGGCGGTTTCGTCAGCCGGTGCCCGGTCGCGTCTTCGTCAGGGGCAGTCGCAGAAGATGTTCGCGAGCTGTGCGCAGGTCTCGTCCCACTCGATCTCGCAGCACGACGGAATCGAGCCGCAGATCGGGATCGCACAGTCGGCGTCGTCGCATCCCGGAGTCCCGTTCGCCTCGCAACAGGTGTTGCAGCCGGGAATTCTGGTGAAGTAGCACTCGCCGAGCAGGCAGGTGTCGGCCGTGCAGGGATCGCCGTCGTCGCAGTCGACGTCGAAACAGGGATCGAGGTCGCAGTGGCCCCACTCGACGAGCAGCAGGCCGAGGTCGATCGCGTCGACGACGCCGTCGGCGTCGAGATCCCCGAGACAACCCGGGCTGGTCTTGCCGCACGAGCCCCACGCGGTGAGCAGCAGCCCGAGATCGCCGGAATCCACCACCGCATCGGCATTCAGGTCCCCGGCGCATGGCGTCGGGGGCAGCGCGCCGACGACGATCGGCGAGCCGCTGTCGTCGTACGCCCAGTTGGTGATCTCGAGTTCACCCCAGCCTGAACCATCGATCTGGATCCAGCCGAAGACCCGGGTACCGTCCTTCAGCGCGGTGAATCCGACGTGGAACCTCCGGGTCCGGAAGCAATCGTCGAACCCCGACGAGTCCGCGTCGCCGCAGGCGATCAGCGTTCGATTCGAGAAGGAGCAGACCTGGGTCGATGTGAAACACCCTCGTGCCCCGGAGACGATCGCGCCGAGCTTGGTGATCGAGACCGACTCGAGTCCGGACTCGCAGTTCAATTGAAGCCACTTCGAGCCGCGATAGGTCGTCTCGTAGATCTGGGAGTACTGCACGCACTGGCCGTCGACGAAGCTGCAGCAGGTCGTCCAGCCTTCGCCACCGTTGAACGAGGTGTAGCTCCATCGGCCGGCGCCGAGTTCGAACTGGAAGTCGGCGAGGCTGAGCGTGATGCTCCCGCTCCAATCGATTCCGATGGGCGGTCCGTCGTAGACCTGGATGTCCGCCACCGCGGCCGGAGCCACGCCCGCCGCGGCCAGGTAGGTCAGCAGTCGGTGCTTTCGAATCGGGCCATCGTGCATGTCCCGCATCCTCGTGAGTTGGCGTGCTCTGGCGATCACCGTCCGACTCTACCCCACGATCCTCGCGGGTCGACGTCGGGATTCGAGATTTCGGAATTCCCGGAACGATGCGGCGTGTCCGGCCGGCCGCGATCGCGGATCAGGGGCAGGGTCCCCACCGCCCCCGACGCGGCGTTTCCCTTCGGATTCGATCGCCGANTCCAGGCGCGAAGCCGATACGTCTCGTCCGCGTTCAGCGTCCGGGTGATCGATGCGGATGCGGATCCATGCGCATCGACTCCCAGACAGGCGTGCCCTTCGGGTACGGCGACCGATTCGTCCTCGACGATTCGACCGTCCGATCAGCCGACGCCGCCCGATTCGAAACCGGGGTCAGGCACCGCGACCTCCTGGCCCGCGTTCGCGAGCGTGCCGATCGACCGGGAGAGGGTGATGGCGTACCGAGTGGGAAGGCGGGGATCCGGCATGGGAGGGGGTCTCCGTACAACGTGAGCCCCGGCGGGCGACATCGCCACCGCATCGATGCGAAGGNCGAGGCGACCGGTTCGGCACCGACGGANANAACCCCCGGAACCCGGCTCCGGGTCCCGTCGTTCGGCGATCGGAATGCGGGGGCTCGGGATCCGCCGTCCTCGCTCAGCCGATCTGCGGTGGCGCGAAGCCGGGCCGGTATTCCCGGCGCACGATCGTCCGGGTCGCTTCTTCGTGGTTGGTGAAGGAATTGGTCGAGCGATCCCAGGCCAGCTCGACGTTCGGGAATCGGGCCGCCTTGACCGCCAGCAGCGCCGGCTCGGTGATTCGCACGCCTTCCTTGAAGGGCGTCCACAGTTTCGTGTCCTTGCCGACGATGTTGTCGACCCACGCGTGCCAGTGGTTGAGTTCGGGGAACTCGGGCAATCCGGGCATCTCCAGTCCGGGGGTCATCACCCCGTCCCGCCAGACCTCGAGATCACCGCCTGCGGTCAGGGCCAGTACGCCGCCTTCGCACTGCACGACGGTCATGTTCGAATCCTTCCACTCACCGGGCGGGAGGCCGAGGGCGGCGCGGGAGACGGTCTGTCCGGAGTCCGCGTAGTGGAGCGGGAAGAACGAATTGGCGAATCGCGGTGAGTCGACCTCGTAGGTNATGGTCGACAGGCAGGGGTAGGTGTGGAATGCCTCGGAGGGCCGGGGGGCGTGGGTCTTCACCGCGATGGGTGACTGGAGTTCGTCGTATCCGTAGAAGATCACGTCGAGCACGTGGACGCCCCAGTCCCCGAGCCCGCCGGTCCCGTAGTCCCACCACGATCGCCACTTCACCGGCAGCATCTCGTCCCGGTACGGGACCTCCGCGCAGGGGCCGAGCCAGAGGTCGTAGTCGATGTGGCCCGGACACTCGGCGGGTTCGTGGAGCACGCGGTCGTAGTTGAAGTACGAACCGGGATTCGGGGATCCGGTCCATGCGTGGGCGGCGACCGCCGGTCCGAGCACGCCCGACCGGAGGATCTCGACCGCGGCTCGACGCCCGGGATAGTCCATGCGCTGGTTGCCGACCTGCGTGACCAGCTCGGGTCGGGCGTCCATCGCCGCGTCGATCATCGAGAGTTCCTCGAGCTGCTGGACGAGGGGCTTCTGGCCGTAGACGTGCTTGCCGTTCGCGAGGGCGGTCAGCATGATCGGGCCGTGGGTGTGGTCGGGCGTGGAGACGATGACCGCGTCGAAGCGATCGCCGTGACGATCGAACGCCTCGCGATAGTCCTTGCAGGTGAACGCGTCGGGGTGTCGCGTGCTCGCCTTNTCGATCGCCCGTTCGTCGACGTCGCACAGGCCGNCGATCTCNACGGATGGATGCATGGCGACCTGCTTCCGATCGACGCTGCCGATCGTCCCGACCACGCCGATGCTGAGNACGTTCAAGCGTTCGTTGGCCGGCCACCGCCCGACGGTCGAACGGACGGTGGCGTCGGGGGCGCAGCCCGCCGCCTTGAGGAGGATGGCNGCCGCGGCGGATCGCTGGATGAAGTCACGCCGTTGGATCTGCTTGTTCATGCTCGGGGCTCCGCTCGGGTCTTCGGTTTCGTCCGCCGCTCGCCATCCACTCGAAGCCGATGGTCGTGACGGCGACTCGGTCATCGTCGCGTCGACCCGTCTAGTCTATGCCGACGGGGAGGTCATCCGCCTTCGCGAAGGCGGTGACGCACACGGGGAGGCCTGGGGCGTGATTCCTCGATCGTCGCGAACCCGTTCAGGGACACCTGCCCCAGGCGGCGAGGATCACGACGAGGTCGGCCGCATCGACGTCGCCATTCTGGTTGATGTCCCCGGGGCAGGATGCGGGTTCCGGTGGGCAGGGGCCCCAGGCGGCGAGGATCAGACCGAGGTCCGCGTGGTCGATGTCGAGGTCGCCGTTGAGATCGCCGTTGAGATCGCCGGGGCACGGTGCAGTCGGGCATTCGGTCGCGATGAAATTGCCGCCGAGATCCTCGTAGGGCCCTCCGATCTGCGGCATCGCGGAATAGCCGCCCGACGTGTTTCCACAGATCACCGATCCCCCGATCGAAGTCGGGGCGTCCCAACTGAGTGCGATGCCCGGGTCCTATTCGACGATCGTGTACGGCAATCCGTAGGTGTTGATCTCGTTCTCGTTGTAGGTTCCAGCCTGCACCTGAATCGTCGCTGGCGCAATGCGGTTGTTGATCGCGTCCTGGATCGTCGTGAAATCACACCCCGAAGGACAGACGGTGAAGGTCACGAAATCCGCGGTGGTGTCGGCGGTGATGGCCGCCAGGACCGCCATGGTCACCAGGGTCGAGGTGAGGTGGCGCTTCATGATGTCTTTCTCTCTTCCTTTTGTTCTGCGTCGTTCGGTGGTCGCACCTCGACGATAGCCGCGGTCGCGTCCGTCTCCGAATCAACTTCTTCGTTCTTCGCGAGTTTTGGGACATGAATGGAGACGCCCCCGGAGCGGTGCTCCGGGGGCGTCTCGAAAGTGGGCGATAAAGGACTCGAACCTTCGACCTCTGCCATGTGACGGCAGCGCTCTAGCCAGCTGAGCTAATCGCCCCGAAGTCGCCGTGTCCGGCGGGTCGCCGAGTATAGCGACCGCGTGGGTCGCGCCAAGGTTCCGGGTTTCAGGAGGGCGGAAGGACCTTCCCTCGGAGCCATTCCTCGATCCGCAGGGCGGCCTCGGCTCGCGCGACGCCCGGCCCGCGGGTGCTTCGCGGATGCGACAGCCCGCTCCAGGCGGCGACACCGCGGGCCCGGCGTCGGAGTTCGGGCCAGCTCGATCCCGCGGGGTCATCGCCGGACGTGCCGTCGTCTCGAAGCCCGTCCTCGATGACGCGTTCGAGCGAAACCGGCTCGATCGCGGCGTGACCGCGGGCCAGGAACGCGAGGATCGTGGCGCGGGCGCGGAGCGCCAGGACGTCGATTCCCGAGTCCGCGAGTCGCACCTCGTCCTGTCCGCGGAGTCGCCGCAGCATCTTGCCACCGCTCGCCCCGACCGCGCCGAGGGCGGCGCCCGCGGCACCGAGGGCGGTGAATCCACCCATCGAGATTCCGCCGGTCGCGAGGTCGATCATGGCGCCGGCCGCGACGAGTCCCGCCCCGCCGCCCGCGGCCCAGATCCCGGCACGTTCGAGGCTCGCGGGACTGGCGAAGTCGACCCCACCGAGGGCTTCGGTGATCTCGAGGTTCGTGGCTTCCGCCTCCGCGCCGGTGAATCCGAAGCACGCGGCGATTCGATCCCGGGCCTCGACCTCCCGCGCTCGCAGATCCTCGAGGAGCGTGGCGGTGGCGGCGTCGAAGGCCGCGGCCTTCGACGCGTCGTCTCGACCCGCGGGCTCGGTGACCCGGACCGCCGCCGCGGCGTCGACGATCAGGTCGGCGGCGGCGGCCGATGCCGCGGTCACCGAGTCGATGCGCTCGCGACGTCGAAGTTCGATCCAGCGGTCGATCGACTCGGCGTGCTCGGGCGTCAGGGTGCGGACGGCATCGAGCAGGCGGCGTTCGCCTGCGTCGTCGTACACGATCGCATCGAAGGCGACCGTCGCGTGGAGCCCCTGGCGGGCACAGGCCTCGCGCCAGCGGGCGGCGTCGGCTTCGGGGCGGGCGACGAAGTTCAGGATCGGGACCACGGGGCGGGCGGTCGCGATCAGCGAATGCAGTTCGTCGAGGTGTCTCGGTCTCGGTTCCTCCCGGGCGTCGATGACGTAGAGGAGCACCGATGCTTCCGTGGTGGCACGGAGCGCTTCGGCCTCGAGCGCAAGTTCACCGTCGGGGCCGGCGTCGCTCGAATCGAGGAACCGGTCGAGCAACGTCCGCGGATCATCGTGCCGCTCGACGCGGGTGCCTTCGATGGCGTCGCGAAGTCGAGCGGAATCCTCGAGGCCGGGGGGGTCGACGACGGTCGCGACCGAACCTCGGGCGTCCGTGATCTCACCGACCTCGTTCACCTGGGTGGTGCCGCCGCGCGGGCTCACCAGGCCGAAATCACGGCGGCGGAGCAGGGTCTGGAGCAGCGAGGTCTTGCCGGTGTTCGCATGACCCACCACCGCGATGCGAAGCGAGTCGGTCATGAGATCGACTCCATTTTGTCGGCGATTCCGGCACGGGCCGCGGCGAGCCATCGACGCGCCTCGTCGGCATCGGCGAGCACGGGTGCCGCTTCGTCGGGCGCGAGCGTCTCCAGAATGGTCGTGGTCCGCGATTCGTCGCACCCTTGCGACCACCAGAGGGCGGCGGTGGCGGCGAGGGCGAGGACCGCGGCCCCGAGATCCGTGGGGTTCGATGGGTCCGTGGTCATCGACGGGTCGGCCGCCCCATCGCCGCGACGGGCGAGGGAGACGAGTCCGGCGATGCCGGCTCCGGTTCCCGCCCACGCAGGCATGGCGAGGAGCGCCGCCGGCGCGACCACCGCTGCCGCGGCGCACGCCGCGACACCGAGCAGGCCGCCGGTCCCGATCCAGATCGCCTTCGATCGCAGGCCCGCGGGAAGCTGTCCGAGTCCGACCGCCCGAAGGGCCGCGAGGTGTTCCGGAACCGAAGCCGCGTCGAGATCGACCAGGCCGGCGAGTCGGTCCCGCCAGTGGCCGTCGTCGTCGCGACGCCCGACTTCGGCGGCGAGTTCGGTCAGGCACCGGGCCATCGCCGCATCGGCGGGGAGTGGGGCCTCGCCTTCGAGGTGGCGACCGATGATCGCGAAGGCACCATCGAGTTCCGCGAGCCGAAGTTCCGGAGCGGAGGTCTCGTCGGAACCGGGGTTCATCGGCGTGCCGGCGATCGCGTGCTTCAGAAGCGTGCCGCTTCGGCCGGTGAGTTCCTCCAGATCGCATTCGAGGCGTTCGACGTCGAGCGCCTCGGCGAGTCGTCGCCAGTCCTCGAGTCGGATGGCGACCGACGTCGGCGATTCGGCGCGGCGAAGCCGGTTCCCGCCATCGAGGATCAGCAGGGGTGATTCCGATGACATCTCAAGGAGTCGCGAAAGCCGACGATGGATGCCCCGGTCGGGAGTCGCGGCCGCCCACGCCACGATCACCAGTCGACCGGGCGCCTCTCCGGCGACGGATGTTCGGTCACTCGCATCGTCGTCGCCGAGATCCACGAGGCCGGCGAGTGCGTCGGGGAGCGGCGCCGCATCGGCGGGACGTTCCACCCGGATCAGATGGGTGCATCCGGCCGCTTCGGGGTTCGGCGGGTCGGTGGTGGTCGCCGGCGTCGGCTGGATCGGCGTCCGTCGCGTCGTGGTCGCGGTGGTTCCCGGGGGACGCCATCGATTCGCACGGCGATGACCCATCGTCGCGCTGACGATGGTCCACGCGAGCATGGGAATTAGGAGATACGCCGTGATCCCGATCGAAAGGAACGTGATCCAGGTCCGGCGAACCAGAAGCGCCGCGGGATCGTCGGCGGGGGCGAGCGGTGGGGCGGCGACTGGTTCGAGATCGGGCAGGTCGACGATCAACTCGATGGGGGCGGCGGCGATGTCGACCACCGCCTCGCCGACCTCGGGGGGCAGCCAGGAACTCTCCCAGCCGAAACCGAAGGCGACCCGGGCGGTCGCGAACCAGATCGCGAGGATCGCGGTGAGGGCATAGATGGTCCAGAACGTGCCGGTCCCCGCCGCCGCGAGTGGTCTTCCGGCCCCGATCGCGAGCATCTCGCCCATCCGACGGGCGACGGCGCGGCCGAGGGTCTCGTGACCACCGCCGATGAAACGGATCAGTCCGGCAGGGACGAGCCGGCCGAGCCAGGGGGTCGCCCGCCGCCGGAGCGCGAGGAGCACCAGGGCCCTTGCGAGGAAGAGAAGCCACGGGACGCCCACGATGATCGCGAGCATCGCGGGCGCGTGAACCCTGGATTCGGCCGGATCGAGCAGTTCTCCGGCGGCGGCCCATCCCGCGATCGCGCCCGCCAGACCGAGGGCGGTGAAGGCGGCGCTGGCGCCCAACGCGCCGCGATCGACGAGCCGACGGGCCTCCGCCAGCGTTTCCGGATCGTCCGTGCGTCCGACGTCGTCCGCAGCGATCGCCGCCACCCGGCTTCGCCAGTCGTGCGGTTCGGCTCGGGTGGTGGGCGTGGTGGATCGGCTCACGTGGTGCTTCCGGATCTCGGCGCGGACGGGATCGGCGGACGTGTGGTCGACGTGTCGTGCACTCGGCGGGAATGAAGACGCCGCCGCGAGGAGTCGCGACGGCGCAGTCGATTTCGGCGACCCGGCCGGGGTCGGCGTCTCGATGGCGGCGTCAGTCGGACTTCTCGCCGCTCGAGGATTCGGTCTGATAGGGGCTCTTCTCGCCGCCAGTCTTGGGATCGTGGTGTCCGGAGTAGTTGGTGGACTGATCGAGCTGGGCGGGCGACGAATCGCCACGCTCGGACTCCGACTCGATCTCCTCGCCGATGCCCTTGATGCCTCGCTTGAACTCCACGATGCTCGAGCCGAGCGAACGCCCGATCTCAGGAAGCCGTCGACCGAAGACCAGCAGACCGATCACGAGGACGACGGCCATCTCCCAGCCGCCGGGCATGCCGAACAGACCGAGGACGAGGTGGGATGGGCTCGAGGCTGACATGGGTGACTCCGACACGGGGACGATGAAGACTCGAACGGCATCTCATTGTACCCGAGCGGGCACGGTCGACGCACGGAGTGTTTGCTCGAAGATCACGGGTGCATCCCGTATTTCGGGGGCTGGAATCCGTGGACACCGATATTCGGACGCTCCTCGCGACGTGGGTACCCGGCCGCTCAGGAGAGTTCGGGATGCCGTGGACGTGGTATCCCGTCGAGCGGGCCGCCACGGCCGATGCGGGTGAGGCGATTCCACGGGTTCTCGGCGCGGATCAGGGCGTCCACGATCGCGGTGGTGGTCGACGACGCGACGAGATCGAGGCCGTTTGAGGAGAGTCCGCGCCCGTCGGGCAGGAGGTGGTCGGGGCCTTCGGGCCGCCGATCGATGGCCCGGTCCCAGCGGTCGACGAGGACGTCCCGTCGTTGGCCGACCTCTCGGATCACGACGTTGAGTCGATCGACATCGTCGTCACGGATCTCCTCCTGAACGTCGTCTCGCACCGCGGCGACGGTTGAAAGCACCACGTCGGTGTCCGCGGACTGCTTGGCGGCGTCGATGATGCGGTTGAGATCACGCCGAATGTCCGCGAGCCGGCGTGCGGGGTGACTGACACCATCGGATTCGAGGGTCCTTCGAAGGTCGTCGCGACCCACCGCGACATGGGCGACGTGGGGTCGGAAGGTCTGCAGGAGTTCGGTCATCGCGTCGGCGACCGCTTCGAATCCCGGGAACGGTCGATCGCACCCGACGACCGCCGGTCGGAACGGGACGTCGGCGGCTTCAAGTCGATCGACGATGCGGGCTCGCATCGACCTGCCGATCTCGTCGCCGATCAGGAGCACCAGTCTTTGGTCTTCGATCGCTTCGGGAATCACGGCATGATTGTAGGTGGAGAGGTGCGTGAGGCGAGCGGTTTTCAACGCCGGCGTGGATTCAGGACGTCTAACTCCGATTCCGCTACCTTTTCGACATGCCGATTCCGAACCCTCCTGCCGCCTCGCGTCGTTCACCGGCCATCCTGCTGTTCACGGCCGCCGCCCTCGCCCTCGGCTGGATGGGATGCGCTCCCGACGCCGCCTCGAAACCGGAATACGAGCGGCCGCTTCCTTCGGGTGGTCGCGCCCTCCGGCCGGTGGCCCCGGGCGCGATGCCGGATCTCGAAATGGCCTGGCAGCGGCGAGACGTCGGTCTCCTCGATGCGCTGGATCGCAGCATCGGATGGTTCGAGATGCCCAGCTCGCGGCGTCGGTATCCCTACGCGACGACCGACGGCGAGATCACGCACGAAGCCGCGCAACGATCGATCAAGCGATTCCGTGCGATCCTCGAGACCGCCTCGACGTCGGCGGATTTTCGCCGGCAGGTCCTCGACGAGTTCCGGATCTACGAGTCGGTCGGATGGAATGGCGGCGGTTCGGTCCTGTTCACCGGGTACTACGCCCCTGACTTCGATGCGAGTCTCGAACGCACCGATCGATTCGCGCACCCGTTGTACGCCCGTCCCGCCGACCTGATCACCGATCCCGTCGACGGAACTCCGATCGGTCGCCGCATGCCGGATCGTTCGATCGAGCGGTACCCGACTCGCGCAGAGATCATGTCGAGCGGGATGCACGCCGGGACCGAGGTCGCCTGGCTCGAATCACCGCTCGACGTCTACGTGGTCCAGGTGAACGGCAGTGCGCGTCTCAACCTTCCCGAAGGCGACGAGGTGTACGTGGGATACGCGGGCAAGACCGATCGCCGATACAGCGGCCTCGGTGCGAAGCTGGTCTCGGACGGACACATTCCGAAGGGCGGACTCAGTCTTCCCGCGATCTACGATCTTCACGATTCCGATCCGGAACTGGTCGAGACCGCGATGCTCGCCAACGAGAACTTCGTCTACTTCCAGCACTACGACGGTGGCGGATGGCCTTCGGGAAGCCTTGGATTCAAGGTCAACGCCCGGGCGACCCTCGCGACCGACAAGGACGTCTATCCCCCGGGGTGCGTCTGCCTCGTCGATACCGACGGCGTGAACGTCTCCGGCGTCAAGGCACCGATCCTCCGGTTCATGGTCGATCAGGACACCGGCGGTGGCATTCGTGCGCCCGGGCGGGCCGACATCTACATGGGCGAAGGTGATCTGGCGGAGACGCTCGCCGGCGGACAGTACGCCGAGGGCCGGCTCTACTACCTGTTCCTGCGTTGACGTCCCGCGGTTCGGATGGCGAGCGGGATTCAGTCGCTCGCCGCGACGGTACCCGGGCCGGGGGCGGCCACCTTGCGGACCCATTGTCCACGTGAGACGCGTTCGAAGTCCGGAAACTTGGCGAGGGTGCTCGAGACCTGAACCTGGAGCGACTTCGTTCCTGCATGAAGCCCTCGGTCCATCAACGCGTCGGCGATCTCCACCGGTCGCATCGGATCCGCGCCAAGAACTTCGAGGATCTTCACACGCATGGTCATTCGCCTGGATCCGCCTCCGGTGGTGCGCGGAGCGCGAATCGGGCGGAAGGCGGTCGTCGAGACGGCCTTGTCCTCCAGCTGTTCCAAGGCCTCGATCTGGGTGTTGATCATCTCGAGTTCGGCATGCAGTTTCTCGCGACGTGCGACCAGCTTGGGGAGGGCCGCGCGGCGCCGTCGAAGCTCGGCCGCGAGTTCGTCCAAGGGTGCTTGGGCGAGGGGGTGGTTCGTATTGGCGGACATCGTGTTCTCTTTCGTGTCGTCAGATCAGCAATGAAATGAGTTGTTTATGTCGTGACGTAAACGGGTCACATGGGCCCGTCTGGGCAAAATATCGTTCTCGGTACCACTCTTGGCAAGTATAGGCTAAGCCCCTGCAATCTTATAACAAGTTAGACTTCTGCCATTCGCAGAGATTTCCGAGGAAATCTCGTTGGAGCCGAAGGTGCCGGCAGGTTTGAGGACCTTGGAGCGTCAGCATCGGCACAGGTTTGCCGGCGAACACGGCTCACGATCAGCGACCGGGACCATACGAAAAGATGGGAACGGCCCGGAATCCGAATTCCGAGTTCCAATCCACCCTCGAGAAGGATGCGGGCCAACGCCGACTGAACGTGATCTCCAGCGGTTTGCCCGTTGCAGTGATCCCCGCCTGTGAGTTCATCGACCGAACGGTGGAACGCATGCTTCGCTCGTCGGCGGCGATCACGATTTCCGCGCTGATCGTGCCGACGAGGAACGCCAGTGCGAGGGCGATGCAGAATCGTTTGACAGCACGCCAACCAACTGCGTAGGAGGGTGGGAGGTGGTCGACATCCGCGCCGCATTCGCCGCACTTGTTCACGCCCGCGGCTCGAACCGGATGTCCACACATCGGGCAGCGGCCGTCCTTCACCAGGCGGTGGGGTCTGCGATGCAGGAACCACATTTCAGGAAGCTCGGCGATGAACACAAGCCAGACGATTCCCAGCCCCATGGCGATGGTGCCGAAGGTGGCGGTGGCGATGGCGCCCGAATCGATTCCGAAGGAGGGCGCGAGTCCTCGCATCACCGCGTGGGCCACGTGGAAGTAGAAGCCCATGAACCCGATCGCCAGCGCCCATCCGAGCAGCGATGCCCAGACGGGGACTCCAAAGCGAAGCTCGGGGGATTCTTCGTTCATCGGCCCCGGACCGCGAAGCGGGATGGTTCCGGATCTCCCTTGAACCCGTACTCGTGCCATCGTGCATCCACGCGATCGACGATCTCCGGCGACATGCTCACGAGGGGCGGATAGTCACGGACCGGGACGCCATCCCGGTCGTCTCGCCCCGGCGTCTTTCGACGGGCGTCGAAACCGATTCTCGGTCCGCGCTGGACTCGATCTCGGGCGGGATCCGCATTCGCGAGCCATCGGAAGAAGGTGTCTTCGAGGTCATCGAGTCTGACGTCGTCGTCGACGGCGATCACGAATTCACCTGCGGGACTCTCGGTTCCGATCCGATTCCAGAACGCCTCGATCGCCTCGATGCCCGAATGGGCGGTGTCACCGCCGGCGTGCACGACCGCGAGTCGCCCAAGCCCGGCGTCCGGCAGTCCGGCGCCCGCCTCGACCGCCGCTCGGCACTGGGCTTCGTCGGGCAGGCGAGGTGGCTCGAGGCCGACGTCACCCGTTTCCTCGCCCCGTACCCGCTCGGTGGCATCGAAGCCGATCTTGGTCCCGGCCGCGATCGACGGTGTCGAGTGGTCGAGGATGTCGAGCGGGCCCCGGACGAACTCCACGTCCCGACGGAAGTCGCAGCGCCGCATCAACGTCTCGACCACCGCTTCCTCGTCGTGCACCGGAATTTCGCCGTCGACGACCACGATCGACTTGGTCCATGCCATCTGGCCCGCGCCCCAGATCGAATGCATCACCCGTCTGCCCTGCAGGGGATACGCCTTGTCGATCCGGACGAAGGCGCTGTTGTGGAAGCAGCCGAACCTCGGAAGGTGATAGTCGTCGATGTCGTGGACGATGGTCTTCAGCAGCGGGAGGAACATTCGCTCCGTCGCCTTGCCGAGGTAGTAGTCTTCCTGCGGCGGCAGTCCGACCACGGTCGTCGGATAGACGGCATCGCGGCGATGCGTGACGGCGGTGACCTCGACGATCGGATACCGGTCGGGGAGCGAGTAGAAGCCGGTGTGATCACCGAACGGGCCTTCGAAGACCGCCCCGGGGCCGAGTTCGCCGTCGGTCCGGGGGTCGTACCCGATCATGCCGGCATCCGTCCGGACGAAGCCTTCGATGACGATTTCGGCGTTCGCGGGGACCCGAAGCGGAACCGTCTTCGCCTTGACCATGGGAATGCCACGGCCGTTCAGGAAGCCGGCCATGAGAAGTTCGCTGATTCCGGGCGGCAGCGGGGCGGTCGCCGCGTAGGGGAGGCATGGTTCGCCACCAAGCACGATCGCGATCGGCATCGGCTTGCCGAGCCGTTTCCAACTTCGCCAGTGCGACGCGCCGTCATGGTGCATGTGCCAGTGCATCGCCAGGGTGGTGGGCCCCAGGAGCTGCGACCGGTACATGCCGATGTTGTGGCTGGCGGGTTTCGCCTCGTCTCGATCATCCGCATGGATCGTGTGCATGCCCGCGAGCGTGATGTAGCGTCCTCCTCCGCCGGCGGTGCCCGCTTCTTCGGCGGTCATGCCGCAATCCACGGCAGCGGGGTCGCCGTCGAGCGGCCAGCACTTCAGGATGGGAAGCCGTCTGAGATCGACCTCGTCCCGATCGGTGCGTTTGACCACCTGCTGGCAAGGGCCGGATCGGACCGTCTTCGGTGGAATTCTCAGGAGCGGGGCGAACTCCCGGATCTTGGCGACGATCTCGCCGAGCGATCGCGGCGGCTGTGGTTTCGCGAGCGAGCCGATCCGGGCGGCGATCGCTTCGAGTCCGCCACCATCACCGGCGCAGTCCAGCGCCGTTTCCATTCGGTTGTAGGAGCCGTAGAGGTTGATGGCGAGCGGGAAGTCGCACCCCTCGACGTTCTCGAAGAGCACCGCCGGCCCGCCGAGCCCGCCACGTCCGGGGTCGAAGGCCTCGGCGTTCAGGCTGGTTCGAGGTGAAGGTGACAGTGCCAGACGATCCGCGATCTCCGTCACCTCGAGGATCGGGCTCACCGAGGCCGTCACCCGGTGCAGTTCGCCGGAGGCATCGAGCGTCGAGATGAAGGTCTGGAGATCCGACATGGGGGTCAGCGTAGCGGTTCGCCTTGCGGCCGATCATGGATGCGGGAGGTGGGTCATCCGAGGACGTTCCTCGGGCATCATCCGGGTTTCGGTCATTGGTCCAGAGGTGCCGGAGGCGTGGTCGGTTCCGTTCCTGATCGGGTTCTCGGATGCGGTGCGTCCGCCCTCATTGATGGGTTCCCGTAGGATTGGACCACGCTCGTCGGGATCTCGGATCACGCAAGCGCCCCGGCCTTGAAACGACGCCCCGTCGGTTCCGAAGCATGAGAGTGAATCCGATGCCTTCCCCAACACCGACCCAGACCGCACCACCACCGCCAAAATCACCCGAGTCCACGGAACTCGCGATCGATCTGCACGACGTTCGCAAGCGGTATCGAGGCAGGATCGACGCGCTGCGTGGCATCCGCATGCAGGCCCGGCGAGGCGAGATCTTCGGTCTGCTCGGTCCCAACGGGGCCGGCAAGAGCACGCTCGTGAAGATCATGCTCACCGTGGTCCGTCCGACGACGGCGCGGGGCACGATTCTCGGGCGGCCGATCGGGACGCAGTCGGTCCTCCGACGCGTGGGGTATCTGCCCGAAAAGCACCGCTTTCCCGTGTATCAGACCGGCCGCCAGGCGATCGAGTTCGCGGGTGCGATGTGCGGCGTCGATGCCGCGACATGCCGTCGTCGGGCCGACGAACTGCTCGACCTGGTCGGGATGTCGGACTGGGGCGGAAAGCGGGTCTCCACGTATTCCAAGGGCATGCTGCAGCGGGTGGGGATCGCCGCGGCGATGGTCAACGATCCGGATCTCGTGGTCCTCGACGAACCGACCGATGGCGTCGATCCCGTCGGCCGGAAGGACATTCGAGACGTGCTGGTGAGGATCCGCGATCGCGGAACCTGCGTGTTTCTCAACAGTCATCTGCTCAGCGAACTCGAGATGGTCTGTGACCGGGTCGCGATTCTCGTCCAGGGCGAGGTCGCGGCGCAGGGCACGATCGAAGAACTGACGTCGGAAAGCCGTCGCTACGAGATCGAGATCGATGGACCTTCCCCCGAATGGGCCGAAGCCGCGGGGCTCCGGGTGGGTGAAGCGACTGGCGCGACGGACGGATCGACCAACCTCGTGCTTCCGTCCGCGGAGGCCGATGCGGTGCAACCGGTGCTCGACCGGCTTCGCGCCGACGACCGGGTGATCAGGGTTCTGCGGCCGGTCCGTGAATCCCTCGAAGATCTGTTCATGCGATACGTGCAGGATCCCGAGACCGGAAAGGCGAAGGCGCCGGGTGCGATTCGAAAAACGGGCGTCGCGAAGGGGGGTGACGCATGAGACAGACCGTCGCCTTGTTCGTCGATGCCTATCGCGAATTGAATCACCGCCGTCTCTTCTGGATCACCATCGTGCTGAGCGGGCTCGTGGTCGCGGCGTTCGCCGCGATCGGCAACGACGAGGAGGGATTGACGATCCTCCACTGGTCGATCCCGTTCCCCTTCGTCTCGACGAACTTCATTCCCCGCGCCGACTTCTACAAGTTCACCTTCGCCCAGCTCGGCGTCGGATACTGGCTCGCGTGGATCGCGACGATCATCGGCCTGGTCTCGACCGCGAGCATCTTTCCCGACTTCGTCGATCGTGGCTCGATCGATCTCATGCTCTCGAAGCCCATCGGTCGGGCGAGGCTCTTCTTCACGAAGTTCCTCACCGGGCTCCTGTTCGCCGGTCTGCAGGTCACGGTCTTCACGCTCGCCTCGTTCCTCGTGATCGGGCTCCGCGGTGGCGACTGGGAACCGTGGATCTTCATCGCCGTGCCGCTGGTGCTGGTCTTCTACTCCTATCTCTTCGCGGTACAGGCGGCGATCGGACTCGTCACCGGTTCCGTCATCGCCTCGGTGATCGGGGTGTTCCTGTTCTGGTTCGTGGTCTCGCTGGTGCAGACCGGTGACGGGATCACGCTCGCCTGGCGGATCACCAACGAGATCACCTCCGAGCGGAAGGTGTCGCGAGTCGAGCGGCAGGAATCGAGGATCGAGGAGCTCTCCGGACGTCTGGTCGATCTTCGGCTCGCGGTGGACGGCGGGGACGCGGAGGCGGCCCGGGCGCTGCCGGAACTCGAGCTCGAACTGGTCGAGAAGCAGGAGCGGCTCGAAACCATCGCCTTCGAACTCGCGGACGAGATGGAGACGCTCGAGCAGAGCCGTTCGATCAACGAGTGGTTCCACCTCGCCAACACCTGCCTGCCGAAGACGAGCGAGACCATCGATCTCCTCGCGAGGCTGCTCGAGGACCATGCCGGCCTCATGCGTCCTGNGCCCCCTTCGGACGACACNGTCCGGCAGTTCGGGGAGATGGTCGGTCGCGGGGAGTTCCAGGAGCGATTCGATGCGGAGCTCGATGCCTCCCATGGGCCGTTCTGGATTCTCGGGACGAGTCTCGGCTTCGAGGCGGTGGTGCTCGGGTTCGCGGTCTGGCGTTTCCGGCGTCGTGACTTCTGAGGTCGGTCGTCGCGGTTCGTTTCAGGCGTTCCGATCGAGCTCGCGCCCGCGTCGGGTCGCGGCGGCGATCGATTGTCGAACCGCGTGATCGAAGCCGTGATCGTCCATCGCGGCCTGACCGGCCGCGGTGGTGCCACCCTTGCTGGTGACCGCCTTTCGAAGCGCGCCGGCGTCCTGATCCGAGTGATCGAGCAGATGGGCGGCACCGAGCAGGGTCCCGTGCACCAGCGTCTTCGCGGTCTCGGGTGGAATGCCGTGCTCCACCGCGGCTTCGATCCACGCTTCGACCAGTCGAAACACCCACGCGGGACCGGAGCCGCTGGTCGCCGTGACCGCGAACATGAGATCCTCTTCGACGTCGACGACGGTGCCGACCGACTCGAACAGCGATCTCGCGAATGCCCGGTCGGCGTCGGGAACGTCGCCGGTGGTCGAAATCGCGGTCACGCCGTGGCCGATCGAGGCCGGGGTGTTGGGCATTGCCCGGATCACCCGGATGTCCGGGCCGAGGGCGTCCGCGATCCGGTCGCTGTGCAGGCCGGCCATCACGCTGATCACGGTCCGGTCGCCCGCATGGGCCGCGAGTTCGGGGGCGACCTCCGGGAAGATCTGCGGTTTGACCGCCAGCAGGATGCACGGGGCCGCCGCAAGCTCTTCGATCGACCCGATCCGACATCCACGATCTTGAAAATCACTGAGGCGGTCGGAGTCCGGGTCGAGGATGAGCACGGCCGCCGGATCGACGATGCCGGCGTCGAGGGCCCCGCCGAGGATCGCAGAGCCCATGTTTCCCAATCCAAGGATCGCCAGCCGGATGCCGGGGTCCGAGTCTTTCGGGGTCGTCATGTCCGGAGTCTCGCAGGTCGGGCGTTGTTTCGCGACAGGGTGACTTCGTATACTCCTCTTCCATGCCACCCGCAGGTTACAGCCCGAACTACGAACTCGACTTCGAGTCCTCGGTCCTTGAGATCGATCGCCAGATCGACGCCCTCGAGGCGAAGCCGGATGCAGATCGCTTCGAGCGGGAGATCACCTCGCTTCGGGAGACCCGCAATGATCTGCTTTGCAAGATCTACGGTGATCTCACCCCGTGGCAGACGGTCCGGGTCGCCCGGCATCCGCTACGCCCGCACTCCGACGACTACATCCGCATGATGTGCCGGGACTACTGCGAACTCCACGGCGACCGGCATTTCGGAGACGATCCTGCAATCACGTGTGGGTTCGGCCGGATCGGCTCCCGCAAGGTGATGATCGTGGGGCATCGCAAGGGGCACGAGACCGCCGAGAAGATCCGGTGCCACTTCGGGTGTGCGCATCCCGAGGGGTACCGGAAAGCCCTGCTGAAGATGAAGCTGGCTGAGAAATACCGCTTGCCGATCGTCACGCTGATCGACACGCCTGGCGCCTACCCGGGGGTCGGCAGCGAGCAGCGGGGCCAGGCCGAGGCCATCGCTCGAAATCTGCTTGAAATGAGCCGACTTCGAACGCCCGTGGTCTGTGTGGTCATCGGTGAGGGTGGATCCGGGGGAGCGCTCGGGATCGGGGTGGGTGACCGCGTCGCGATGTTGAGTCACTCCTGGTACTCGGTCATCAGTCCCGAAGGCTGCGCTGCGATCCTGTGGAAGGACGCCAACGAGGTCACCAACAACACCGCCGCGGAGGCGCTGAACCTGACCGCCACCGACAATCTCAAACACGGCCTCGTCGACGCCATCATCGACGAGCCCGACGGCGGTGCTCACCGTGACCCGGAAGCGGCCGCAAGCACCTTGCAGGCTTGGATTCTGGATCAACTCGCGGACTTGTCGCGGATTCAGCCCGATACGCTGGTCCGACAACGGTTCGAGAAGTTTCGGGCGATCGGCCCCGTGGTTTCGATGGAGATGCCCGACCCCGTCGAGGCGTGATTTTCGCGTCGAATCGGCATCAAATCGCGACAATTCGCCACAGAATGATGGATCCGTTTGTCGGAGAGGCCGTTGTATGCTTGCGTTATCCGGGTGAATTCGCTACCCTTCCGCGACCTCACGTAGGTTGAAGCCTGACGAAAATCTTCGTCAAGTTTCCCTCGGCCCTTTCTGGGGATGCTGCAATCGTGGCCAAGAAAAAGACCTCGACCAAGAAGGCCCCAGCCAAGAAGGCCCCAGCCAAGAAGGCNCCAGCCAAGAAGGCNCCAGCCAAGAAGGCCCCNGCCAAGAAGGCNCCNGCCAAGAAGGCTCCNGCCAAGAAGGCTCCAGCCAAGAAGGCTCCNGCCAAGAAGGCTCCAGCCAAGAAGGCCCCGGCCAAGAAGGCTCCCGCCAAGAAGG
>NYSY01000053.1 GCA_002683215.1 Planctomycetaceae bacterium
CGTGGTACCGTCCCCGCCTCCAGTCCCCGAACCGAACCGGATCGAGCCCCGCATGATCGACCTCAAGAACCTTCGAGAAGACCCCGACCGGTACCGGGAAGGCATCGCGGCCAAGAACGCGAGCGTGGACATCGACCGTGTGCTGGCGCTGGATGGCGAACGCCGTCGCCTGCAGACCGAACAGGAGGAGGCCCGCGCCGAGCAGAAACGACTCGGCAAGGAGACCGGACCGCAGATCGGTCGATTGAAGGGGGCGCTCAAGTCCGCCGAGGGCGAGGAACGAAGCCGGCTCGAGGCGGAGGTCGTGGAACTCGAGAAGCGACCGATCGCCCTCAAGGATCGCATCCAGATGCTGGAGGCGGAGATCCAGGCCATCGATCCCCGGTTCCATGAACTGCTGCTCGCCATTCCGCAGCCCCCCGCCGCCGACGTTCCCCGGGGCCGGGGCAGCGAGGACAACGTCGAGATCCGGCAATGGCACCCCGATGGCTTCGATCCGAACGCCGCCTTCGCCGACCAGCGAGGATTCGCACCGAAGACCCATCTCGATCTCGTGCACGATCTGGGGCTGGTCGACTTCGAACGCGGTGTGAAGATGGGCGGCAGCCGCCACTACGTCCTGACCGGCGCCGGCATGCGGCTTCATCAGGCGATTCTTCGCTACGCCTTCGACTTCATGACGATCGAACAGGGATTCACCGCGATGTCGGTCCCCGTCGTCGTCAAGGAGGAGTGCATGGAAGGCACCGGGTTCTTCCCCGGCGGCCGGGACCAGGCGTACCACATCGAGGAGTCGAAGCGCGGCTCGGGGCACGACCTGTACCTCACCGGTACCGGCGAGGTGGGGCTCATGGGGCTCCATGCCGACGAGATCGTCGACGTCGACGACCTTCCGATCACCTACACCACGGTCTCGACCTGCTTCCGTCGGGAAGCCGGGGCCGCGGGCAAGGACACCGCCGGTCTCTACCGGATCCACCAGTTCGACAAGGTCGAACAGGTCGTGGTCTGCAAGGCCGATGCCGCCGAGCAGAAGGACTGGCACGGGCGCATGATCGGATTCGTCGAGTCGATCCTGCAGTCGCTCTCGCTCCCCTACCGCCTGCTCCAGTGCTGCACCGGCGACCTCGGCGCGAAGAACGAGGACATGATCGACGTGGAATGCTGGATGCCGGGACGCGGGGCGGACGGTCCCGATGGACGCCCGGTCGGCGACTGGGGCGAGACCCACTCCGCGAGTCGGCTCGGCGACTATCAGTGCCGACGGCTGAATCTGCGGTACCGCGATCCCGAGACGAAGAAGACCCGCTTCGCCTATTCGCTCAACAACACCGTCGCCGCGAGCCCCCGCATTCTCATTCCGATTCTCGAGATGCACCAGCAGGCCGACGGCAGCGTGCTGGTCCCCGAAGCGCTTCGACCCTACATGGGTGGCATGGAGCGGATCACGCCGGCGGGTTGAGCCGCGCTCACGGCGCCTTCGCGTCCGACCGCCCCACGTCTTCGAAGACGACCCGGACCGGCCAGTGGTCCGAGATCGGACGCCCGTCGGTGGTGGGCCGATCGATCGTCGCCGATCGAACGGCGAGCCCCCGCGCGAACACGTAGTCGATTCTCGACCCGGATTCGATGAACTCGAAGCCGTTCCAGGTGGCGTTCTCGACCAATCCCCCGTTCAGGCTCGCCCAGCTGTCGATCAACGGTGGATCGGCCATCGAAGCATCGGCTGAATCCCCGCCGACGAGCACACGGACGGGTGGTTCTTCCGGACCCGCGTTGAAGTCGCCCATGAGCACGACCGACTCGGCGGGATCGCACCACGCAAGGATGCGATCGAGCAGGAGCTTCGCGGATTCGAGCCTCGCCTCCACCCCTCGGTGATCGAAGTGCGTGTTGAAGATCCAGAGCGGACGCCGTTCTTCGAGGTCCGGCGTCTCCGAAACCGGGAGCAACCGTGCCCAGGTGGTGACCCGCGGCAGGCTGGAATCCCAGGATTTCGAACCCGGTACGTCCGGCGTCTCGCTCAACCAGAACGTCCCGTGGGCGTCGGGGTCGAGTCGCCAGCGGGATGTCCGCCAGAGGATCGGTACCGCCTCGCCGCGCCCGGCGACCCGCTCCCGCGATCTCACGAGCATCTCGAATTCAGGAAGGTCGCCGGCGATCCGATCCGCCTGCCGGGGCAGAACCTCCTGCAGCCCGATCACATCCGCCTCGAATCCCGCGAGCGCCGCGATCAGGCCGTCTGCACGGTTCGGCCAGGCGTCGGGGCCGTCGCCGGGATTGTCGTACCGGATGTTGAGCGTCACGATCGTCGTGGTCGCGGCGTCCGGAGGGGGTGCCGCGACGGTCGAGGTGGATCGAGGGGAGGACCGGCATCCCAGCGCCGTCAGTGTCAGGATGACGACACTGGTCGCGAAGCGGCGGGTGGTCCGCCGCGTGACCGGTGGGTTGGGAGGCGGTTCAGTCCGGCTTTGAAATCGCTTCATGGATGCATGAGACTCCAAAATGAGATCCGCCGCACGTCGAAACGGCTTGACGAGCGACGTCGATTCCGTCGACGATGGGGTCCCATGAGTCACGAACCACGCCTCGCATCGCCTGGACGACCCGGCGGCCTCGCCACCCCCGAGGATCTCGTCGACCTCGACGCCCTGCTCACCGCCTACGGCGAGCGGCATCCCGATCCCGGGACGCCCGGCCAGCGCGTGTCATTCGGGACGAGCGGCCACCGCGGCTCCGCCCTCGACTCGACCTTCAACGACGATCACATCGCCGCGATCACCCAGGCGATCGTGGAGTTCCGGATGAAGGAGGGCATCGGTGGACCCGTCCTCCTGGGCAAGGACACGCACGCGTCGAGCGGCCAGGCCGAGCGGACGGCGGCCGAGGTGCTCTCCGCGAACGGTGTTGCGGTCCGCATCCAGGGCGACATGGGCATCACCGCGACGCCGATCGTCTCGCGGGCGATCCTCGCCTTCAACGAGGGACGCCCCACCGACGACCCGGGGCGTTGCGACGGCATCATCATCACGCCGAGCCACAACCCACCCCGGGACGGTGGGTTCAAGTACAACCCACCCGACGGCGGCCCCGCCGGCGGCGACATCACCGGCTGGGTGGAACGTCGCGCCAACGAGATCCTCGAATCGGGCCTCGATGCGGTGAGACGGACCTCGAGCGGCGATCGCCCGCTCGCCTCGCTCGACCACGTCGAGGCCGTCGACTTCATCCGTCCCTATGTCGAATCCCTCGCGGAAGTCATCGATCTCGAGGCGATTCGCAACGCCGGGCTCAAGCTCGCGACGCATCCGCTTGGTGGCGCTTCGTTCCCCGTATGGCCGGTGCTCGCCGAGATCCACGGCATCGACGTGACCATCGTCGACGGCACCGTCGATCCGCGATTCGCCTTCATGACGCTCGACAAGGACGGTCTGATTCGGATGGACTGTTCGAGTCCGCAGGCGATGGCCCCGCTCGTCGCCCGGATGTCCGGTGGCGAGTACGACCTTGCCTTCGGCAACGATCCCGACAGTGATCGCCACGGCATCGTCTGCCGTTCCAACGGACTCATGAACCCGAACCGCTTCCTCGCGGTCTCGATCCGACACCTGCTCGCGACGCGATCCGACTGGAACCCCTTGAGCCGGATCGGCAAGACCCTCGTGTCCAGCATCCTGATCGACCGAGTGGTCGCGGATGCCGGACGATCGCTCTGCGAGGTACCGGTGGGATTCAAGTGGTTCGCCCCGGGCCTCTTCGACGGCTCGATCTGCTTCGGCGGCGAGGAGAGCGCCGGTGCGTCCTTCCTCACCCGTGCCGGAAAGCCGTGGACCACCGACAAGGACGGCATCGTGATGGACCTGCTGGCCGCGGAGATCCTCGCGACCACCGGACGTGATCCCGGCGAACACGAATCGGAGATCGTCGATCGGTTCGGCGATTCGACGTATCGGCGGATCTCCGCCCCGGCCGACGCGGCGACCCGATCCGCCCTGAAGGCGCTCGATGCCTCGGCGGTCACCGCGACCGAGCTCGCGGGCGATCCGATCTCGACGATTCTCACCCGAGCCCCCGGCAACGACGCCGCGATCGGCGGCCTCAAGGTCACCACGGAACACGGCTGGTTCGCCGCCCGCCCCTCCGGGACCGAGCCGATCTCGAAGATCTACGCGGAGAGTCTCAAGGGGTCCGATCACGTGGAACGGATCCTCGATGAGGCTCAGGCGATCGTCGCGGCCGCGACCTGATTCCGCCGATCGGCCCCCTGTTCCGATCGCTCGAGATTGCCGGATCCGACGCAAGAATCCGCCCTGCTCCCACGTTCCCCCGAACCTTCCGCCCCGTACCATCGAAACCTCACTCTCCCCGTCACGTCCCCTTGGAGTTCCCGATGCCCATCCGCCCTCGCATGCTTGCCACGTTCGGCCTGTTCACGCTCCTGCTCTCGAGCCCCGCCCCGGCCCAGAATGGCGACGGCAGCCGACCCGGTCAGCGTGGTGACACCGCGGACCAGCAGCAGCCCGGAAAAGGCCCTCGTGGAGATCGTCCGGGCGCGGGCCGCGGCAATCGCGGCGCAAATCCCGAAGCGATGCTGAATCGGATGATGCGGGCGGACGCGGATCTGGACGGGCGGATCTCCAAGACGGAAGCCTCCGGCGGCAACGGCAACGGACGCTTCTTCGACCAGGCGGATGCCGACGCCGACGGTTACGTCACGCGGATCGAGGCCGTCACGTTCATCGAGGCCAGAATGGGCAATCGTCCGACGGGCCGAGGTGGCGACATGGCGCAGCCGACGCAGGACACCCCGAAGGCCGACAAGCCCGTCGATCCCCGGGAGGCGTTCAATGACGCGATGGAGATTTCGGGCCGCGCACTGCGAAGCCTGCGCCGGGCGAAGTTCGACGACATCTCCATGCAGAATGACCTCAAGGCGATCCGTACGCTCCAGACGTCGCTGATGACCGCCAAGCAACACAGCGCGGCGATTCCGATGAGCGACGCGGCGAAAGCGAAGTTCGGAACCAATGAGAAGGCATACCACGCCGCGTTTCAGATCGACATGATCAAGGCCATGCTGACGGCCCTGCAGGCAGAACAGGCGGCCCTCGAGGGCGATGCCACCAAGGCGAAGGCCGCGGTCAAGACGATCGTGGCGATCCGCTCGGAGAGCCACGATCTCTTCGAGAACTGAGCGGACTCGAACGCTGAATCGGAAGACCACCCGCCCGCCGACGATCTCGTCCGCGGGCGGGTGCCGTTTCCGGGAGGCCCGGAGCCCCGGGATCCTCTGATTCGGCCACCCTTTCCTCCGTCGAGGTGCATGTCCGGGCCGAACCCGGCCGATGCCGGTAACGCCTGAATGGAGGATCGAATCCGTGCCCAGCGTCGTCATTCCAGCCCACAACGAAGCGGCAGGCATCGAACGGACCCTTCGAGGCGTCCTCGCCGATGACATCCCGGATCTCGAAATCGTCGTGATTGTGAACGCTTCCTCCGATCGGACGGCGGAGATCGCGGGCGGCGTCGACCCCCGGGTGACGGTGATCGANATCCCCACGCCGGGCAAGTCGAATGCGCTGAACGTCGGCGAGAACGCCGTCCGGACCTTCCCCCGCGTGTTCCTCGACGCGGACGTCCGCCTCGAGCCAGGAACGCTCACCGCGATCATCGAGGCCGCCTCCGAATCGCATCCGATCGTCGCCCCGGAGCTCGCGTACGACGAGGCCGGGTGCTCGCTCGCGGTGCGGCTCTACAACCGCACGGAACGATTCCACGACTACTTCGGTCGCGGCGCGCCGAACGCCAGCGGCTGCTACGCGGTATCCGCGGCGGGACGAAGCCGGTGGGAAGCGTTTCCGGATGTCATCTCCGACGACGGATTCGTCGAGAACCACTTCGGACCCGGTGAATCCAGAACCGTCGTGGNTCGTCGCGCCGTCGTGCGCCCGCCTCGCGACCTTTCATCCCTCATCACGATCCGAACCAGGATTCGTCGGGGCATGATCCAACTC
Source organism: Planctomycetaceae bacterium (assembly GCA_002683215.1). Taxonomy (GTDB): domain Bacteria; phylum Planctomycetota; class Phycisphaerae; order Phycisphaerales; family SM1A02; genus UBA12014. Next base: position 6,015 of record NYSY01000053.1, read on the forward strand.
GCGCGTCGATTCCCCCGACTCGTGGGCAAGCATCCGTCTCAGGTCGGCGGTGTCCTGCGACGAATGCTGTGGCGGCCGTGGACCTGGGCATCGCTCCTCCTGTATTGCTTCGTGCGGACCTGCGAACACCTGCTCGCCCGCCGCCAGATCGCACGCGGCGAGGAGGGCTGGGGCCGCGACGAGTCCAGTCGGACCGCAGACTGAATCATCCTGATCGGGTCCGCCGCTGACGGCGTTCGTCCCCGATCCCGACCGATCCGCGTGGCGCTCGAATCGCCGATCGACCCCGGACCGGGGGTGAGATGCCACGAATTGCCTCCATGGCGAGGTCAGGATGCAGGCGTGGGTCGGAACCGGCCGATGTAGGTAACGCCTGAATGGAGGATCCAATTCGTGCCCAGCGTCGTCATTCCAGCCCACAACGAGGAAAATCTCATCGACCAGACCCTCCAGGGTGTGGTTGCGGATCGCATCGAGGATCTCGAGATCGTGGTGGTCGTGAACGGAAGTTCCGACGCGACCGCCGAACGTGCCAGAAACTTCGGACACGGCATCAGGGTCATCGAGACCTCGACGCCTGGAAAGTGCAACGCGCTCAATCTCGGCGAAGAACACCTGACTCGGTTCCCGAGAGTGTTCCTGGACGCGGATATCGAGTTACGGCCGGGAACGCTCCGCACGATCATCGAAGCGGCGCGAGATGAACTTCACATCGTTTCCCCGACACCGAGCTTCGATCTCACCGGCGCATCGCTCGCGGTCCGGCTGTACAAGCGAGCCGAGCGGTTCAACCCTTATTTCGGCACTGGAGCGCCGAATGGAAGCGGCTGTTTCGTCTTGACCGAGCAGGGAAGAGGGCGATGGGCGAAGTTTCCCGAAATCGTGGCCGACGATGGTTTCGTTCAAGGTCACTTCAAGACGGGGGAGAGAGGATCCGTGGCCGGCACCACGGCGATCGTCCAACAGCCCCGGGACCTGAAGTCACTCCTCGCGGTGATGACGAGAGCACGACGAGGCGGATTCGAGCTTCAGACGAAGTTTCCCAATCTGATGCAGAACCATGAAAGTCATGTCGCTGGAATGCTCAAGCGACTGCTCGTCCGTCCCTGGGAATGGCCCGCGATGCTCATGTACGGATACGTTCGAATCGTGGAGCGAGTGATCGCGAAACGTCAGATCGCTCGAGGTGAAACCGGATGGGGCCGGGACGAAACGGGCCGATCCTCTTAGCGGACGACTCATTCGCCCTTGCGGAGCGCGGGGGCCGCGGGTCGCGATGCCCCGCCCGGCGCCGCGACCGGCACCGGCTTGATCTCCACCGACTTGAATTCCACCGGATGACTCTCGCCCTGGAGCGAGATCCAGCCCCGGTCCAGCATGACGTCGCCGTTCCGAATCCGCATCTGGGTCTGCGCATCCGGATCGCTCGGATCGAGCTGCGGCCGCTGGTACTTCATCACTTCGACGCCGTTCACGAAGTGGGTGATCGACTCGTTGCCGAGCACCTCGACCTCCGCGGTCACCCACTGGTCGCCGTGGAACGTCTCGCTGCGCGAATTCGTGCAGTGCCGCGTGACGACCTCCTGCTTCATCTCCACGTTGGTTCCCGGCGTGCAGAGATTCGCGGTGGACCGCTTGCCCGAGCCGCTTCCCCCGAGCAACTGGACTTCGACGGAGACCGGAAAATCCTGATCGGTGCGCATCGACTTCGGATCCTGGCAGTGAAGCATGATCCCGCTGTTCCGGTACGCCCAGCCGGGCCCGCCCTTCACCTGCTCCCCGAGAAAGCGGTAGACGACGCGGACTCGATAGCGATCGAACGGAACCTCGTGGAAGAGGTGGCCGAAGCGGCCGTTTAACGACTCCCAACCCGTGTAGTCCATTCGAATCACGCCGTTCTCGACCTTTACCGTCGACGACGGGTCCACGCCCAGTTC
>NYSY01000054.1 GCA_002683215.1 Planctomycetaceae bacterium
GCCGTCGGCGACGCAGATCGCGCCGCCCCCGTTCGCGGCGGAGTTCTCATTGAAGGTGCAACCGGAAATCGTCACCGAGGCGTTGTCGCTGATGAGCATCCCGCCTCCGGGGGACGCGGCCGCGTTGTTCTGGATGAACTTGCATGAATTGAGGGTGGCGATGCTTCCCGTGAAGAGGATGCCGGCGGCAGAACCGGTGGTGGTCTGGTTCCCCTGGAAGATGCACCCGGTCAGTTTCAGGTTGGCGGTCCCCACCGTCATTCCGCTCCCGCCGTCCGTAGCGAAGCAGTCGATCACCTGAAGATCGCTGATCGTGGTCTGCCCGCCTCCGTTCCCCACGACGATGATCCCCGTCTCGCTGCCGCCGCCGTTGATGATCGTCAACGGCGCGCTCCCGATGTCGGGCGTCCCCTCGATGTTGACCGCACGCGCGCGGGTCGTCCAGCCGCCGGGCCAGGTTCCAGGGCCGATCCGGACGGTCGTGCCGATCGGGGCGGCGTCGATGGCGTCCTGGATGTTCGTGAAGTCGCCCGACCCATCCTGCTCGACGGAGATCGTGGTCAGGCACGAACCCGACACCACGGTGCCCTGGGCGACGATGACCTGGCTCGACGGGTAGCCGGTATTGACCTGGTTGCTGGTGAGGGCGCCCGCGGACCCCACGGGATTCCCGCACAGGTGGCTTTGAGTGAGGGTCAGACTGGCGGAGTCGTCGGAGGACGAGAGGGAGATGCCTCCCTGGCCGCCCCCGTACGAATTGTCCTTGATGACGGTGCGCTGGACGCCGGCCGAGGCTGATTCGCCGGCGTCGATCCCGATCGAATTGCCGGTGATGAAGCTGTCGGTGAGCTGGAGATTGGTCCTGTACATGCTGATGCCGGCATTGGTGTTCGAATCGATGAGGCACTCGGAGATCGTCCCATCATCACCCTCGTCCAGGTAGATGCCGGTGTCGTTGTTTCCGCGGATCTCGCACCGGAGGAGGTCGATGGTGGATTCGTAGGCGTAGATCCCCCCGTACAGTCTCGCCCAGTTGTTGGAGATGACGGTGTCGGTGATCGACACCGTGCTTTCCTTGCACCACAAGCCACCGCCACTACTGGCGGTCTGGCTCGAGTTGCTGTCGCAGACCGTCGTGTACTGATCCGCCACGGTGTTTCCCTCGATCACGCAGTTCGTGATCGTGAGCGTAGTCTTGTAGCCGGCGATGCCCATGCCCTCGGCCTGGCCGCATTCCGGCCCCGCGCAGTCTCCGCAGGGATCCCCCCCGGTGTGGAAGATGGAGTTGTCGGTGATCTGGCACCCCGAGAGCGTCGGGCTCCCTTCGTTGCAGTAGATGCCCCCGCCCGCGGCGTCTTTCGATCCCTCCCATTGGACGGAGTTGTCGGTGATCGTGCAATCCTCGATCAGCGAGTCGCTTCCCGACAGGTAGATCCCGCCGCCGGAGGGGTTGTTCTCCGCTGATCCATCGTTGCGGTAGAGGGCGGAATTACCGGTGATGGTGCACGACTTGATCGTCGGACTGCAGTTGAAGATCTGGATTCCACCGCCATATCCGTGGGCGTTGCCGTCGGCGATGATCAGGTTCTGGATCACCGTCGTCGAGGTCTCTCCGCTGTTGAAGTAGAACACGCTGCTGTTCTCATCGACATCGAGGTTGGCCCCCGAGATCGTGGTGAGCAGCGTGCCGTCGGAGGCGACCTCGCCGGTGATCGTGTACGGCAGTCCCGAGGTGTTGATCTCGTTCTCGTTGTAGGTGCCGGCCTTCACCACGATCGTGGAGGGCGCGAACGAGTTGTCGATCGCGTCCTGGATCGACGTGTAGTCGCAGCCGGAGGGGCACACCGTGAATTTGACGCCGTCGACGCCGCTGGCGGATGCGGTGGAGCACGCGGCGAAGATCAGGGCGACGATGGCAAGGGGGCGGGTCATGTCTTTCTCGCTCGGGGTGTTGGCTGGGGAAGAGACTCGATCCTATCCGCCGTTCCCCCGCAACGATCGATCATTTCGTCGTTTAAGCTGGAGGCCTGAGCGGATGACCACCGAGCGTGATCGGGTTTCGCGAGGGGTCTTCCAGATTGCTGACTCGGAATCCGCCTGGGGCCGAATTCGCGACCGATATCAATGACCAATGGAGATACGCATGGCTCGTCGATCGCGGTTCAAGAAGGTGGTTGCGGGGCTCGGAATCGGGGCTGCCGCGGTGGGGGTCCTCACGCTGGTCGGCTGCGTCCGCACCTCGGGCGGGACCTGGTACTTCGACGAGGCGCCGCTCCCCGAGGCCTGGCCGGAACTCACGCCCGTCGACGCGGTCGAGATCCGCGAGTACCCGACCTACCGGGCCGCGGTGGTGACCGACGACCGCGCCTCGGCCGGCCAAAGCCAGATGTTCGGTCCGCTCTTCCGGCACATCAGTACGAACGACATTCCGATGACCGCGCCGGTCGACATGACCTACGAGTCGTCGGGCGACGCGGCCGCCGACGACCGGATGACCGCGATGGCGTTCCTCTATCGCACGCCGGACCTCGGTCCGCTCGGGACCGACGGCGTCGTCAAGGTCGAGGACGTCGCACCGCAGGCGTACGCGAGCACGGGGGTACGCGGCTCGTACGACGATGCGCAGTTCGCCGAAGCCCTCGCGCGGGTCCGCGCCTGGCTCGGTGAGCACGGGGAATGGCGACCGGACGGACCGCCGCGATATCTCGGCTACAACAGTCCGTTCGTCCCGTGGTTCTGGCGCTACGGCGAGGTGCAGTTGCCCGTGACCCGCGCCGACACCGACGGGTAGCGACCGGCGGCCCGGCTGGTCCAGGCGAACGCCAGAAGACTGATACGTACGAACGGCCTTGTCCACCGGGCGCGCTCGATTCGCCCGTTGCGTCTGAAATAGGTGGTTCTGGGCCTTGGGTATGGCGTATATTCGCATTGGAATCGCGCCAGCGCGACGCCTTCCAGAGATTGCAAAGCGAGAAAGATCCGATGAGAAAGAGACCGCACGCACGTCCGCTGCTCGCCGCGCTCCTGATCGCAGCCATGGGTGGGGCCGCGGCCGGGGAAGCGGGCCCGGCGACGAAGAAAGGCGCCGTCCGACCAGCCGACCTCGGTCGTCTGCTCGTGGGCGAGCAGTACGTTCGCGAAGGCGACGGCGTTCCCGGCTGGCTCGTTCAGCTGCGTGACGTTCCGGGATCGGGGTTGGATCTCGATCGTCGGGCACGGACGTCGATCGACCAGGTGCTGGCGGACGCCCCGCTCGGCATCGAGATTCGCGACCGNTACGACCACGCCCTCATCGGCTTTTCCGCGTTCATGTCCGTGGAGACCGCGAACGCCCTCGCGCGGCACCCGCTCGTCGTTCGGGTCGAACCCGATCTGGTCGTGCACGGGACCGGCGACGACGAGATCATCAATCCCGATCTTCCCGACTCCTGGGGGCTGCGCCGGATCTCGAGTCCGGACGGGCTCGCGCCCGTCTTCGATCCCTGCGGGGCCGACGGGGAGGGCGTCAACGTCATCATCGTGGACAGCGGGATCAACTCGGCCCAGACGGAGTTCGCGGGACGCATCACCACGATGCTGAACTTCTACCCGGACGACAATCCCGGGGGCGAGGACACCAACGGACACGGCACGCGGTCCGCCTCGATCGCGGCGGGCTCGATCTCGGGTGTGGCACGTGGCGCGTCGATCACCTCGCTTCGGGTCCTGGGCCCGCAGAACTCGGGCTCGGTCGCCAACGTCGTCGCCGGTCTCAACTGGATCGCGAATCCGGCGAACATCGGGACGCCGGCGGTGGCGAACATGTCCCTCGCGACGAACTGGTACGGAAACCAGATGTTCATCATGAGCACCGCGATCAACGCCGTCATCGGCCGGGGCATCCCGGTCTTCGCCGCGGCCGGGAACTCCTCGCTACCCGCCTACATGAACTACCCGGCCGCCAAGCCGGGGGTCTGCGCCGTCGGCGCTTCGGACGTCACCGATCGCGTCGGCATCTATTCGAACTTCGGCACGCAGATCGGACTCTGGGCGCCGGGCAGCCTCATCAGCTCGGCCGACTGGCAGCACCCCGACGGTGGTCTCATGCTCCGGACCGGGACCTCGGCGGCGTCGCCCTTCGCGGTCGGGGTCGCGGCGCTGTTCCTCCAGCGTTTCATCACCGATGCCGACTACCAGGCGCCGAGGCAGGTCGTGGCCCGCACCTACCTTTCGCTCATGCAGAGCGCCGTCGAGGGGAAGCTGGCGAGTGACGACTCCGACCGATACGGCTCGCCCCGGGCGAATGGAAACCTCGGGGGTGGNGCCAATCGACTCCTGCAGATCTGTCCCGAGCAGACCGGCGCCGCATGCGATGACACGCTCGCCTGGAGTGAAGGTGCGGCATCGATCGTCTTCGGGGACGGGATCAACGCCCTTCCGGCGGGCACCACGTGTCGGCGATCGGTCTGGAATCCGGCCGGGCTCGTCGGCGTCATGTTCAATGCGGTGGCGATCGGTTCGGATTCGAGCGGCTCGCCGTTGTCGACCCTCCGGGTCAGGGACCGGGCGACCGGCTCGGTGGTCTGGGACGCGGCGTCCTCACTGGGCGGTGGATTCGGTTCGAGCTACAACGACCTTCGCGTCATTTCGAGCACCAACCTCGGACTCGAGATCGAATGGGCCTCGTCGGCGTCCGCGACGGATCCGGTCGGCTACGGCTATGCGGCCACCGCGCTCGTCGTCGGTGCGTGTCCCGGTGACCTCGACGGTGACGGTTCCGTCGGCGGTGCGGACCTCGCCGGGCTGCTCGCGGCCTGGGGCGCCTGCCCGTTCGAGGCGCCCTGCCTCGGCGACCTCAACCTCGACGGCATCGTCGACGGTGCCGACCTTCCGATCCTCCTCGGCCACTGGGGGGCGTGTCCGGAATGGACCGAACCGGGATTCATCCGGGACTGCAACGGCAATCCGGTGCCGGGCGGATTTCTCGGCGACAACGTGCTCGACGACGGTACACGCATCTTCCTCGCCGATCCTGCGAATCTGAACCCGGAGACCACCGCGGTCCATCTCGATTGCGANGAACTGGCGTGGGACACCCTCGACGACGCCTATGCCGTCTCGCCATCCGATCCCCGGCTTGGCGCCTGCACCAGTCCCGACGGCGGCTGCACCCAGTCGACGCTGGCCGAATGCACGGCGGCGAACGGCGTCTTCTGGGGGCGCGACATCCGGTGCGAAGACGTCGGTGACGTGCTCCCGCTCGACGCATTGGCCTGCGCCGCGGATGCGATCGAGACCGGATACCCGCCCGCCGAGAACCTCCCGTTCGTCGTCGCGATCTCCCGGGACGCGATCGGCAACGTCTTCCGACAGCGGATGCCCGCCGGACTCACGTCGATTTCGCGGCTCCGCTTCCTCGCGGCGCCGAGGCCGCTCGGTTACGGACAGTCCAACGTCTCCGGCGTGACGCCGGGTCGACACGGCCGGGCCATCGGAACGACGCCTTATCGAATCGTCATCACCTTCACCGATGGTGGGCCGGATCTGGTGGTCGACACGTATCCAGAGGTCGATGCGACCGTCCAATCCTCCGGCCCGGTGGACTTCGAGCGTTGCACCGTCAGCGACCTCCTGGCGCCTCAGGAACGGGAGATCGAGAGCGTCGGCATCCGCATGGTCCCCCGAGGTCCCTACATCATCTCCACGGAGTGCGCGATTCTTCTCGCGGGCGGATTCGGTTACGACGGCGCGTCGGACCTGCCCGCCGAGACTTCGCCCGACGGTGGTGTGACGTGGTACCCCGTGGCGAGTTCATCCCAGACCGGCCAGTTCAGCCTGTGCGTGGAGCCCTGAAGGCACCGGTCTTCGCGTGCGGCGCGAGGATCTTCGAGCCGGATCCGCTCGGCGAAGCGAGGGTCAGCCGGAGGCCGAACAGCCGTCGAGGATTCGATCGAAAGTCGGCCGCGAGGTGTCGGCGGTGTCGCCGCCGCCAGTGCGTTCGCCATCCGTCCAGGTCATCCAGTTCGAACACTCGAAGCAGATCAGATGGTCGGTGGTGACGCCGTCCTGCACGATGCGAATCGCGTGCCGTGGCCGGAAGCAGTCGACGCGGATACCGGCCTGGTGGTCGGCGATACCCGTCTCGAACGCGGCGAGAATCTGCTCCCGGGTTTCGCGATCGGCGATCCCGCACGCCTTGATCACCGAATGGTCGTGCAGGAGCGTGGTGCCGGGCGGCAAGGGGTCACCGGGGTACCGGTCGCCGTCGAGGCGATAGATGGTCATCGTGCCGTCGGCCCGGGGGTCCGGCGTCGTCACCTGGGGGGTCTTCCCGTTGCTGCACCCGCCGAGCGTGAGAAGGCACGTCGTCAGCAGAACGGCGAAGAGGCCGTTGGCGAGGAGAGGCCGGAGCATGAATGACATGAAGGGCATGGCGGGTGGCCTCGTCGGGGGGTGGGTCGGGGGTTGACGATCGTTCCGGGCGTGAAGACGTTCGGACATCTCGACTCGACGATACCCGTTTTCAGAGGGCGGTTCCCTCCTGGTCC
>NYSY01000055.1 GCA_002683215.1 Planctomycetaceae bacterium
GGGCGGTAGATCGTCGCCTTCGTCCGTCCGGAGCGGAGGAGCCCGGGGATCCGGGTCGTGTCGCGCCATGCGGTGAGTGGCCAGCACTTCCATTGATTTCGGTGGGTCTTGGAATGCCAGCCGACCGCATGACCCTCGGCGACAATTCGTTCGACGACGTCCGGGTGCCGTATCGCCGAGTCTCCGATCAGAAAGAACGTGGCGGACGCCCCGCTTTCGGCGAGGAGATCGAGAATTCGATGGGTCTGCTTCGGACTCGGGCCGTCGTCGTACGTGATCGCGACGCAGCCGATTCCAATGAACGAGGCGGCTCTCCGGTCCGCGAAGCGGCGAGCAATGATGCCAGTTCCGAAGTAGAAACACGGAATCCCCGCGGCGATGACGATGGCAAGAAGGATGTACTCGATCATGGTTTCAACCTGGTTTTTTATCGTCCAGACATCCTCTCGTCATTACAAAGATCAAAGGATCCGGCCACCGAGGCCCTGAGGTGATCGCCTGGCTCGATGGGGTTGGAAGCGTTCGAACGACCGGCGATCTGGGCAATCCGGAGATTCTTTCGATCACTGCCACTGGCTTGCGGCGGCGTGAAGGAGGACACTCTCCGAATGTCGTTCGCCTCCGTCCATCGTCGTCGTCGCGACCTCCGGCTTCTGGTCGTGGATGGCTCCTGTTTTTCGATGATGACCGGGGCCGGGGAATGGCAGTTCGTGCTGTTCGCCCTCGCCCTCGGGATGGGCGAGGTGGCGAGCGGGCTCGTGGCCACCATTCCGGTGTTCATCGGTGCGGTGCTTCAGTTGATCACGCCGTGGGGCGCGAAACGGGCGGGTTCGCTTCGGCGGTGGACGTCGTCCTGCGCCGCGGTCCAGGCGTGTTCAATCGTGCCGCTGGTGATCGGGGCGTGGTACGGCGCCATGCCGCCGTGGCTCCTCTACGCGACCATCGCCGTCTACTGGGCGAGCGGTTACATGACCGCGCCGACCTGGCAGACCTGGTTCACCACGCTGGTCCCGAGGCCGATCCGGGCGGAGTTCTGGGCCCGCCGGAGCCGGTGGATCCAGATCGCCCTCGCGACCGGGCTCGCGGCCGGATTCATCCTGCAGGAAGGCGAGTCGATGGGGCGTCCGCTCGAGGCGTTCGCCGTCGTCTTCTCGATCGCGGTCCTGGTCCGCTGCATCTCCACCTGGTGCCTGCGAAGCCAGTCGGAGCCGAAGCCCGAACTGGCCCTCGAGATCGAGCCGCCCACCCCGAAGGTCCTTCGCCGATTCCTCGCCGACGCCCGCACGCGGGGATTGCTGGGCTACATGCTGTCGTTCTTCCTCTGCGTCTTCGTGACCGCGCCGTTCTTCGGGCCGTACATGCGGGAACAGCTGGGCTTCGAATACTGGCAGATCATCTGCGTGCAACTGGGGACCTTCGGATCGAAGATCGTGTTCCTGCCGCTGGTCGGTCGGATGACCCGCGTTCTCGGGCCCGGCCGGGTGCTCTGGATCGGGGCGTTGATGACGCTGCCGGCGGCGCTGCTCTGGCTCTTCGTCGAGCCATGGTGGCTTCTGGTGCTCTTCCAGGTCTACGTCGGCTTCGGCTGGGCGTGCTGGGAGAACGGTTCGTTCCTGCTGGTCTTCGACACGATTCCGGAGTCCCGGCGCACCCCGATCATGACCGTGTACCAGCTTCTGCTCGCGACGGTGATGGTGGGCGGGAGCCTGCTCGGCGGCGCGGTGCTCGACGTCGTCGGAACCACGAGCTCGGGCTACGCGACCATATTCGTCCTGACCACCGGCATGCGGGTGGTGACCTTGTTCCTGCTGGCGTCCATCGAGCCGAGCGGGCTCCGGCTGCGGCACCGCACGAAGACGCTGGTGGTTCGAACCGCCGCCGCGATCCCCGGCCTGCCCTCGTTCGACGTCGACGTGCTCGATTCTGACGAGCGGAATCCGCCCGGCTAGAGGGCGTCGGGAATCACTTGTGCTGGAACGCGACCTCGAGATCGTGCTGATCGAATCCCGAAACGACGGTGCCGTCGGTCGCGAAGCGGAAGAGCGCCGTCTGGGTGATTCCGCGAAGGGTTCCGGACAGAATCGCCCATCCCACGAGCACCACGACGCCGCAGACCGCGATCACGATGCCGCCGGTCATGCCGATCGCCGAGCCACCCCCGGCGGCGGCGGCGATCGCGACACCACCGCCGACGAGCAGGATGATGCCGAACACGGTGATGACGATTCCGGCGAGGCCGAAACCGACCGCGATCATCAGACTCTCGCCCCAGGTCTTTCGAATGGTCTGGCCCGAACGCTTGATGGCGCCGATGGGTCCGACGCCCTCCAGGACGACCGCGGGGACCGCGAAGTAGATCGCGATCGCCCATCCGACCCCGATCAGTCCGACGATGATCTTGCCGACCAGCCCGACCCGCTCCTCGATCGCCCGCAGGATCAGGTTCACGGTCGTCGCCACCAGGGTCCAGCCGAGGATCTGGGGCAGGCGTTTCAACGCGACGCTGATCCCGGCCCCGACCCCCGTCGGCCGCCCCTGGAACCGTTCATTCGCGGCCGCGATGAGCGCCGCGTTGAAGAAGATGACCACGAAGCTGGTGACGAAGTAGAACGCGAAGAGGTAGGCGTAACCGGCGATCTGCCAGCCTTCGGGAATCGGGGAGGCATCCCCGCCGGGACCGGTGCTCGCGGCGGCCGCTTCCGACGACGACTGCGGCGCCTCGTTCATCGTCGAGATCACTTCGTTTCGGAGCGTGTCGTCCGTGGTGAGCAGTGTCACGACCGGAATCGCGAAACTCGCGATCACCACGAGGGACGCGAGGCTGCTCAGGATCGGAAAGAGCAGGAGGGTCTTGTCCTCGCGAAGGACCGACCACGAAGCCTTGAACAAGGCGCTGGAACGTTGGATTCTTCCGGCCATGACGAAGCTCCGTGGGCTGGGGTCAGTTCGAGGATCGTTCGCCGTAGACCGCGGCGCGAAGTCGTGGGGGAATCGTACCGTTGAAGTCTCGAGCGCGACTCATGAAGATCGCCCAGGCGTTCGAGTCGGGGTCGACGAAGAAGTGGGTGTTGTGATAGCCCGACCAGCCGAAGACCCCCAGCGGCGTGTTGTGGCCCTCGGATTCCGGGTCGGTCGTCACGAACACGCTGAAGCCCATGTCGACCCCGGGCATCAACTCGGGGAAGACGTCCTCGCTGTAGACCGTGCGGATCGCCTCGATGCTCTCGGGTGAGATGATCCTTCGGCCGCGGAAATCCCCCTTGTTCGCCAGCATCTCGCAGAACCTCGCGTAGTCGGCGGGGCTCGAGACGAGGCCTTCGCCGCCGAAGTGCGCTTTGCTGTCGGGGTCGTAGTTCAGCTCATCGAGGAGATTGGTGTAACCCTTGAGATCGCCGATGTTGATGTAGAGCGGCTGGAAGCGTGCTCGGCGCTGCTCGTCGAGCACGAAGCTCGTGTCGGTCATGCCGAGCGGTTCGAAGATCGCCTCTTCCAGGTAGGTGCCGAAGGGCCGCCCGGACAGGACCTCGACCAGGCGACCGAGAATCGCCTGGTTGATGCCGTAGCGAAAGTCGGTTCCCGGATCGAAGTCGAGGGGGTGGGCCGCCGCCGCCTCGCAGAACTCCTGAAGGTCCTTGAACTTGGTCTGGCTCTGCTGGGGCTGGTCATGTCGCGGTGGAATGCCCGGAACGGAGGGGTAGTAGGAATAGCCGGACCGGTGCGTCATGAGGTCGATCACCCGAAGCGGCGTCTTCGCGGGCCGGACGGTGTCGCCTTCCCGGACGGTGAGATCGGCGAAGCACGGGATGTACTTCGAGACGGGGTCGTTCCAGTCGAAGAGGCCCTTCTCATGGAGGGTCATCATGGCCACGATCGTGATCGGCTTGGACATCGACCAGATGGGGAACAAGGTCTCCTCGGTGATGTCTCGATCACCCTGCCGGCCGGAGTTCCGGACCGAACGATGAACGACCTCGCCATCGAGGCCGACCAGGACCACGTTGCTCCCGGTGACCTCGTTCTCGATGAGCGCCTCCTGGAGCGCCGTCAGCTTCTCGGCGAAGTCCGGTGCGAGCGGCTTTCCGGTCGGGGCGGACGACTGGGCCGCGACGACCCCGGTCAGAAGCAGTGGGGTGATGAGGGTGGCGAAGGCTCGGCTGGCGGAGGAACGCATGCTTGGATCCCGGGCGGTGATTTCGAGAGGCGTCGAGCGCGTGCGGCGACATGGTCGGATTTTAATTGGAAAGACCGCCGTCCGCGACACCGAACGGGGGGGGTGGACGAGCGATTCGGCCGCCAAATGTCCGAACGTTTGCTCAGGCAATCGGCCGATGGTCGCCGCCCGGCGCGGTGAAACGAGGTCGTGGGTGAAAGAACACCCCCGGAACCTTCGGCGTCCGGGGGTGCGGGTCGCTTCTTTCGATGCTGGCCGGAGCGAGGATCGCCTCCGGAACATCGGCGTCGTCGGCTAGAGGTTGCCGCGACGGTCCTGTTCGATCTCGAGGGCTTCGAAGAGCGCCTTGAAGTTGCCCTTGCCGAAACTCTGGCTTCCGCGGCGGCTGATGATCTCGAAGAACAGGGTCGGGCGATCCTGCAGCGGCTTGGTGAAGAGCTGCAGCAGGTATCCCTCGTCGTCGGCGTCCACGAGGATGCCGAGGTCCTTGACCCGCTGGTGATCCTCCTTGACCGGCTCGTGGCCGTGGGATCGAAGCACGGTGTCCACGCGGTTCCAGACGGCCTCGTAGTAGGTGTCCGGAAGGGCGAGGAAGTCCACACCGCGACGTCGGAGCTCCTTGACGGAGGCGAGTTCGTCGTCGGTTCGAAGCGCCAGATGCTGGACACCGGGAGTCATGCCGTGCCACTCGAGGTACTCGAGGATCTGGCTCTTCTTCTTGCCTTCCGCCGGTTCGTTGATCGGCATCTTGATGAGGTGGTTGCCGGAGGCCATCACCTTCGACATCAGGGCCGAGTATTCCGTCGAGATGTCGGCGTCGTCGAAGTGCTTGAACATCGAGAACTCGAGCACGTTCTCGTACCACTCGACCCAGTGGTTCATCCGCCCTTCCTCGACGTTGCCGACGCAGTGGTCGACGAACTTGAGGCCGCAGGGATGCTCGCGGTTGTACGCGTTCATCATGAAGTCGAAGGGCTTGAATTCCGGACTGAAGAGGCCGCCCTGCTTGAGTTCGGTGAGTCCGTATCCGCCGCTTCGGCTGACGAAGCTGTGAACCGCCCGCCCGTAGGCCTTGACCCCGGACATGGTGACGGTGCCCGTCGCGTCCGAGATCGTGCGCGGTTCGTAGGCGGATTCGCCACCGTTGGCGATGGCGCGCTCGTAGGCCTTCTCCGAATCATGAACGTTGAAGGCGACGTCCTTGACGCCGTCGCCGAACTTGACGAGTTCGTCGTTGATCGGGTGGTCGGCGTTGAGCGGGGTCTCGAGGATGAACCGGATGTTGCCCTGCGTCAGCAGGTACCGCGCGGTGTCGCGGCTGCCGGTGGTGAGGTCGGCGATCTGCATGACTTCGAAGCCGAAGGTCTGGGCGTAGAAGAACGCGGCCTGCTTCGCGTTTCCCACGTAGAACCGCACGTGGTCGACGTCGATGAGCTGGAGCGGGTCGGTGTCGGCAGCGCCGGAGATCTCCGGCGTGGTACTGGCACTGGTCATGGTTCGAAATCCTGATTCAACGTGAAAATCGAGTCCGGTCGCTCGACCGGGTCGAGCCGCCGGGGCACGGCATCTGCGACGGTCGATTGTAGCCGGAACAGGGGGCGAATCGCTCCGGCATCGGCGTCACCGTCGCCAGAAGATCCGCCGAATCGGCATCAGAAACCACTCGACGCGGGTCGGAACGGGTCCCGATGAAATTCGGCAGCCGGGGTTCCGATAGAATGACTCGCGGGCCGGGTATCCGGCCCGCCACGATCGATTCCTCCTTCCGCTTCCGGAATCAAGACATGAATCCCGATCGAAGTGCCATCATTCTCGTGCTCGGCGTGCTCTCGCTGGTCATCTGCGCGCCGACGGGGATCGCGGCCTGGGTGATGGGTGCGGGGGACCTTCGCGAGATCGACGCCGGACTCCGAGTCCCGGAAGGCCGGCCGACGGTCAAGGCCGGCATGATCTGCGGCATGATCGGAACCATCCTCTTCATCGTGCAGTTGCTGATCGGCCTTCTGGTCCTCGCCCTGCTCGGGCTGGGTGCCGCCGGAGCCGCGGGAGTCTAGAAGGTGATCGCCGCGTGGACCGGCACGTGGCCGAGTTTTCGGCGGCCGTCGAGGAAGCCGAGCTCGATCAGGAACGCGGTCGCCGCGATTTCCGCGCCGAGCCCCCGCACCAGCTCGATGCAGGCGGCCATGGTGCCGCCGGTCGCGAGCAGATCGTCGACCATCAGGACCCGATGGCCCGGAGACAACGAATCCGCGTGCACCTCGAGCACGTCGGAGCCGTATTCCAGATCGTAGGAGGCCCGGACGGTCCTGCCGGGCAGCTTGCCGGGCTTGCGGATCGGTACGAATCCGCAGGACAGCGACTGTGCGATCGCGGTGCCGAAGATGAAGCCGCGACTTTCCGCACCGACCACCAGATCGACGCGTTCGTTTCGATACGGGTTCGCCATGATCTCCACGGCCATCGCCAGGCCGGCGGGATCGGCGAGCAGTGGCGTGATGTCCTTGAACACGATTCCCGGCTTTGGGAAATCGGGAATGTCGCGGATCAGTGCTTCAAGATGATTGACTGGATCTGGCATCTCCGAATGCTAGCCGGGCTGGTTCACGGACACTTTCCGGCCGGTTGGATTCCGGCACTCGACCCGGGGTATCATCCGAACATGCCCGAAAGCACCACCCGCAAGGACAGCATCGAAGTCGTCGAACCCATCGGAATGAGGGTTCTGATCCGCAAGGACGAGGACAAGAAGATCACGAAGGTCGGGATCCACCTCCCCGACAAGATCGAGATTCCGACGCTCACCGGCCGGATCGTCTCGATCAGCTGCCAGATCGAGCGCGACGAGGACTACCCGATCAGGCAGTACGACCGGGTCCTCTTCAATCCCAAGCAGGGCATACCGGTCGACTTCGAAGGTGACAACCGACTCTTCGTGGTGCCCGTCGAGGACGTCGTGGCGGTCTTCCGGCGGGAGTCCTGATCATGACGTCGCCGGGTCGCGAGGCGACGAGGCGAATTCCGATCGCGACCGGTCCGGTCCGCGGAACGGTGCGACCGCCGGGATCCAAGAGTCTGACCAACCGATACCTCGTGCTCGCCGCCCTCTGCCGGGGCGATGCGGTGATCCGGCATCCGCTTCGAGCGGACGATCCGGATCGACTCCTCGCGGCACTGGAGACCCTGGGAACCATCGTGCGGCCGGAAGGCGACGTCCTCCGGATCGATGGTGGCGATGGTCGTTTTCCGGGCGGCGGCGTCGTCGATCTCGGCGCGGGGGGCACGCCGGTCAGATTCATGCTGGCGGCCGCCGGCCTGGCGAGACTTCCGGTCGACATCGACGGCACGGCGCGGATGCGAGCGCGTCCGATCCGGGACGGCGTGGATCTCTTTCACGCGATCGGTGGCGTGGTGGAGTTCCTGGAGGCGCCCGATCGACTGCCGATCCGGGTGCTTCCCCCGGCGGAACTCCCGGGGGGTGCGATCGACGTGGGCCGGACCGCGAGCAGCCAGTTCGTCTCCGCCGTCATGCTGGTGGCGCCGTTCACCCGGGACGGCGTCGAACTCCGGTTTTCAGCGACCCCGACGAGCCCCACCTATCTCGAACTCACGCTGGACGTGCTCGAGTCGGTCTCGGCGGCGGTGACGGTCGAACGCGACGCCGTCGGCGGACTTCGCCGGATCCGGATCGAGCCGTCGCCGATTCCGGGGTTCGACGTCGAGATCGAAGCCGACGCCTCGAGTGCGATCTACCCCGCGATGCTCGCGGCCGGTTCGCCCGGCGGAAGCATCGAGATTCTCGGTCTGGGACATTCGAGCCGGCAGCCCGACCTGGCGGCGATCAACGCCCTCGCGGACTTCGGGGCGACGGTCGAGATGGCGGCGGATCGAATCGTGGTGTCCGGGCCGACGCGGCTCCGAGGCGTGACGCTCGACTGCAAGGGATTTCCGGATGCCGCGGTGGGGCTGGCCGCGCTGGCGGCGCTGGCGAAGGGCCCGACCCTGCTCACCGGGCTGGAGACACTTCGGATCAAGGAGTCCGATCGAATCGCGGCGCTCGCCATCGAGCTTCGCAAGGTCGGGTGCGTCATCGTCGAATCGGCGGATTCGATCGGGATCACCCCGCCCGCGGTCCGGGGCGAGGCGATCGAGACGCGGCGAATCGCGACATGGGACGACCACCGGATCGCGATGAGTTTCGCCGTGTTGGGCACCCTGGTCGGCGGCATCGAAGTGGCGGATCCGGAGTGCGTCAACAAGAGCCACCCCGGTTTCTGGACCGAACTGGACGGTCTGGCGGGCTGAGTGTGGCCGATGGCGTCCGAATCGGCGTCGATCCCGTATTCTTCATCGCTTCGGCTTTGGTGAAAAGACCCGATCCGACGCTCCACCCCCCGACGATGAATCCGATCAACAGATGGACGGTCTTCGACACCTGCTTCCACGTCTGCTTCGCCACCCCTGGCTCCTCGCCGGGTCGGTGATCTGCGCGATCTTCTCCGCCGGCGGGCTCGGTCTCGGGCTCGTCAGTCTCGGCCCGTTGCTTCGAATCATCCTCGAGGGTCGCTCGAAGGAGACGGTCGCCCAGCTGATCTCGAATTACAACGAATCACGATCGGGTTTCGACATTCCCGAAGGCCTGGTGGAACTGCTGCCCGCCGAGCCGTTTTCCGCGGTGGTCGCGATCATGACCGGCCTTGGTCTCCTCACCGTGTTCGGGGCGACCGCCAACTTCCTGCATCAGTTCCTGGCGCTCGAGATCAGCAACCGGGCGGTCGCCGAAGTGCGAACCGACGTCTTCCGGCATTCCCTTTCGATGCCGTTGTCCGAGGTCCAACGACGCGGCGCCGCCGAGCTCGTGAGCCGGATCAACAAGGATTCCGTGGCGTTGCAGGGGGGGATGCTCGCCCTCACGAGCAAGACCGTGGCGCAGCTCACCAAGGGGCTCGCCGCCTTCGCCGCGGCGATCTGGTTCGACTGGCGGCTGACCATCGTCGCGCTGCTGGTCGCGCCGATTCTCGCGTCCATCCTTCGAAAGCTGGGGCGCCGCATCCGGCGGGCGACCCGGGCGGCCCTCGAGGCCCAGGAGGATCTTCTCCGCGTTTCAAACGAGGCCATTCAGGGGATTCGCACGGTCAAGACCGCGACCGCCGAAGCGATGGCGGCGGGCCGATTCGACGCCGCCAACGACGCGGTGCTTCGCGAGGAACTGCGGGTCCGGACCGCGAGGGCCATCGCCTCGCCGCTCATCGAGATGCTCGCGGTCTTCGTCCTGATCGGGCTCGCGATCCTGGCCGCCCGGCAGATTCTTGAAGGCCAGATGGACTTCGATTCGTTCATGCTCTCACTCACCGCGCTCGCCGTGGCGGGCGGAAGTCTGAAACCGCTGGCCGGCCTCGTGAACGACATCCAGGCGTCCGCGGCACCGGCCGAACGCCTCGAAGAGCTCCTCGCGATCCCCGATGAGGCGGAATCGGCCAGCGGGGCGACCTCGATCGCGCGACACGCGGACTCGATCCGTTTTCGAGACGTCCGCTATCGCTATCCGGGAGCCGACGCCGATTCACTCGCCGACATCGACCTCGAGATCGCGTTCGGGGAACATGTCGCGATCGTCGGCCCCAACGGCTGTGGCAAGACGACCCTGCTCGGCCTGCTTCCGCGGCTCTTCGATCCGACGGATGGCGTCGTGGAAATCGACGGGCAGGACCTTCGCACGGTCCGGCTTCCCGAGCTTCGCCGGCAGATCGGCGTGGTCACGCAGGAGACCGTGATGTTCCGCGGAACCATTCGGGAGAACATCGCGTTCGGTCAGGAGGCGAACGACGCGGCGATTCGAGCGGCGGCCGCGCTCGCCCACGCGACGGACTTCATCGACGCGCTTCCACTCGCGTTCGACACCCCGGTCGCGGAACTCGGGACCTCGCTCTCCGGTGGTCAGCGGCAGCGGATCGCGATCGCCCGGGCGCTCCTGCGGGCCCCGTCGCTGCTGATCCTCGACGAGGCGACCAGCCAGATCGACGCCGAAAGCGAAGAACAGATCAATGCCGCCGTCGCCGAGTTCCGGGCCGGGCGGACCCTGGTGGTCATTGCGCACCGATTGAGCACCGTGCTCGCGGCGGATCGGATCGTGGTCATGGAAGCGGGTCGGATCGTCGGCGTCGGAACGCATCAGGAACTGCTCGAGCGATGCGACGTCTACCAGCGGCTCGCCAAGACGCAACTGATGCCGGGTTGACGGGCCGGCCCGATCAGGGCTGCATGCCCATCACGGCCCAGGCGAGGGCGAGGGCTGCGCCGGTGGCCGCGATGCAGGCGACGACGCTCGCGACGATCCACCCCTGAAGGACCCCGTTGCGGGTCTCGTGGGCCTCGTCGCGTCGCTTCATCTCTTCGACCATCGTGGACATCGCGGCGCCGATGGCCTCGCTTGCACGCCGCCCCTCGTCGATGGCCACCGCGACCTGATCGAGGCGGACCACCGTCTCGCGGACGATCTCGTGATTGGCATCGAGCTGCCGCTGCACCAGCCCCGCGACCTCGTTGGAGCGTCCAAGGTTCTCGTCCATCCGTTCGATCGTTTCGATGACGCGATCGTCGCGGCGGGTCGCGTCGGCGGCCTGGCGTTCCGCGACCTCGAGCAGGCGTTGCTGTCGCTCGGCCATCTGCTCGACCGCCGCCGCCGCGGGTTGGACCTTGCCGACCGCTTCGGCGATGGCGGCCTGCGAGTCACGCCCCGCGGTCAGGGCCGCCTCGATGCGTCGCATGGCGGACCGAGGGTCCTCGAGGTCGTCGCTCGTGGGAGGCGTGCCGGCCGGTTCCAGTCCCTCCTCGCCCGACGTCGTGATTCGTCGCCGGACCGCGGGGGGGGCCGCGTCGGTGGCGACGGATTCGATGGCGTCCGCCGGGTCGGTGGGTTCGGTGGCGGACGCGAGCGAGATGGGCCTGAAGCCGTCTCCGGACGCGATTCGCTCCGGGGCCGGGGCCACCGGTTCGGTGATCAGGTGGGTGGAATCGATGTCCAGCGGGCGATCCCGGTTGAACCATCGACGAACGGCGTGAAGGAGCGGCATGGCGGATCCTTGAAGCGAGGTCGGGGCGGTACTGTATGAGGTCGTCTCAATGACCCTTCTCACCAGAACATTCCTCGCAGGTTCCGTCGCTCGCCCACGGGCGAGCGGCGTCCGGGAGACCCGCGCCGGTGTCGCGGCTTGTCTGGTTCTGGCCGCGGCCGCCGCGGTCGCCGTGCTCGGTGTTGGTTGCGGGGCCTCGACCGACGACCCGAGCGGCGGACGCCCCGGCCCGCGTCCACGGGTGGTGAGCCTTTCTCCCGCGATGACCACGTCGCTGCTGGATCTCGCACCCGAAGCGGATCTCGTCGGCCGGACCCCCTGGTGTCGCGGAGCCGACTCAACGCCGGTGGTCGGGACCCTCGAAGGCGTGGACGCGGAACTCCTCGTCCAGATTCGGCCGGACGTGTTGCTCGTGCAGCCGCCGGCGTCCGGGGTGGATCCCGTGATTCTGGCGCTTCAAGACCGGCTTGGTTTTCGTCTGATCGCCCGCCGCCTCGACGGACTGGCGGACGTCCGGGCGACCGTCGACGATCTCGTGGCCGCGGACGTGGTCGACGCGGCGGCGAGGGAGGCCTGGCGTGCGTCGGCAAGGGGGGCGGTGGACGGGGCTCCGGCGGAGCCCGAACGGCGGATCCTGCTGCTGCACGGGCTCGATCCATTCCGGGCGGTCGGCACCGAAACCTATCTCGACGAGATGATCGAAGCGGCGGGCGCGGTCAACGCACTCCAGCGATCGGGTTGGATCGAGCTCGGCGTCGAAGCGATCGTGCGCCTCGAACCGGACGTGGTGGTGGTCATCGGCGATCCACCGGACGCGTCCACGACCCTCGGGGCGCTGCCCTGGCGTCGGAGCCCGGTGGTGCTTGGTTTCGATCATCCCGACGTCTTCGAGCCGAGCACGCGGATTCCCGCGGTGAACGCGGCGTTTCGGGCGGGGCTGCAAGCGATTCCGCAGACGGACGTCCCGATGGAGTCCGAGCCTTGAGACCGCGACGACGAATCCTCGGAACGGTCGTGCTGGTCGGTGGCGTCGGGCTGCTGCTCCTGCTGCGGCTGCTGGTGGGCCGCACCATCACCCCCGACGGCGGCGTCGAGCTCGCGTTCGGTCTGCCGGAATCCAACGTGCTGGCGATCCGGATCGGTTCGTCGATTGCGGCCGTCGCCGCCGGCGCCGCCCTCGCCCTGTCCGGACTCGCCTTCCAGGTCCTGCTTCGGAATCCGCTCGCGAGCCCCTGGGTGCTCGGGGTTTCAAGCGGCGCCGGATTCGGAATGATGCTGGCGGCGTGGCTGGTGGTCGCCGGCGGTGGCTTCGCGTGGCTCGGCGGCCTGCTGATGGGTTGGTCGGGACTCCCCGCGGCGGGCGGTGGCGCCCTGCTGGCGATCGCCGTGGTCTGGTTGCTCGGTCGCCGGATCGGGACCTTCGATCCGGTGACGCTGGTGCTCTGTGGCGTGATCGTGAGCGCGACCTTCGCGGCGGGAATCATGCTGCTTCAGCACCTCGTTCCCAACGGCGTCCGGGGTGATCTGGTGACCTGGATGATGGGTCGGATTCCGGAGGTCGCATCCCCGTGGTTGCTCGGATCGGTCTCCGGGCTCGCGGTCCTCGGGCTCGTCCTCGGGTCGTGGCAGGCTCGGGGGCTCGACGCGGCGTGCCTCGGGGAGGACGAAGCGCGAAGCGTCGGCGTCTCGCTCGATCGACTTCGGAACGGCCTGCTTCTTGCGGGTGGATTGCTGGCCGCGGGATCGGTCGTCCTCGTGGGCCCCATCGCGTTCGTCGGACTGCTGTCGCCCCATCTCGCGCGGCTTCTGGTCGGGCCGCGGCACGGTCGACTGGTGCTCGCGACGGTCACCGCGGGCGCCGGAGTCCTGTTGGGGGCCGATCTCGTCCGCCAGCTCGTCGACCTCGGTGGCGGGCGGCTGCCGGTCGGCGTGGTCACCTCGCTCGTCGGGGGGCCGGCGTTCCTCTGGCTCCTTCTGCGAAGGGGAGGGGTCTCATGAGCATTCGACTCGTGGATGCCGAGGTTCGATTCGGTGGCGTGAAGGCCCTGCAGGGCGCGAGCGTCGACATCGAACCGGGCGTCGTCACCGCGGTGCTCGGTCCGAACGCCGCCGGGAAATCAACCCTTCTTCGCGCCATGGCTGGTCTTCAGCGACTGCACGCGGGCGCGGTGTCGATCGATGGCCGCGACCTCGCGTCGATGGCCGTGCGGGAGCGTGCTCGGAAGATCGGATTCCTCGGGCAACGCGGTGGAGTCAGTGGGCCGTTCTTCACGCGAGAGGTCGTGGGATTCGGCGGATTCGCCCTGGCCGCCGGGCGACGGGGCTTCCGTACCGTCGACGCGGCGATCGAGGCGGTCGGTCTCACCAGCGAGGCGGATCGTCCGCTCAACCAGCTTTCGATCGGGCAGCAGCAACGGGCCGGACTCGCCCGGGCGCTGGTGCAGGTCGACCCGGCCGCGGGGGGGCTGCTCCTGCTCGACGAGCCGTTTTCAGCGCAGGATCCGCTGGAGATCGAGCGGATCGCCGCCATCCTCGAGGAATTCGTCGGGGCGGGCGGCAGCGTGGTGGCCGCGATGCACGAAATCGGCGTGGCCTGGTCGGTCGCCGATCAGGTGGTGCTGCTCGCGAATGGTGCGGTCATCGACGCGGGGGAGATCGAGTCGGTCCTCTCCCCACCGGCCCTCGAGTCGCTCTTCGGCACGATTTTCGTGCGATCGGATCACGGCCCCGTGCCCGCAAGCCGACGGCGAGGCGATGCGTCGGGCGTCGGTGACGGGTAGGATTCAGGCATGGGCAACGCCATCTGGATCTTCCTCGGGATCGCCATTCTTCAAGCGATCGTCGGCGGTATCGCCAAATCGGCAGAGAAGCGAAAGAAGGCCGAAGCCGCCCGGCGCATGCTGGAAGCGAGCAAGGACGGTGGCGGGGCATCGCCCACGGGGCCGAGCTCGGATCCGCGCGCGGATCCGACCACGAGCGATCCGCCACGGGTTCCCGCGGCGGTCGACCTCCGGGAAAAGTCGAATCCCTCGGTTCGAAATCGATTGGAAGAACTCCGGAAGAAGCGGCTGGAGGTGCTGAGACGCCGATCCGGTCCGGATGCCGGCGTGACCGCGGCGATCGCCCCCGAGCCACCTCGAACGCGAGCCGCGATCGCCGATCCGCCGCCGGTCGCCGCCCCCGTCACGGCGCCGGCCCGGGGTACCGTCGCTCGCGCCGCGGTACGGGCTCCGCAGAGGCCATCGACGCCGAATGTGCAGACGACGTCGCTGCTTCGCCGCGAATCCCTGGCCGCTGGCCCCGATCGTCAATCGAGCGACCTACCGGCGGCCAAGGCGGTTCGTCCGTCATCCGTCGGACAGGCCGGTTCGACCGCGGCGAGCCTCCGACGGCGGCTTCGGACGTCGAAAGGATTCCGCGAGGCCTTGCTGCTGGGTGAATTGCTCAAGCCACCGGTCGGCCTTCGACCGCCGGGTGGCGAGCCCGGTTGAGCCGAGGGGCTTGCTTCCTTCGCCGACATCGCCGCATCTCGGCACATGTTCGCCCCAGATCAAAGCATGATCGCCCCATGTCTCGCCCGGCGTGTTATATTTTCGCACTCACATGACTCGCCGACGGCAGGAGATCCGGCATGATCGATATTCGGAAGTTGAAGGAACTGGTCCGCCTGATGGTCACCAACGACCTCTCAGAGCTGGATCTTCGCGACGAACAGCAGCAGGTGACCGTGAAACGGGGCGGCAACCAGTCCCAGCCGGTCGTTCAGCACGTCGCCCCTCCGGCAGCCCCGGCCGTCGCAGCCGCGGCACCGGTCGCCCCCGCGGCGCCCGTGGCCGCCACCGCACCGCCGGAGCCCGCCGCGGACGAAGGGCTCGTCCCCATCGAGAGTCCCATGGTGGGGACGTTCTACGCGAAGCCGAATCCCGAGAAGCCGAACTTCGTCTCGGTCGGAGATTCGATCGGCCCGGACAGCGTGGTCTGCCTCATCGAGGCGATGAAGATCTTCAACGAGATCAAGGCCGAACAATCCGGCACCGTCGTCAAGGTTCTGGTCGAGAACGGTGACGCGGTCGAATTCGGCCAGCCCCTGCTCCTCATCAAGCCGGAGTGATGAACCGCCATGTTTGAACGAATTCTGATCGCCAACCGCGGCGAAATCGCCCTTCGGGTGATCCGGGCCTGCCGGGAACTCGGGATCTCCACCGTCTGCGTGCATTCGACCGCGGACGCGGACGGCCCGTGGCTCGAGTGGGCCGACGAACGAATCTGCATCGGCCCCGGACCTTCCGCCGAGAGTTATCTGCGGATCGATCGGATCATCTCCGCCGCGGAATGCGCGAACGCCGATGCGATCCATCCCGGCTACGGGTTCCTGGCGGAGAATGCGGAGTTCGCGACCGTCTGCCGAGACTGCGAGATCGCGTTCATCGGACCGAGCCCCGAGGCGATGGCGCTTCTGGGCGACAAGGTCTCCTGCAAGCGGATGGCCCGCAAGGCCGGCACGCCGGTGTTTCCAGGGACCGAGGGCGAGATCGAAGATCCGGAAGAGGCACGGGTCGTCGCCACGGAGATCGGCTACCCGGTGATCGTCAAGGCCGCCGCCGGCGGCGGTGGCCGAGGGATGCGGGTGGTCGAGGACGAAGCCTCGCTGATGGAGGCGATCGAGAGCGCCGCCCAGGAAGCCTCCGCGGCGTTCGGCAACGGCAGCGTCTACATCGAGAAGTATCTCGCGAAGGCCCGTCACTTCGAGGTCCAGACCATCGGCGACGGCCGAGGGGATGCGATTCACCTTTTCGAGCGGGACTGCACGAGCCAGCGCCGGCATCAGAAGCTCGTCGAAGAGGCACCGGCGCCGGGGGTTGATCCCGCGAAACGGGATGCGGTCTGTGAAAGCGCCGCCCGCCTCATCGCCGCGGCGAAGTACGGCGGGGCGGCGACCGTCGAATTCCTGATGGACGAGAAGCACGACTTCTACATGCTCGAGGTGAACACCCGGGTTCAGGTCGAACATCCCGTCACCGAGATGATCACCGGGGTCGACATCGTCAAGGAGCAGATCCGGGTGTCGGCCGGTGAACCGCTCTCCGTGCGCCAGCAGGATATCTCGGTCAACGGTCACGCGATCGAATGCCGGATCAACGCCGAAGACCCCGATCGGAACTTCATGCCGCAGGCCGGGCTGATCGAGACGTTCGATCCACCGGGCGGCCTGGGCGTCCGGCTCGATACCCACGCGCGTTCGGGCTATCGCATTCCGCCCAACTACGACTCGATGATCGGCAAGCTGATCGTCCACGCCCCGACCCGGGACGAGGCGATCAGTCGGATGCTGGAGGCCCTTCGGCAGTTCCGGATCGGCCCCATGAAGACATCGATCGGGCTGCACCGTCGGCTGTTGGATCGGCCGGAGTTCCGAACCGCGAACTTCGACATCAAGTGGGTCGAACACTGGCTCGCCGAACAGGACTGATCGGGCGGAGCCCCACGCGGTGCGAGTTCATCAAGACGACGGCGGCCGAGGCCTCAAGCCTCGGCCGCCGTCTTGTTCGTGGCCCTGATGATCATGCGTTCGGGACGCTGCGTCCCGCCACCCGATCAGGCGATCACTTGATCGTCAGATCGGTGGTCAGAATCGTCTTGTCGCCCAGCTTCAACGCCTTGACCTCGCGTCCCTTGGGGATGCGGAACAGCAGGATCAGGTTGTCCTTGCCCGCCGAGGAGAGCATCGGGACGTCGCCGATCGAATCCACGCCGTTCCGATCGTCCACCTTCACGTTGATGAGTCGGTCGGATTCCTTTCGGTGGATCCAGCCGATGGCGTCGAAGGTGTTGCCCTGGGAGTCGACGAGCACCAGCTTCGCTTCCTCGCCGGCGTTCACCCGGACGTCGCCCCAGATGTCGATGGGGCTGCGGCCGCGGCTCACGTCGATGCGGACGAGCTTGGTGCCCGGCAGTTCGTAGATCCGTTCGACGCGGAGGCTCTTGTTCGGATTGCCCTTCGTGAACGCGGGGATGTCCACGCCATCCGCGAGGGTGATGGCACCGGAGTCGGTCTCCATCCCGCTGGGGGCGTCGTTCTTGTTGAAGATGACGCCGAGCTGGTTGCCCATCTCGACGTACGGGGCGGGAACGCGGGGTGCGGTCTTGTCATAGTCGGCGGTACTGCCACCGCCNGAACCTTCCAGTGCCGCAAGGTCGGTCGATGCCGCGGCGAGTGGAATTCGAAGCCCCTTGAAAAGCAGGGAGGCGGGCTGTTGCCCGCCGAGTTCCGCGGCGGGGAACGCGAGCTGCAGCTGGACCTCCTGCGTTCCCGGAAGGTTCGTCGCGTAGTTCGTCGAGCCGTCGAAGAGGTACATCTTCCCGCCCTCGCGCCAGGCGCTGGGGAACGCCGACTTCGCGGTCTGGCTGCCGGCGGGGCTTCCGACCAGCCGGGCCTGACTGGCCGAGAGCACGAAGTTCGCGCCGCGGTGGAAGCCGGTCTTGCTGACCGCCACCGGCACCACGTAGTACTCGTCGCCGCCCGGGCCGTAGGTCCCGAAGTAGGGCGTTCCGACCTTCAGGTCGGAGGGTGCCGCGGTGAGTTCGATCCGGCCCTTCTCATCCGTGTCCCGCTGGAGGGACCNGGCCTGGTCGGCCAGCGCGGGGTACGAATCCGCAAGGTTGCCGGCGTTGGTCATCGGTGCGAACGCGCCGCGGCTCACCCCGGCGTAGAAGGCCTCGGTCATCGAGGCGAAGGGGACGAGCGTTCCCTGCCGGGTCGGCTGGCCGGCGCCGTCGCGGGAGTATCCGATCTTGCCGCCGAGGTTGCCCACGGGCAGAAANCCGACACCGATCATCAGGATGCCGACGGTGATGATCCCCGAGCCGGCGCCGACCGCACCGCCTCCGATCACGTCGACGACGTTGGGGACGTTCACCTTTTCGGGGATGGCGAGGTTGCCCACGATCCGCAGGATGAAGAGGAAGAAGCTGAAGAGGGCGAGCAGGGACATGCCCCAGGCCCATTCCCGCATCCCCGAACCGAGCATCGCGACGGCGAGCGGCTCCCAGAAGGCGAATGCGAGGGCGCCGCTGGCCAGCACGCAGGCGAGGTGGACGACGCCGCTGAAGAAGCCTTCCTTGAAAGCGAACCAGTAGATCGCGAGGAGGCAGAAGAGCACGGCGAGGACGTTGATGATCATGGGAGGCGGTCCTGGGTCGGAAGGACGTCGAATCGAAAAGGGACGGGGCGGTCGGATCAGCCGGTCGAACTCGCGGCCGGACGGCTCTTGGAGGCCTTGGGCTTTTCGGATGCGAGCACACGGCCCACCTCCTCGAGGCTGGTCTCGCCACGGGCGACCTTTCGCAACGCGGCTTCCTGCATCATCATCATGCCGAGCGAGCGGCGGGCATGGGTGTAGGCGCCCTTGAAGTCGCTGGCGAGCAGGAGCTTCCGGGCCTCCCGATCGATCGGCATCACTTCGAACGCGGCGGTCGTGCCGAGGAATCCGGTACCGCCGCAGGTGGGGCACTCCTCGATCTTGTTCTTCACCTGGATCCGACCGCTCTGGCGGTAGAGCTGCACGTTCGCGGGATCCTTGATCCCCAGCTTCTTCGCCTGTTCCGCGTTCGGGCTGTAGGGCGTTCGGCAGTTGGTGCAGAGGCGACGCATGACCCTACAGGTCACAGCGGCGACAAGCGGCGCGATCGCCTTCTTCGCGGCCTCCTGATCCTTCGGCTCCGCAGCGGCGCGGAGCCAGTCCGTCACCACGCCGCGGATGCCGTCCTTGGAGGGCACGCCGACGTAGATCAGCGGGCCGTCCCGGCCGGGGAGCGACGCCTGAACGGCGGTCGCGGGATCCTTGAGGTCGCTGACCATCACGATGTCCGGCCCACGACGCAGGATCGACCGGAGCGTGGTCGGGAAGTCCTCATCCGCGGTCGCGGGATCGTACGCGAGGTGGTCGACGCCTTCGATGCCCCGTTGCACGTCCCGCTCCAGCGACTTGATGTTCGACGTGTACGCGTCGTGGCGCTGCATCAGGCCGTAGAGGGTCGACGTCTGTCCCTGGCCCGGCGCGGTGCCGACCAGGATGACGCCGTGCTGGCCTTCGGCGGTGCCGGACGGCGCGAGGATCTCGAGTTGCTCGGGTTCGAAGCCGAGGTCCTTGAAATCGCGATCGAGCTGCTGGTCGCGATTGACGTCGAGGCGGAACAGGATGCCCTGGGATCCGCCGCTGGTGGTCAGGTGCAGGTGGGTGCTCTTGGTGGCGTTCCTGATCCGGATGCCGAGCTCGCCTCGTTGCAGCTTGCGATTCTCCGCGACGTCGAGGCCGGCGGTCTGCTTCAGGTAGTCGATGATGCTCTTGGCGGTCTCGGTCGGAATCGGCTCCCGCTTGTAGCGCACGCTGTCGACGATCTGCGAGGCGGCCCCGCCGTTCTTGGTCAGCGCGATCTCGAGCCGGGAGGCGCGGGCGTCGATGGCGGGGAGGAGCAGGTCCTCCATCGCCATGTGGACCCCCTTCAGCGGATCCTCTTCGCCGGGAACCTGGACGTCGCCGTTCGGACCGGAGAGCACCGCGGCGGCGGAACGCTGCTCGTTTCGAGAACGCCTGGCGGCCATCCGGTCGGACATCGACATGTCCGCCAGGCTGAACTTCTGATTCTCGTCGACGATGTTGTCGTTGCGATACTTCCAGTACGCGAGGATCGGTGCGAGCAGGACCACGATCATCGCGGGCAGCCCCGCCCAGAAGATCGGAATCACCAGCACCACCACGATCGCGAGACAGGCGGTGACCAGGAAGATCGAGTTCCAGAGCCCGGCCTTCAGGTTGAAGTACCGGAGGTCCTTCTCGAAGATCTGGCCGAGGACCCGGAGATAGACACCGAGTACCACCAGCATGAGGATCGGCTTGATGAAGTCGACCAGGTTGATGGCGGAGGCGGTCGCGGCGAAGGTCAGCATCGGTTCTTCCATGGCGTTGGGCGTTGGCCGGATGCGGGGATCAGGAGATCCCCTTGAGGCGCATCTTGAGTTCTTCGGGCTTCGGGGTCGCCGCGAGGGCGACGTCCTGATGGATGTACTCCTGCTCGACGAGGCGGACGAGCGAGGTCGTGAAGTCGACCATGCCCTCTTCGTGGCTCTGCTTGATGATCTGCAGGAGCTCCCCTTCGCGGGCCTCCAGAATGTACTTCTGGACCGCCGGGGTGTTCAGCAGGATCTCGAGGGCCGGGATCCGGGCGATGTCCTTGTGGAGCGTCTTCAGGAGCTTCTGGTAGATGATCGCCCGGAGGTTGTACGCGAGGAGCTTTCGGAGCTGCTCGCGTTCGTTCTCGGGGAAGAGGTCGTAGATTCGGCCGAATGTCTGCCAGGCGCTCGAGGCGTGAATCGTTCCGAACACGAGGTGGCCCGTCTCGGCCGCGCGGATCGCGGCTTCGAAGGTCTCGTAGTCGCGCATCTCGCCGACCAGCACCACGTCGGGATTCTCCCGGACGAGGGCGCGAAGGGCATCGTTGAAGTTCAGGCAGTCGATCCCGATCTCACGCTGGTTGATCGTCGCCTTGTCGTCGTTGAAGATGTACTCGATCGGATCCTCGATCGTGACGATGTGCACCCGCTTCCGCTCGTTGACGTACTGGAGCATCGACGCGATCGAGGTCGACTTGCCCGAGCCCGTCACCCCCGAGAAGAGGATGAGGCCCTGCGCGGCCAGGGAGACGTCCCCGAGGATCTCGGGGAGGTAGAGGTCCTCGAACTTCATGATGTTCGAAGTGATCAGCCGGGCGGCGATCGCCGGCTTGCCGCGGGTCATGAACAGATTCACGCGGAAGCGGCAGCGGTCGTCATAGTCGTACGCGAAGTCGATCGAACCACGATTGCGGAAGTACTCGAACTGGTTCTCGTCGAGCACGTCCTTCGCGACCTGGAACATCAGGTCGACGGTGAGTTCGTCGACCTGCATGCCCTTCAGCTCGCCGCGCAGCCGGAGCCGGGGCGACTGGCCGGTCTTCACGATCAGATCGCTCGCATCGAACTTGATGCAGGCTTCGAGCCACTTCCGCCATGCCTTGAGGCCTTCGCCCTTGACCGTGCCGAGGCTCGGGTCGATGGGGGCCGCGATGAGCGTATCGCTGTGCAAATCTGGTCCTTTACGCTGCCTGCTCGGTGCCGCATCCGGAGTCGGGTGGGGGCGACCCGTTTTCGGGATCGAGCTCGATGGGTTGAGTCGGCGGTCACCGCCGGAGGAGAAAACGTCGGAGGGTTGGACGATCCGAGGATCGTCGGGTTCACGGAGATCCGGATTTTCTCGCTTCCCGGGCCTCGACCGACGAAAAGATGACCCGGCGTCGTGCCGTCGAGAACGGGGGAAGCGACCCCTGAGGGGCCGGATTCGAATCGCACATCCTACCAGACGGCGGCGGGATTCGGGAGCGCGCGGTCGCTCGACATCGGAGGTCCGGTCCGATCGGAATCGGTGGTTCGAGTCCACTCGACCGGGAAGCGGTCGATTCCCGGAACTCCGGTCGGTTGACGGGCGGGAACCTCGCGGGGATCATCCTCAGATGGAACAGAAGATTCTTCAGGATGCGATCACCTTCGACGACGTGCTGTTGGTCCCCGCGTACAGCGAGATCACGCCCGAATCGGCCGACCCCTCGACCCGGCTGACCCGCCGGATCAACATCAACATTCCCCTGATTTCCGCGCCGATGGACACCGTGACGGAGTCCTCGCTCGCGATCGCCCTCGCCCAGGAGGGCGGGCTCGGGATCATCCACAAGAACCTCTCGCCGTCGCTCCAGGCCCGCGAGGTCCAGAAGGTCAAGCGGAGCGAGAATGGCGTCATCACCGATCCCGTGACACTGGGGCCCGAAGACACCATCGACCGTGCCAACCAGCTGATGCGGGAGCAGGGCGTCAGCGGTTTTCCGGTCACCGATTCCGGCCGAGGTGACGGCCGGCTCCTCGGGATTCTGACCCGCCGCGACATGAAGTTCCTCGACCCCTCTCGGTACGGCGAGAGCCGGGTCGACCATGTGATGACCAGGCAGAACCTCGTGACCGCGGCGCCGGGAATCGATCCGTCCGCCGCGGAGGCCATTCTGAGCGAGGCCCGGGTGGAGAAGCTCCTGATCGTGGACGAGTCGGGACGGCTTTCCGGCCTGATCACCATGCGGGACCTCGAGAACGTCCGCAAGCATCCGGCGGCGTGCCGTGACGAACGAGGCCGGCTCCGGGTGGGGGCCGCGACCGGGGTCCTCCAGTTCGATCGGATCCAGGCCCTCATCGACGCCGAGGTCGACGTCGTGGTGGTCGACACCGCCCACGGCCACAGCAAGAACGTCGTCGCGACGGTCCGGGAGATCAAGCAGAGCCATCCGGAGATCGACGTGATCGCGGGAAACATCGCTACGGCGGACGGGGCGCAGGCCCTGATGGACGCGGGCGCCGACGCGGTCAAGGTCGGGATCGGGCCGGGGTCGATCTGCACCACCCGGATCGTGACCGGCGTCGGCGTGCCTCAGATCACCGCGGTCCGCAACGCCGTGTCGGTCTGCGAGCCCGCGGGGGTCCCGGTGATCGCCGACGGCGGCATCCGGCAGTCCGGCGACATCGCCAAGGCGATCGCGGCGGGCGCGAGCGTCGTGATGCTGGGAAGCCTCTTCGCCGGGATGGACGAGAGTCCGGGCGAGCTGGTCCTGCACGGGGGACGCCGGTTCAAGAGCTATCGAGGCATGGGCAGCGAAGGCGCGATGTCCGCGGGCAGCGCCGACCGGTATGGCCAGGCCGACTCCCGGAAGTTCGTCCCGGAAGGGGTCGAAGGCATGGTCGCGTATCGAGGCCCGCTGTCTGAATTCGTCTACCAGCTGGTGGGCGGCGTGAAGAGCGCCATGGGCTACTGCGGCTGCTCCACGCTCGAGGCCTTCCGCACCGACAGCCGATTCGTCCGAGTCACCGCGGCGAGCATGATCGAGAGCCATCCGCACGACATCACCATCACGCGGGAAGCGCCGAACTACATGAGCACCGCGAGCGGCTCCTGACCGGGCCACGGCACCTCACGCGTCGTACTGCCGGCGAAGTTCCTCCAGCCGGGCTTCCAGTCCGGCCTTGATCTCCGCGTGGCCGGGGTCATCCGCGAGGCTCTTGAGCTCGTCGGGATCGGCGTCGAGGTCGTAGAGCTCCCAGCAGCCGGGATCCGCGGGGCCGTCGCCGTCGGGGGCGACTTCCGGGAAGCGGATGAGTTTCCAGCGATCGGTGCGAACCCCGTCGTGCTTGGGCACGGTGTGCGGCCCTTCACTCTCGTAATAGCGGTAGTACACGGCGTCACGCCATTCCGCCGGCGTCTCCCGACCGCCGGATCGGAGGTGGTCCGCGAAGCTCTCGCCGTGCATTCGTTCCGGCGCGTCGATGCCTGCGAGATCGAGCAGGGTCGGGGCGAGATCGATGTTCTGGGCCAGCAGGTCACTGGTGGTCCCGCCATCGATCCGGTTCGGCCACCGGACGATGAACGGCGTGCGGAAGCTCTCTTCGTACATCCACCGCTTGTCGTACCAGCCGTGCTCGCCGAGGTACCACCCCTGGTCGCTGGTGTAGATCACCAACGTGTCGTCCGCGATGCCGAGGTCGTCGAGCTCGTCGAGGATCCGTCCGACCCCTTCGTCGACGGCGGCGACGCATTCCAGGTAGTCCTTGACGTAGCGCTGGTATTTCGCCCGGGTGAGATCGTCTCCCGAGAGTTCACCCGACTCGACCGCCGCCCGGTATGCGGCGTTGACGTCGTCGTAGTACGCGTTCCACGCCAACGCCTGGGTCTCGTCGAGTTCCGGCGGTGGGATCAGTTTCAGATCCCGCGGATCGAGATGCCGGGCGATGGTCATCGTCTGGAGCGTGCTCGCAGGACTTCGTCCGGCGTAATCGTCCAGCAGCGTCTCCGGCTCCGGGACCATGACGTCGTCGTAGAGCCGGAAGTGCCGAGGGTTCGGATCCCATCGTCGATGCGGGGCCTTGTGCTGGACGATCAGCGCGAACGGCCGCCCGTCCTCGTCCCGGCTCGCCGCGAACCGCCGCAGCGCGTCGACGCCCTGATCGGTGATCAGGTCGGTGGTGTATCCGGGGATCCTCACCCGGCCCTCCGGCGTGATCATGGGCGGGTTGTAGTAGGGCCCCTGGCCGATCAGGACCTTCCAGTCGTCGAAACCCACCGGATTGCTCTTGAGATGCCACTTCCCGAAGACCCCGGTTCGATAGCCCGAATCCCGGAGCATGGCGGGCCAGGTCGGCTGCGTGCCGTCGAAGACCTCGGCGTTGGTGGGCACCCCGTGCCGGGTCGAGAAACAGCCGGTCAAGAAGGCCGCCCGGCTCGGAGCGCAGATCGAGTTTTCGACGAAGAACCGGTCGAATCGCATGCCTTCCGACGCGATGCGATCGATCGACGGGGTCTGGTTGACCCGGGTGCCGTCGGGCCGCCCGTAGGCACTGATCGCCTGCCAGGCGTGGTCGTCGCTCATGATGAAGAGGATGTTCGGCCTCGAGTCCGGTTCGCCGCCGGCGGGAGCGGAAGCGGGCGGGTCGCCGGGCAGCGGCGATGCGAGCATGCCGAGGACGATCACGAGCGGGAGGCGGGGGAGGTGCGGCATGTGGCGATTCCTTCAGGATCAGGGGACTCGACGAACCGTATCGACTTCCGAGGTGATTGTCCGGTTTTCATCATCGAATTCCACTGCCGTGGAGGCCCTCGATCGGCCGATCTAGGATGAGTGCGGGCCTTTTCGAGGATCCGCCCGGGTGATCCGGCTCACGTTCGCCGGATTCGCCACCTCCGTTTCCAGTCACCAGGACGAACTCGCATGACCCGCCCGACCGGCCCCCAGCAGCCGCTTCATCAGGATCCCACCGACGTCTCCGCGGATCACATCGCGGAAGGCATGCTCGAGCATCTCGCGGTGGAAAGCGCCCAGCGGCTCTACGAAGCCCCAGACCGCGATCGCTTCTTCGCCCTCGCCAGCGAGGTTCGCGAAGTCCTCATGAAGTGCTGGCTCGACACCCGGGATCGCTACCGCCAGGACCGGTCCAAGCGGGTGTGCTTCCTCTCCATCGAGTTCCTGCTCGGCCGGGCCATGCGCAACAACATCCTCAACCTGAAGCTCGAGTCGCGGGTTCGGGAAGCGCTCGAAAAGTACGGCATCGCCCTCGAGACGCTCGAACGCCATGAGCACGATGCGGGACTCGGCAACGGCGGGCTCGGCCGGCTCGCCGCCTGCTTCCTCGACTCGATGACGTCGATGGCCATCCCTTCGGTCGGCTACACGCTTCGGTACGAGTACGGAATCTTCAAGCAGGAGGTCCGCGACGGCTACCAGGTGGAGCGGCCCGACAACTGGCTTCGCTTCGGCGATCCGTGGATGGTGCGACGAAGCGACCTTCGGCAGCAGGTCCAGTTCGGGGACCTCGCCCACGGCGGCCGCGAGCGGGTCATCGGGGTTCCCCACGACTATCCCGTCGCGGGGTGGGGCGGCGAGACGGTTCACACCATTCGGTGCTGGTCCGCCGTCGCACCGGATGCGATCGACCTCTCGGAGATCGCCAGCGGCGACTACGAGGCGGCGGTGTCGCGTCGGATCGAGGCGGAACGGCTCACCAAGCTCCTGTACCCCGACGATCGAACCGCCGCCGGCAAGGAGCTCCGGCTCCGCCAGGAGTTCTTCTTCGTCTGCTGCTCCGTCGCCGACATCATGCGGCGATTCCTCTACGACCACGACGACGTCACCCGCCTGCCGGAGCAGGTCGCACTCCACATCAACGACACCCATCCCTCGCTCGCCATCGCCGAATTGATGCGGGTCCTCATGGACCAGCACGGTCTCGGGTGGGACGAGGCGTGGGAGACCACCGTCGGCACCGTGGCCTACACGAACCACACCCTGATGCCCGAAGCCCTCGAAAAGTGGCCCCTGCCGCTGATGGAGAAGCTCATGCCCCGGCATCTGGCGATCATCCTCGAGGTGAATCGTCGCTTCATCGAAGGCGTGGGACGTCGCCTCGTGCAGGTCCCCGGCGGCGTGGAGGCCGCGAGCATCGTCGAGGAAGGCGAGCCCAAGCAGATTCGAATGGCGAATCTCGCGGTGATCGGATCGCACTCGGTGAACGGCGTCTCCCAGATGCACGGTGAACTCATCCGCGAGCGGCTCATGCCGCACTTCGCCACGGTCTTCCCGGATCGCTTCAGCGGAATCACCAACGGGGTCACGCCGCGGCGCTGGCTGCATCAGGCCAATCCGGAGCTGTCGAAACTGCTGGTCGACACCATCGGCGACGGTTGGATCACCGATCTCTCCGAGTTGAAGCAGCTCGAACCGTACGCCGAGGACCCCGGTTTCCGCGGCGCGTTCGCCGAGACGAAGCTGGCGGCGAAACGACGCATGGCCGACTGGATCGGAACGAATCTTCGAATCGACGTCGACCCCACCGCGATGTTCGACGTCCAGGTCAAGCGCATCCACGAGTACAAGCGCCAGTTCCTGAACCTGCTCCACATCGCCTCGCTGTATCAACGCATGAAGGCGGACCCGGGGTTCCTCCCCCAGCCGCGGGTGGTGATCTTCGCCGGCAAGGCGGCCCCCGGCTACGAGCGGGCCAAGGACGTGATCAAGGCCATCAACAGCGTGGCCGACGTGATCAACGCCGATCCGGTCGTCTCCGAACGGCTGCGGGTGGTGTTCATTCCGGACTACGGGGTGAATCTCGCCGAGACCATCATTCCCGCCGCGGACCTCTCGGAGCAGATCTCCCTCGCCGGCACCGAGGCGAGTGGCACGGGCAACATGAAGTTCTGTCTCAACGGGGCGCTCACCATCGGCACGCTCGACGGCGCCAACGTCGAGATCTCCGAGGAGGTCGGGACCGACCACATGTTCCTCTTCGGGCTCAAGGCCGACGAGGTCGAAGCGAGCGAGTCCTGGTACGAACCCCGATGGCATCTCGATCACGAACCGATGGTTCGGAACGCCGTGGACTTCCTGCTGGGCGAGGAGTTCGCCTGGAAGGATCCGGCGGTGTTCGACCGGCTCCGATCGATGCTGATCGAGGAGGGCGATCGATGGCGGCACCTCGCCGACCTGCAGGGCTACATCGACGCACACCAGAGGGCGGCCGACCACTTTGCGGCGCCGGAGCACTGGTGGCGATCCGCGGTGCTCAACACCGCGCGAGGCGGCCGGTTCTCGAGCGACCGTGCCATTCAGGAATACGCCGACCGGATCTGGCGGGTGAAATCGGTTCCGCCCACTCGATGACGGAGATCGTGGTTCAAGCCTGACGGGACCGCGATGATCGACACGCACCTTCATCTCTGGAATCCGGACACGATCCCGAGGGCCTGGCT
Organism: Planctomycetaceae bacterium; assembly: GCA_002683215.1. Lineage (GTDB taxonomy): Bacteria > Planctomycetota > Phycisphaerae > Phycisphaerales > SM1A02 > UBA12014. Next base: position 27,609 of record NYSY01000055.1, read on the forward strand.
CGCCGGGGTCCCGGATCTGGACCGGGCGATGCTTCTGGAGGACTATCGCCTCGTTTCGGCGCGGGCGGGTATCGGCACCGCGGTCCACGTCGAGACCGATGTGGATGACGAGGGCCTCGAGCGGGAGCTCGCTGAAGTGGCCACCGTCATGCGGGGGAACCCACTCGTCCGGGCGGCGGTGGTGGGTGGCCGACCCGGTCGCCCAGGATTCGAAGCATGGTTGGATGGCGTGGCCCATCTGCCCGGGGTCGTCGGGCTGCGGCGGGTGTTTCATGGTCTCGATGGCGAGCCGGAGGCCTTCCTCACGGCGTCGCTCGCCGAAGATCTCCGCCGCCTCGGCGAACAAGGCCTGCTCTTCGAGCTGTGTGTCCGCCCGGATCAGCTGCAGACGGCGATCCGACTCGTGGACGCATGCCCGGCGACCAACTTCGTGCTCGACCATCTCGGCAGACCCGACGTCGCCGCAGGGGTGACGGCGGCGTGGTCGGATGGCTTGGGGCGGCTGGCGGATCGGAAGAACGTCGTCGCGAAGCTGTCAGGTCTCATCGAGTGTGCGGCCGGGGCCGACTGGAACACGGAGACGTTTCGTCCGTTCTTCGAACTGGCACTCGGACGATTCGGTCCCGATCGGCTGGTATGGGGCAGCAACTGGCCGGTCTGCGAGCTCGGGGGGTCGCTTGAGCGATGGGTGGTGGCGACCCGATCGCTGCTGGAAGGCCACTCGGAATCGGTTCGAAATGCGGTGCTGGAGGGGAATGCCCGCCGGATCTACCGGTTGCATTGACCCCGCGCGGCCGGGCGTTTTCGGCGATGATGTCCCCGGCCGGCCGCGCGGTGCGGACGGTCGTTGACGACGAGGAGGTCGCGTGGACGAGCAGCCCGGACCAAGCCCTGAGACGGAGGCGTGGCGACGGATCGCCGCGGCGATCGTCGCCGGAACCGAGGACCAATCGGTCGCGGGGGCGTTCTGGGTGGCGGTCGAGGCAAGGATCTGGAGCATCGTTCTCTCCGGCCGCCGAGCCGATCCCGGAAGCCACCGGGTCCGCCCGAAATACCGGGATCTCTTCTTCGAGGATACGGCCGCGGCGGAGGACTTCGTGTCCGAACTCGCAGCGCAGACCGATCGACGTCGGATCGCCGGGCTCTATCAGAAGCAGGAATTCCTCGGTCTCGAACGCGAGGAGATGCTTCAGCGGATCGCGGCGCGGTCGTTCGTCCGGCGACGTGCGGTGTCCTTCATTCGAAGTGCCGGCCGGGGTGGAATGGTCGGGCTTCCCGAAGGGGCGCGGGGCCCCGGTTCGTTCGACGCCGGGCCCGACGGCGGCTGGGGCGGAACGATCGAGGATCGAAACGACGACGGATCAACGGCAGCGGAATTCGGCCTGCTGCATCGGCTGCTCGACCACGAGCCGGTCCTCCGTCTGGAGCTCCGAGGCAAGCGGCCGAACGCGGTCGAGATGACCGCGGCGTTGCACACCTGGCTCCTGCTCGATTCGGCGCTGGCGGATCGGGCGACGCTCCTCGAACGACTGCAGAATGATGTCGTCGGCGGAATCGAAGCGGTGGAGACGGCGATCCGGGAAGGCTGGGACGAGGTCCGTCGGGAGCTCGTCGCCTGTGACGACGAGATCGCAGGTCATCCCGGCATGGAACAGAAGCGTCTGGAGGAGATCGATCGACGCCGGACCCAGCTTCATGCCCGGTGGATCTTCGAACCGCTCTCCAGCACGCGAGTCCGCGACCTCCTTGGACTTCCCTCTTTGAACGCGGGCGAAAAGCGGAATTCCAACTACCGTTCGGAGCGGACCATCCTGTTCCCGATGATCGGTGCGCTGTTGTCGAATCACCTTGCCGAACCCGAGGCCTCCGACGAATGACCATCGCGGATCCGCAGGCCCAACTCGCGTCGCTCCTCGCCCTCGAACAACCGGTCGAGCCCACGATCCCACTTCGCTTCGGGTCTCGACGCGGCCGGGACGAACATGTCCGAAAGCATGTGCTCGGAACTCGGGCGGAGCGATGGTGGGACCTGCTCGGGCAGGATGCGATCGATGCCGCCCGGCAGGCCGATCACGATTTCGGTGAGGGGCACCGGGATCCTCGATTCGAGCGGCTTGCCCGCGCTTACGAGTCGTTTCTTTCGGAGCGGCTGCTGGCCGCGGTCCAGACGGGTCTTCACCACGTCCACATCGTCACCTTCGAACTCGCAACGCCTCCCCCTGGCGTGACGGCGATGCTCGGGTATCGAGTGTCCCGCCGGGTCGTGGTCGCGTGGTCGCCCAAGGAGAAAATGCGAATCGTGGCTGGATTTCCGGTCAGGGACGGGGAATCCCCCGCGTACACCCTCTGGAGCGGTTTTCGGCACGACGTGAAGGCGTCGGCCGGGCGTTTCTCCCGAGGCATTCGAACCCGGATGCTCGATCGACATCGCCACCATCAGGAACGCCTCGTCGCCATCCACGACGGCGAAGCGGACTGGGGTCCGGAGTCTGCAAAGTGACCGTGCATCTTCCAGATCGATCGGTTCCGTCCACCCGCCCTTCGGCGGGTGGTCGTGCGGTCTCAATCCGGACACCGCCCTCGCTGGTGGCATCCAACTCACCTCCCGGTCTTCAAGGCCGCCGAGGAAAGACAATCCATGACCAAACATTCGACATCGGATTCACCCACTCCGGACCCGAACGATTCCGCGGCTACCGCGGCGATGCTCGCTGACTTCCGTCACGAGCTCGACGCGGAGTCCGCGTGGTTCGAACAACCCGTGGACTCGTCGGCCGAGGCGCCGGAACCACGTGACTTCATCGGCTGGCTGCTTCGGGCCGCCCGTCTCGCCGCCTGCGGCGACCCGGTTCCGTTTCAGGCATGGCCCCGGTTGGCGACGAAGCTCGGCATCCGGGTGGCCGATGCCATCGCGGAGACCGCGGAGGCTGGAATCGCCGTGCTCGACGAATCCTCGGGCATCCCGCTCGGCGAGGGGATCGGGGATGCGGAAGACGCCTCCTGCCTGATGGCGGTCGAAGGCGAGCTCACCGGGCTGTTGCAGGATTCCGCCGCCTGGGTGCGACTCTGGACGATGGCCGCCGAAGAGATTCCGCTGGACGACCTTGCCTTTGAAATCGTCGAACACCGCCGACTCACCTGGCCGATTCCGTCCGCCGCACGGCTCGCGATCGTGGCCACGCCCCTTCATGAAATCGATTTTCTCACCGCGGCGAAGGTGACGACGCCGGCGGTTCGACTGGCGCCGGTCTTCGATTCGGCCCCGGAGCTCGCGCACTTTGATGGCGGGAGACCATCACCACGAATGCTCGATCGATTCAATTCCCGACACGGACGGGGGGTCACCCCCAGTGGTCTCGATCTCGAAGTTCGGGCGGTGCTCGACGAATGGTGGGGCGTCTTCATCCGCATCGAGGGAACCGCGGTGAAGGCGACTCGGCACGTCCGGCTTGGAACGCTCGCGTTGAAGGAGGTCGCGGATCAACCGGGGCTGTGGACCGCGGCGATCGACCGAATGCCGCTCGAAGCGATCCTGCGAATCCTCAACGGCGACATCGCCGTACGAACCGACGACGGCGGTCGTTTTCTCGTCTGAGCGATCGGGACGCCCCGGTGCCCGGTTTCGATAGGCTGTGGACTCCTCGCGGGCGGCGGCAGTCCGCGGTCCGCCATTGTTCCGCCTCTGGGAAGATCACCCGAGATGAACGAGCAGGGGTCCGCTCAGAACCTCGATGCGCCGACCACGGTGGTCGAATCACCAGACGCGACCAGCGGCATAAGTTGGCGACGGGTCTACGAGTGTCCTTCGCCGGACGCCTTCCGGACCCGTCACCAGGCACGGCCTGAAGAACGCGGTTGGATCGCCCTCGATCGGACCTTCGCCGATCGGGTGGGATCCACACCGGCCTTCGAACCGGAGATCCACCCCGAGATCCGCGCGATCTCCCTCGCGGATGCGACGGTGTTTCTTCTGGCGGCGACCCATACGGACCCACCCGGTCGAATCGGTCATGTCGCCGCTCGGACGGCAGCCCGCTTTTCGGGACACGCGACGGTCCGGATGGCCGGGGCGACCCTTCATGCGGGCGAACAGGTGATCGAGCGGGTGGTCGACCGGCTGATGGAGGTCCATCGAGTGCTGGCGCCCGAGGCGGCGCCGCCGGAATTCGAAATCGCGATCCCCCGCGAGGGCGTCGGTGACAGCCATGCCCTTGCGGCCGGAGTCGCCTGCGTCCTCGCGCTCTTCGGTTGCCGGTGTCGGACGTCGACCGCTGCGACCGGCGGCTACGACGCCGCCACGGGACGATTCCGACCGGTCCCGTCTGCGACGCTGGGGGCGAAACTCGCGGCGGCCGAACGTTGGAACATGCGTCGCGTCATGATCGTCGAAGGGCAGACCTTCGACGGCATCACCGGCGTCGCCCCGGCCTCCGCCGGGGATGCATCGCGATTCTGGCGCGGCATCGAACTGCTGGAGTTGCCCGCCGATCCGGCGGCCCTTCCGATTCGGGTGGTCGAAGAGATCGCGGACGCGCCGCGAGTCGACGCCCTTCGGCAGGCATTGGGACTCTATGACCGCCACGTGGCTCGAAATCTCACCACCACGTTGGAGGCCGTGCTCGAGGCGACCGCGCCGTTTCTTCCGCCGCGATTCGACGCCGAAGTCGCACGCACCTGCGGCGGCGATGCTGGGGCGGACCGCCGGGAGTGCCTCGAAGAATCGACCGAGGGCTCGAACGAGGACGAGTGCATCGACTCGATCCTCGCCCTCATGGCCGCCGACATCCGGAGTCGAAAGCATCTGCACGCCGGTCGTTCCGAAGAAGCTTCCGCCTGGTACGACATCGCGAATCGGTTTCGGGGGCTCGACGATCTGCCCGACGGCGTCCTTGGCGATCACCTCCTGTACGAACAGACGGCGCACCGGGCCGTGATCGCGATCGACCAGGGCGTGCTGGAAGACGATGGGCCCGTTTCGGGGCCCCACGCGGTGCTCGGGCGCCGAATCGCCGATCTGGATGAACGGTGGTGCACGACCAACCAGTCGATGCAGCGGATATTCCTTGCGAACACGCGGGCGAGGCAACGGTTGTATCTCGCCAGACTCGAACTCGACGTGGCGGGGGGCGAGGCGGCGCTCGGCGACTGCCTCGCCCACGAATCCCGCTGGGCGTCGCTGCTCGAGACGTATGCGGAACAACGCCTTCGACTCGGCAACACCAATCTCCGGCGACAGGAGAACTTCTGGATCGAGCACCTCGTCACGTTCGCGATGCTTCAGGATCCCCGGGGTTTCGACCGACTGGCGTGGCGACCCGATCGCGGTCGTCTCAAGATTCTGCTGGAGGCTCGATTGCCCTGGATGGAGCGTGCCCCCGGGGACGTCTCGAAACACGGGGCGTACGACCTGCTCGCGCTGGTGCAGTGGCGATGGCTCGCGGACGGACCGGATCCGGATCTGCTCCGTGCCGCGGAACGACGCCTTCTGGAGATCGCCTCCGCGACGGGCTCGGGCGAACCCCCGCATCCACTCCCGTCGATCGCAGGATGGCTGCTTCGATCGGATGTCGACGGGGTGCTCGATCGCCCGGCGATCCAACGGATCCTGATCGCGGCGGTGAACGCGCACGGGGTGGTCCCTGACGCATCGCCGGACCCGCGGGCGGGCAGCATCCAGCGGGTGCTGGCCCACCGGTCTGCACGGATCCTCGAGTTGGAAGGGGTTTCGGACGAACGCGGGGGCGCCTGGTCGCAACGGATTTCGACCGCCCTTCGCCCTGATTCGCTCGCGCGATATCTGCACCGGATCATCGAGGATCCCGAGTTGATGCTCGCCCGCTGTCCCTACTGATCGCCGGTTGCGTGGGCGGCTCGCGTCGCCGAACATGGCGGCATGCCTCGTGCCTCGGGAAAGACTCGTGCCAGGTCCAGGGTCGCGGATGCCGCGGAGGCGATCTCGTCCCAGCTCTCCGCGGAGGTCGGGGCTTTGACGTTCGGCGAACCGGTCGATGTGGTCTACAACCCGCTCGACTACGCGTGGGCATCGCACCGGGAGTACCTTCGGCGATATGCGCGGCGCGGCATTCGCGCCCTGCTGCTGGGGATGAATCCCGGCCCGTGGGGCATGGCTCAGACCGGCGTGCCGTTCGGCGAGGTCGAGATGGTGCGGACCTTCCTGGGCATCGAGGCCCCGGTCGAGAAGCCGACGATCGAACATCCGAAGCGTCCGATCACCGGCTTCGCCTGTACCCGCCGCGAAGTGAGTGGAGCACGATTGTGGGGTTGGGTCGCCGAGCGTTTCACCGACGCAGATGCCTTCTTCGACGACTTCTTCGTCTGGAACGACTGTCCGCTCTCCTTCATGGAGGCGGGCGGCCGCAACCGCACTCCGGACAAACTGCCGATCGACGAACGCCGGCCCCTGGAAGCGGCGTGTGGACGAGGCCTGCGGGCGATGGTCGATCTGCTGGAGCCGGAGATGGTGGTCGGCGTCGGCGGTCATGCGACGCGTCGGCTCGCGACCACCCTCGCGGATCGGGTCGAGGCGGGCATGCGGGTGGGAACGATCCTGCATCCGTCCCCCGCGAGCCCGGCCGCGAATCGAGGCTGGGCGCCGGTGGCCGAAGCGCAGATGGTCGAGATGGGCCTGTTGTCCCGGTCGTGAACGGCTGATCCGTGATCAGGCGTCGTCGGTGGGCGGGTACGGCACCGGCGTCCAACGAAGGTCGGCTTCGAGCCCGTCGTCGAGGACGAGTACCTCGAGCGTGGTTCGGAGCAGTCGGTCGAGAAGGATCGCCGCGGGCTCGACGGTGGAGCGGTTGGTCTTGCCGCCATGCGTGGCGTTGCCGTGGATCAACTGGCCTCGTAACAGCAGCAGTCGGTTCACCAGCTCCCGGAAGAGATGCTCGATTCGTCCCGCATCCAGCCACTCGTCGATCCGCCCCGCAATCTTGGTCTGGGAACCAAGCTGTTCCGCCCCGGGTTCCACCCACCAGTCTCGATGGAAGAACGGGCTGCCGTAGATCTCCATCAGGAGGTCCCGATCCCGGCGAAGGGCCGGCAGCATCCGGTCGCGGCGGAGGGCGTCGTGCGCCGCGAGATCCACCAGAAAACATCGCCACGCTTCGCTCTGACGCAGGTTCCTGCCGCCGTCGACGTGGACCTGGCCCCACAAGGCGTTGAATGCGATCATGCGGAGGATGAAGGCGAGGTCCGCATCGTCGGCGTCGGCCGCCACCGCCGCCCGGTCCGCCCAGGACAGGGCGCGATAGAGCCGAAGGTGCACGCCGTCGGAAAACCGGCGACCGGCGCGATGCGCTTCGTTGAGCGGTTGCCAGGCGTCCCGGATCGCTTCGATGCTCGAAATCGGTTCCATGGACGCATGGTCGTCGGTTCGGCCCGCGGATGCCAGTCGCGATCCGTCTTCCGCCGAACGCGTTCCATCGCCGGTAGGCTTTGCGGAACCTCAGATCTGGAGCACGACATGATGAGCGACTTCGCCGAAATCCACGAAGAAAGATCCATGACCATGCGGGCGATGAATCACGTGCGGCGCTTGATCACGATCGTCTCGGCAGTCGTGCTCGCCTTGCCCGCCGCGGCGATGGCCGGGCCGCCGCCGGCATCTCCGCCCTCCGGGGCATCGATGCGAACGGCGATGATCGACTTCATCGAAACCCTCTCCGAGCCGCAACGGGCGATCGCGATCGCGCCGATCAACGCGCCGGATCGAGGTCGATGGACCTATCTGGCCGGGCCGCGGACCGGTCTGCGACTCGGTGATCTCGGGGATGACTCCCGGTCCGCGTTCGATCACTTCCTCGATCACGCCCTGAGCCCGATGGGGCGCGACCGCGTCCGGGAGGTCCTGCGGGTCGAACCGGTGGAGAATCGCGGGGGCGGGGTTCGGACCGGTCCCGGCGAGTACTGGATCCGGATCCACGGCGATCCGACGACCGACGAGTCGGCCTGGGCGTGGCGACTCGAGGGCCATCATCTGGTGCTCAACACCGCGATCGTGGACGAACGGATCGTCTCGGTGACGCCGTTCTTCATCGGCGCTTCGCCGGCGCGGCATCCGAAGTTCGGTGAGCCTCTGGCGATCGAGGATCAGGCGGCGACGATGTTCCTCGCATCGCTCGACCCCATGCAGGCGGCCACCGCGAAGGGGATCGGACCTGCACCGGGCGACATCCGAAGTGGCACCATGCCGGACGTCCGGGCGATGGAGGGAAGCGGGCTTCGTGGGGATCGCCTCACCGAAACCCAGCGGGCCGCCCTCGAGGCCATCGTCTTCGGATTGCTCGACTTCTGGCCGGAGCCCTCGACCGGGCATCTCCGCGGGCGATGGCGAGCGCAGGATCCCGCGAGGATCGATTTCGGTTGGGCGGGGGCGGGGAGCCGCTCGGGCCCGCACTACTGGCGGATCGATTCACCATCCCTCCTGATCGAATTCTCGAACACCTCGCCGTCGTTCGATCACGCCCATCTCGTCCTTCGAACCCCGGGCGGCGAGTTCCCGGGCCGCTGAACCCGATCCCGGCGATCTCCTGGCCGGAGTGGTAGCCTCCTGCGATGCCGAACAACGATTCTGGACATTCCGAGCGTCCCTCGGCCGGGACCGGGAAACGGCTCTGGAGCCGGAACTTCACCGGCCTCGTGATCACTCAATTCGCGGGTGCGACCAACGACAACATTCTGAAGACGGTCTTGTTGCTGCAGTTTGCCAAAGGGCAGAAGTGGTTCGACACGCTTGGTGAGGGGGGCACGGGGATCGTGAACCTCCTGCTCACGGTGCCGTTCGTCCTGTTGCTGGGATTCGCCGGGCAACTCGCGGACCGGCGATCGAAGAACCGCATCATCACGGCGACGCGGCTGGCCGAAGTTCCGATCGCCGGCCTGGCACTCTACGGATTCTGGATCGACAGTCCCTGGATGGTTCTGGTCGCCTACACGTTGCTGGCGTCGGAGTCGGCGTTCTTCAGTCCGTCCAAGTACGGCTCGATCCGCGAGATCGTGGGCGATGATCGGCTGAACGAGGCCAACGGCATCGTCAATCTGAGCACCAACATCGCGATCCTCTTCGGAATCGGAATCGGTGGCCCGTTGCTGCAGTGGTCCGAGCACGCGGTGGGCGTCGTCCTGCTCCTCTTCGCGTTGGTCGGGCTCGGCTCAAGCCTGATGATCCGCGGCCTCGTTCCGCAGCAGCCGGAATTGAGACGACGCCTGAATCCGTTCTCCCCGTACCTCGACGCGATTCGTTCCATGCGTCCGGGGCTCATCTGGTCTGCGGCGCTGGCGTGGGCGTGGTTCTACGCGGGTGGGATCGTCGTCATCGCGGTGATCCCCGAGTATTCGACCCCGCTGGGATTCACGATGACGGAGAGCAGCCTTTTGCTCGCGAGCATGGGACTGGGCATCGGCATCGGTTGTCTGCTGGCAGGGCGGCTTTCGGGCTCGAGGATCCGAGGTGAGTTCGTGATCCGGGGTGGTTTCGTCTTCGGCGGGATCTTCCTCGTGCTGGGCGTCACGCCCATCACCATGCTCGGCCTTCCCTTGCTCGGGGCGGCCCTCTTCTCCGCCGGCGTCGCCGCGGGGTTCTACCTGATTCCACTTCAGGCGATCCAGCAGCTGTGTTCCGCGCCGGGCGAGCGGGCACGGGTCCTCGCGACCGCGAACGCGATCTCCTTCCTGCTCATGTCCCTCGCCTCGGCCGGTTACTGGGCCCTGGTGGCGAAGGCGGAGATGTCCCCGTTCCACGCCCTCGTGATCGTGGGTCTTCTGATGATCGGGATCTCAGGCTGGATTCGCTGGGGAGGGGGGCGGGGCATTCTCGCCGCGAACGAGTCGTTGACCGAACCCTCGGCGGAATGCGACCGACCGGACGGATCGACGGCTCGGGAATGATCGCTCGGATCGAGATCTTTCGACGGCCGAAAGCGCTGTGGATCGATAGAATGACGACCTCGCCGGAGTGGCGGAATTGGCAGACGCGACGGATTCAAAATCCGTTTCCCGCAAGGGAGTGTGGGTTCGAGTCCCACCTTCGGTATTGGTATTGATGATCTCCCGGAGCGCGGGAGGTCGAGCACCCTCGGATCGCGGCCCTCGGGCCGAAGGAGTCAAGTCATGGGTTACGTTCTGGGCATGTTCGCGGTGGTCACCATGCTCGCGATCGCACTGGGTGCGATCTACATGATCTTCAGCGATCCCAAGGTGCGCGAAGAGCACTGAATCCGTAAGTGAAGCTCGGTCCAACGGATCGAGCGGCGGCTGGCGAAAGGGGTGTCGGTGCACCGAAAAGATCGACTTGAAGTCTCGCGCGAGGCGATCTCGCGCCTCCCGCTCGTGGCTTGGGAGACCGATCTCGAAGGTGGGCTCCTCGAGCCCGCATCCGGAGGCGGCGTGCATTCCCGCGATTCCGGGGCGGGATCCCTCGTCGACTTCCTTGACGCCGACGGCCGCCTTCGGGAGGTGGTGAAGGGCGTGCTGGAAGGGGCGACGATCGCCTTCGAGCAGCAAGTCGATACCAACATCTACCGGGTCAGCATCGGTCCCCGTCACGACGACGACGGTCGAGTCATCGGCACCAGCGGAATCGGAATCGATGTCACGGCGGAACGAGCCGCGATCGATGCCGCGGAGGCACGGGACCAGCAGCTCCGCCTTCTGGTCGATACCGCGCTCGACGCGGTCATCACCTGCGATCCGGAGAGCCGGATCGTCGTCTGGAACACCGGGGCGGAGCGGCTGTTCGGCTGGTCGCGGGCGGAGGCGGTTGGAAAACGACTGACCGAGACGATCATCCCGGCCGAATTCGGCGAAGCCCACGAACGGGGGATGGCCCGCTTCATCGAAACGGGTGAAGGACCGGTCCTCGGAACCCGCATCGAGATCGAAGCGCAGGATCGCAACGGCCGTCGATTCCCCGTCGAACTCTCGATCAATCCGATTCCAACCGCCTCGGGCCTCTCCTTCAGCGGCTTCATCCGGGAAATCTCCGCCCGAAAGGCGAGCGAGCGGGCGGCTCGGGAGGACGAAGAGCGACTCTCACTGGCACTCGACGCGATCGATGCCGGGGCGTGGGACTACACCCTCGCGGCCGACGGTCGACTCGAAGCGTCGAGCGTCTCCTCGCGGACGAACGCGATTCTCGGGCCGGATGCGGAACGCACTCCGCCGGATCGAGCCTCCCTTCATCCGGAGGACCGATCGGGCGTCGGGGATCGTTGGGCGTCGATCTGCTCCGGCCGGGTGAAGGAGTTCACGGTCGAATATCGATTGAACGCCGAGGACGGACGTGAGATCTGGGTGAGCGAACATGGCCGTGCCTTCGAATCGGATGAGGAAGGCGCGGCGAGGCGCGTGGTCGGCGTGATCTCCGACATCTCGCGACGACGTGCGATGGAGGAGACGCTTCTCGCCACCCAGAAGACCGAAGCACTCGGCGCCATCGCCGGCGGTTTTGCGCATGATCTCAACAACGTCCTCGCGGCGATCCGTGGTCATGCGTCGCTCGCGAGCCTCGAGACGGAGATTCCTCCAAAGGTGGCGGAGTCGCTGGAGGTCATCCAGGCGGCGGTGACCCGCGGAAGATCGCTGACCCAGAACATGATGATGCTCGGGAGCCCCACCCGGATCCGCCGAACCGTCGTCGATGTCTCGAAGATCTGTCGGGAGACCCTCGCCCTGGTCCGGCCCGCGGTTCCGGCGAGCGTCTCGATCGGCGAGAACCTCCGGGCGGGCGATCACCGAATCCTCGCCGACGGCAATCAGTTCCAGCAGGCCGTCCTGAATCTCGTCGTCAATGCTCGCGATGCGATATCGGGTTCGGGACGAATCGAGGTGTCGGTCGATCGGACGTCGGCGGGTGCTGGTGAACCCTCACGGATCGTGATCGCGATTCGAGACGACGGGGCGGGCATGGACGATGAAGTCCGGAACCGGGCGATCGAACCGTTCTACTCCACGAAGGGACGTTCGGGCAACGGGCTGGGACTCGCGATGGTCAAGAACTTCGTCGACGGCTGCAGAGGCGAGCTGAAGATCGAATCGATCACCGGCACGGGGACCGTCGTGTCGATGATCTTGCCGGAGTCGGAGGCGGCGGACGCGACCGGTTCCGGGGCGAGGCCGGGCGGAACCGATCGGTCCGCGATCCGAGTGCTGCTGGCGGAGGATCACCCGCTGCTTCGACCGATGCTGCTCGAAGCGATGACGGTCGGCGGTTTCGAAGTCCGCGATGCCGCCGACGCCTCGACGGCCCTGGAAATCGCCGAAGCCTGGTCCCCGACCGTACTGGTGATGGATGTGAACCTTCCGGGGAAGACGGGCGACGTCATCGCCGCGACGATCCGTGAGCGGCGCGGGATGGACGTGCCGGTGGTCTTCATCACCGGCAACAACGAATTCGACGCGCCGGACTGGAAGGCGGTCAAACTTCTTCGAAAGCCGTTCGGTCTCGACGAACTGATGGCCGCGGTCGATCAACTGGTCGGAGCCTGAACGCGATCGGCGAACGGCAGTCAGGGCGTACCGGGCTTCACCGGGGGCTCCGTGGCGTCGTTCCCCGTTTCAGCCCGCTTCTCGAACATCATCAGTCGCTGCCACGGCAGCCCCTCGACCCGGCTTTCGACGAGGCGGAATCCGGCGGCCTCGTACTCGAGTCGGGCCTGCGCCTCGGTCATGGTGTGGAGCGGCTTGATCGGAACGTCCGGGTCACCAGCGCGGTACTCGACCAGCGCGACGCGACCGCCCGGACGCAGGGCCCGATGCATCGAACGCGACATCTCCCAGGGATGGTCGAATTCGTGGTAGACGTCGACGAGCAGGATCAGGTCGACCGACTCCGGGGCGAGCCCGGTGTCATCGACCCGGCCGAGGACCGGTTCGACGTTGTCGATTCCCTCCCGGCGGAGTCCATCGCCGAGGATCTGCAGCATCTCCGGCTGGATGTCGGTCGCGTAGATCCGCCCGGCGGGGCCGACCTTCGGGGACATTCGACGGGTGAAATATCCGGAGCCGGCGCCGATGTCCGCCACCGCCATGCCCGGTCGGATGCCGAGCATGTCGACCAGCAGATCCGTGCGTTCCTCGCGCTCCCGTTCGGGGCGCTCGAGCCAGCCGGCGGCGAAATGCCCCATGACCTGGGCGATCTCTCGATCGAAGTAGGCGAGACCGATGCCGTCGCGGGTCGCCTTCATCGGTCGGTACACCGGGCCCCGGGACCGGGCATCCTCGGCGTCGATCGACTCGAGCCGGAGGAGCACCGCGACCACATCGTCCGAATTCTTCGGCGGATCGAGTTGGATCCGTCGACGACCGCCGTCAAGCTCCCGGATCTCCGCCTCGGCGAAAGGTCGGGCGATGATCGGCGAGAAGGATTCGGTGTTGATCGTCGCATCGACTTCGAAGCGAGATCCGCTTCGATCGCGGCGACGCCCCAGTGTTCGTTCCCGGGCACGCTCGAAGGCGATGCGGTATCGGCCTGCTTCTCCGTCGACGCTGGGGACGGACACGGTGAGTTTGAATTCCTCGCCGATCGGTCTTCCGGGGAGCGGCATGGCCGGTGATTCGATCGGGTTGTCGAAGCTCGGGCGATCCAGCACGGCGACGGCCGGCGATGATTCGAGCGTGGCAAGGGTCTCCGGGGAGAGCGGTCCGGCTTCGAGAACTTCGAGGATCGCTCGAGTGTCCGGGTGCGACCGGTCGATTTCGAGCACGATCGCCTGCACCCGCGCCGGTGGAACGACCGTACCGATCAGCGCCGCATGCGCGGTCCGAACCGCGTCGATCGCCGCGGGCGTGCCTCGGGCGACGATCCAGTCGCGATGACGTTCGACGGTTCCGTTCCGTCCAGCCGCCTCGGCCAGGAGGAACAGGACGAGGTCGGCGGGATCGACTCCGGATGACGCCACCGCATCGGTGGGAAGGCGTCGAAGGTCGAACATCGCCACCGCCTCCGGCACGATGGGGGCCGGATCGGAGGCGATGGGGGCCGGGGATGGAATCGACGGTGATGAAATCGGTGGCGTGATCTCCACTTCCGGGACGCCCGGCGGTGCGGCGAACGCACCGTTCAGGATTCCCGAGAAGAAGGTGCCGATCGCCATGGTTGAAGCGAGGAGGGGCGTCGGCCGAAGAAGTCTGGGCTGGAGATGCATGATGGGGGGCTCCATCGATGGGAAGGCTGGACAGTCCCGTCCGATTCGATCACGGTATTAGTTTTCGAAACCCGGGTCGATTCGAGATCCGGTACGGAGTGGCACATGTGTGGACGATACGCCCTCGATCTCGGCGGCGGTGAACTCGTGGATCTTCTCGGATGCCGTGGCGGGACGGGCGGTGTCTTCACGGCCCGTTGGAACATCGCGCCCTCCACCCTGGCGCCGATCATGGTGGCTTCCACTGGGGCGGCCCCACGCCTCGACCTGGCCCGATGGGGCATCGTGCCGGCGTGGCGGTCGGATGGGCGTTCCGGGCGACCACTGGCCAACGCCCGCGCGGAGACCGTCTTCGAAAAGCCGGCCTTCCGATCGGCGGCGGAATGCTCACGATGCGTCGTGCCCGCCCGTGCCTTCTATGAATGGCGTCGATCCGGTCGGCGACGCGACCCATTCGCGATCGAACGAGGCGACGGAGCGTTGATGTGTTTCGCGGGCATTCTGGAGCGTGGCGGGCCGATGCCGGGGTTCGCGATCCTCACCACCAATGCGAATGCCACGCTCACGGAGATCCACGACCGGATGCCGGTTCTTCTGAACGAGACGGGCGTGGCCGACTGGCTCGCGCACCAAGGTGGAGACGCCGATGACGGCGTCCGGCTGGGGCGGCTTCTTCATCCGGCGCCCGCGGACCTGCTGACGGCCCGACCGATCGGCGATCGCGTGAACGACGTGCGGCACGACGGACCAACGCTTCTGGATCCACCGGTGCGGGAGGATGGTCTTTTCGGGGCGAGCGGTTGCTCCGAGGATCCCGAACCATGATGATGCACCGATGACTGCGACTCCGGCGTCGACAATCTCGGATCCACCCCGCCTGGTCATGGGCATGCCACGGGGCGGAACGACGGCCATGATACGAGCCCTCAATGCGGATCCACGTGTCGCGGCCTACGGGGAATCGCTTTTCTGGGGACGCCACTGGGTCGCCCCCGACGATGCCGGGCGGCTGGGCGAAGACGAATTGACCCGCGCGGCGGAACTGCTTCAAAACAACATTCTGGTCCCGTACAACGGGCCGGGGGCGTTGGCGAGTGATCGCCATGATCTGCCCGAAGCGGGTGCGGCGGCGATTCGGAAATCTCCGGTCGGGAGCGAGCCCGCCACCGTCTTCAAGGCGATTGGCGAGGCGATCGCTTGCCATGCGGGGCGTGAGATCTGGGTGGAGAAGACTCCACACCATCTTCAGCATCTGGATCGGATCTTCGATGCGATGCCGGAGTCGAGAGTACTGGTGATGGTTCGAGAACCCGAAGCATTTCTTCGCTCCTACAAGCACCAGGGCGATCGGAAATCATCCGAGATTCGCTCGCAATTCCACCGCCTGTATCACCCGATGCTCGCGAGCCTGGTCTGTCGCCGCACGCTGCAGGAGGCGATGCAGGCCGCCGCCGGCTGGCCGGACTCCGTGATGCTGGTTCGGCTCGACGAGGTTCGGGCCGATCCTCCCGGAGTGATGGCTCGAATCCGCCGGCATCTCGAACTCCCCGATTTCGAAGATGCGGAATTCGAACGGTCCAATTCAAGTTTCGAAGGCGCCGCCACCCCTCCGAAGCCATTGGGAGCGGCCGAGATCATCTGGCTCCGTCTGTTGACGGGCCGGACCGCGAAGGCGATGGGGCTGCCGGTTCCCGCTCGGCGACTCGCACCGGTCCGATTCCTCGGTTCGGTGTTCGGATTGATCCCCTGGGCGATTCGAAACTGGAAGACCATCAATCGGCTCGACGAACGCGGAATTCGCGGCATGATCCGACGCTGGTTGCGATGACCCGCGCGCGTGGCCCGGCGAAACCGGCCCATGAACCTCGATTTTCGGGTTGACACCGGTCGACCGAAAGATACCCTAACAAAATCCGATCAGAAGCGGTCAGACGCTCGGATTCCGCCTGTTCTTCAGGCAGAAGCGGGGCTTCTGCAGTACGGGATCCTCGGGGACACCGGGCCTCCAAAGTCTTTGGGTTCAAGAAGTCTTTGGGTTCAAGAAGTCTTTGAGTTCAAGAAGTCTTCGAGTTCAAGAAGTCTTCGAGTTCAAGAAGTCTTCGAGTTCAAGAAGTCTTCGAGGGCTTCCTCGGAGCTGATCGGATACCGCGCAACGGAGGCGCGACGGAGGCCCAGGAAGGCCATGTAACCAAAGGGTGCTCGGCATGTTCACTGCCAAGCAGAGACCGTTCAACGCGATGAATTTCGCGGGGCTGTGGTTGTGGAGCTGCATCGAATGGCATCAAGCGAGTTCGGACGACAATACGAGCATGGTCGATTCCTGGAGCCACCCGGGATTGAACCGGATTCACCGAATCCACCGGATCATATGGATCATGTGGATCATGCGAATCAGAAGAGCGACGGCCGGCCGACCGAAACAGGAAGAGCCGAGCTCCAGCGAATTCAGGAAGCGATCGATCAGTTGGTCGTCGGAGGCGGAGGGCTCGAACGTCAGGATCGACTGCTCGCCCGATGGCGCATCAAGACGGCTTCCGACATCGACCAGGGGCATGATGACGTCGAACCCGAGGGGCGAGGCGCGGACGAGCCCACCGATATCGAGATGGATGATGATTCGGCGCATCGGCGTCGCGATGGCCTTGAAGCTCCGGCGATCGAACTGGAACGAATTGCCACGGGCTGTGACGCGATCGATGCCGGCGTCGGCGGTGGATTGATCCGCCATGGAATGCACGAATGGCTCGGGGACCCGTTCGCCGCTTCAGGTGACGTGTCGAGCCCCAGGATCACGAGCGACTGGGTGCCGTGTCTTGGGCCGGTGATCGGGATGCTTCACCGCCTGCGAAATGAACACGACGATCGCGGCCGATCATCTCCCAACATCGCATGGATCGGCCGCCGATGCCTGCCCGGGCCCTGGAATCTCGTCTCAAGACGTACGCCTGGGATGGCCGCGATCACCAACGCGCCGGTGCCGGAGCGTGGCGAAGATGGGGCGCCGAACGCCCTTGGAGACACGCCATCCGACGCCGATGCCCGGTTGATCGATCGATCCATCTTCATCCTTCCGGACGAAGACGATCGGGCATCGAGACGCTGGTGCCTGGAGACCGCGATCCGAACGCCGGCGATCGATTCGGTGGTCGTCGACGGAAGCGCCTTCGATGCCCTCGACAGCCGACGCATCCAACTGGGATTGCTCGAACGGCGCCGCCGCGGGGATTCGCCGCTGCTGGTGATGATGGTTCGCCCGCCGGGTGACGCCCGGATTCGATCCTCCGCGTCGACCCGATGGCTGATCGAGCCGGTACCGACCATGCGTCATCCGTCACCCGACGGTGTCACGCCCGTCCTCGATTCGAGGCGTTGGCGGCTCCGCCTCCTTCGATGCCGAATGCCACAGGCCGCTCCGGCCGAAGGCGAATGCCTCGAGGGGATCGTCTCCGACGACTGGCCGGCTGGGAACGCCACGCGACCGGATGCCGCCGAAATCCGTACCCGGCCCACCGCCGATTCATCGATTGAAAAGGAAGCCGATGCTTCGAAGATTCGCCTCGATCAGACTGCCGAACCTGCCCACGGACCTTGCGAGGCGTCGACACCGACGCCGGTCGGGAAGAAGCTCGCCGGACTCTTTCCGGAACCGGAATCGCGGTCCGGCGATGAAGTTCGGCGATGGAACGCGAGAACTCCAGGGAGACGCCGTCGGGCACGTGCTGGTGGTCGACCTGCGAAACAACGTGCAACGGGTGATCGACTGTTGTTCGAAGTCGGCGCAGGCGGGCGTTCGCCGGATGATGACGCTTGCGGAGGCGCGAGCCCTCATGGCCTCGAATCCGTCGAGCGGATTCCGTCCGGAGTCGACGCTGCAGTCGCCATCGACGCCTCGACGTGATCGCACGGATCTTCGTCGACTCACGATCGCGTGTCTCCGCTTTGCGCCGGTCGCCGTGGTGGATGGTGAAGCCGGAATCCTGCTCGATCTCTCGGGCTGTCGTCGGCTCCTGAGGAGAAAAGGGGGCGAGGTGGGACTGCTGGATCGAATGGAACGATGTTTCACGCGTCACGGTTTCACCTTTTCCATGGCCATCGCGGACACCGCGGTGGCCGCGCGGGCCTGGGCCGGATACCGGAACGCCTGGCGACCGTTCGGCACGGATCACCACGCTCCCGAGCGACGCCCGAGGCACGGACGGCCGGGCGAGGCGATCGATGCCCCGGCGCCGCCGGATCACCGGATCGTTCCTTCGGGTGAACACGCGAGCCGTCTGGAGGGGCTTCCGGTCGAGGCGATCGGCCTTGATTCCGGCACTCTGGAGGCATTGCGTGCGGTCAACGTGAGACTCGTGGGAGAGCTTCGTCGGCTCCCCCGAGCCGCCTTGCCGGCCCGATACGGATCGGCCGTGCTTCATCGGCTGGATCAGGCGACGGGCCGGATCCCGACGATCATCGATCCGGTGCGTCCGCCGAACGCCGTCGCGGTACGACGCGAATTCGATGGGCCGGTTCGATCTCGAGAAGCGATCGAACTGGCGGTCGCGGATCTCCTCAAGGATCTCCGGCACCGACTTGAAACACTCGAATCCGGGGCGTGCGTCGTCCGGTTGAAGGCCGAACGACCGATGACCGGGGACTGGGTCGAGGTCGTGGAACCGCGGCGTCCGACCCGTCGTCGCGGACGCTTGTGGACGATGCTTCAGCCGGTGATCGAGCGGCTGCCGCTCGATGACGGCGTCGACGCGATCGAGCTCGAAGTTCCGCGGCATCGGCGAATCGCCCATGAATCATCCCCCATGATCCATTCTCCGGGATCGCGTGAAGGCGGTGCGGGGATCGCCCCCGTCGAGATCGAAGTCACGGAATTCATCGAGGCCGTGCAGGCTCGTTTCGGTCCCAACACCGTCCGACGAATGTCCGCGTCGTCCGGCCACGTACCGGAGGACGAATCTCGAATCGTCTCCGTCGATGGAGCGACTTCGGAGGCGGATGGCGAGAAGGCGGACGGAACGGCCGCCGCGCTCGGGGATGAAGCGCGGCCGACGATCATCCACCGACCGCCGATTTCAATCGAGGTTCGATGCGACCGGGGGATTCCCGCCTCGGTGTTTCACGAAGGCTCGCCGCATGCCGTGGGATTCGCTCGAGGGCCGGAACGCATCGGCGCCCCCTGGTGGCGATCGGCGGGACGCGATGGCATTCGGGAAGACGAGCTTTCCTGCGAGTATCGCCGTGACTACTGGCGTCTCGAACTCGATTCCGGAACCTGGGTCTGGATCTTTCAGGCGTCGTCCGATCGACGATGGTTCCTGCACGGGACGTGGGCCTGATCTCATGCCCGACCAGCCGCCCGACAAGTTCCAGATGCATCCGTGGCGGCGACGTTCAAGGTCGACACCCGCGCCAGCCACCGCCGAGACCGCGGAAGGCGGTGCGGCTTTCGTCGACCTGGTGGTTTCGAGCAACTTCTCCTTTCTTCGCGGGGCGAGCCATCCCGAGGAGCTCATCGCGCGGGCGGCCGCACTCGGCGCACCGGCCATGGGGCTCACCGATCGCCACACGGTCTCCGGCATGGTGCGCGCCCATCTCGCGGCACGTGAAGCGGGGATCCATCTCGTGCCCGGCGCCAGAGTCGAATTGTGGCGGGACCGGAAGGCCGGATCGGCGGGATTGGACTGGGAGCGACGCGATCCACTCGCGCCGCCATCCGATCGGGTGGAGGTGGCGCTCCATGCGATGGACCTGGAGGGATGGCGGACGCTCTGCCGGCTGTTGACCATCGGGAAACGAGCCGCACCGAAGGGCCATTGTCTGCTGACCGTTCATGATCTTCTCCAGCACCATGTCGGCATCGCCGTCACCGTGCTCCCCACCCAGTCGATCGATCGATTTCGAATCGAAGTGGTGGAGGGCCTGGCGACGCTTGGTGATCTGCACCGACGAGACGCCCTCTCCCTCGGGGTGCAGCGACTCGGCGGTGACGACGACGATCTGCACGTCGAGCGGATCGCGGACCTGGGGCGACGACTGGAAGTTCCGTTGCTCGCCCAGAACGACGTCCACCTCCATGCCCGGGAGCGCCGGTCCGTCCAGGACGTCCTCACCTGCATCCGGATGGGGTGCGTCATCGAGACCGCGGGGCGACGGCTCTGGCCGAACGACGAACGCCGTCTTCGAAACGGCGCTTCGATGTCGGATCTTTTCTTCGATCATCCGGAAGCCGTCGCCCGATCGCTGGAGATCGTCGAACGAAGCCGGGCCTGCCGCCTGGACCGGCTTCGATACCAGTATCCCTCGGAGGTCGTGCCGAAGATGCGGACGCCGATGGAGCATCTTCGCGAGCTCGTCGAGCGTGGGGCGCGAACACGGTTCGGCCCGACCATTCCGACCTCGGTGCGGCGACAGCTCGAACACGAACTCGAACTCATCGATGAACTGGATTATCCCCGGTACTTTCTCACCGTCGAGGATCTCGTCCGGTTCGCCCGGTCGCGTTCGATTCTCTGTCAGGGGCGTGGTGCGGCGGCGAATTCCGCCGTGTGCTACTGCCTGGGGATCACCGCGGTGGATCCCACGCGGATCGACATGCTCTTCGAGCGATTCATCAGCCGCGAACGAGACGAGCCTCCGGACATCGACATCGATTTCGAGCACGAACGCCGGGAGGAGGTTCTCCAGTACGTCTACGAGAAGTACGGGCGGGATCGAGCAGCCCTCGTCGCGGAAGTGGTCACCTTCCGAGGGCGAAGCGCGATGCGGGAGGTCGCCATGGTCATGGGACTCTCCCGTGATCTGGTGGACCGGCTCGCCACCGACATCGAATGGTGGATCGACGGGGTCGCCGATCGGGGCCGGGTCCGCGAGCTCGGTATCGATCCCGAAGATCCCACCATTCGCCGGATCTTCCTGATCGCGGAAGCCTTGCTCGGCTTTCCACGTCACCTGTCCCAGCACGTCGGCGGATTCGTCATCACCGACGGCCCGCTCTGGGAGATGGTGCCGGTCGAGAACGCGGCGATGGCGGACCGGACCGTGATCGAATGGGACAAGGATGACATCGACGCGATGGGCATGCTCAAGATCGACTGCCTCTCGCTCGGGATGCTTTCCTGCATCCGGCGGACCATCGATCTGATCAACGAGGATCGTTCAGGGCGCGATGGAGACGAGATCCGCGGTGGGACCGGGACGGCTCGGCCTCCACTCCGATTCCACGAGATTCCCGCCGAGGATCCCGACGTCTACGAGATGTTCTCCCGGGCGGATACCGTCGGCGTGTTCCAGATCGAGTCGAGGGCCCAGATGTCGATGCTCCCGAGACTCCGGCCACGATGCTTCTACGATCTCGTCATCGAAGTCGCGATCGTCCGTCCGGGGCCGATCCAGGGAGACATGGTGCATCCGTATCTCCGCCGCCGGGACGGGGAGGAGATACCCGCATACCCCGATCGCGCCGTGCGCCGGATTCTCGAGAAGACCCTCGGAGTTCCACTGTTTCAGGAACAGGCGATGGCCCTGGCCGTGGCCGCCGCGGGATTCACACCGGGCGAGGCCGACGAGCTTCGACGCGCCATCGCGGCCTGGAAGCGAAAGGGGGATGCGATCGCCGCCTTCGGAGAACGACTGCAGGCGGGAATGGCGGCCCGGGGTTATGACCGGAAGTTCGCCGAACAGGTGTTCACCCAGATCCGCGGATTCAGTGGGTACGGCTTCCCCGAATCCCACGCGGCCAGTTTCGCCCTGCTGGTATACGCCTCCGGATGGTTGAAGTGCCGAGCGCCTGCTGCATTCGCCGCGGCGCTGGTGAACAGTCAGCCGATGGGCTTCTACGCCCCGGCCCAGATCATTCGTGACGCCCGTGAGCATGGCGTCGAGATCAGACGGATCGACGTTCAGGCGTCCGACTGGGATTGCACGCTGGAACGTGGAACGGCAAACCCCTGGGACATCGTCGATTCCGGGGCCGGCGCCGCGCGGCCTTTCACACGACGTTCCGTCGCGGTCGACCAACCCGCGATCCGGCTGGGACTGCGCCTGGTTCGCGGCCTCGCCGAATCCGAGGCTCGAATGATCGTCGATGCGATTCGCCGTGACGGTCCGTTTCAATGCCTTGATCTGCTTCGCCGCGCGAGCGGCGCCTCCGTGGGGGCGTTTCGCCGTCTCGCCCGTGCGGACGCGTTTCGATCCCTTGGGATCGATCGCCAACAGGCCCTGTGGCGACTTCAGCGATGGGATGACGACGACCTTCCGCTCTTCGAGCAGGTATCCGACACCATGGGCTTCGATCGCGAAGGCGGTCAGGCCGAAGTCGATCCCGACAACCAAGGCAGGAACGAACCACAAACGACGGTGCGACGCGTCGGAAAGACGCCGCCGGATGGCGAGCCCCGCGATCTCGCCGATGTGATTGGCCGGTCCGGCGGGGGAGGCATCGAGGAGCCACCGGCGGTCCTGCCGCCGACGACTCCGCTTCAATCGATCGTCGACGACTACGCCTCGTCGGGATTGTCGGTGGATCGACATCCCCTCGCCTGCATGCGCCGCGAACTGGCGGCCCTCGGCGTGCGATTCGCATCGGAGATGACGGACGAAGGCAGCTGCCCGGGCGGGGCGAGGATCTCGGTGGCGGGCGTGGTGCTCGTACGACAACGTCCCTCGACCGCGGGCGGCATCGTCTTCCTCACCCTCGAAGACGAGACCGGCATCGCGAACCTGATCGTCAAGCCCCGGGTGTACGCCCGGCATCGACGAACCATTCGACATGCCGGGATCCTGATCGCGGACGGTCGGATCGAGCGCCGTCACGACGTGGTCCACCTGGTGGTCTCCCGCACTCGCGAACATCGCCCCGGTGAGAACGCGATTCGGACCGCGGGGCTCCGGAGTCGTGATTTCCACTGATCAGGCCCGTCCCACCGTGCCGAAGGGGCCGATCGGTCACCGTCATGACCGGCATCACCGGACCAGACCGACCATGTCGCCTCGATCGGATTCGAAATCACTTGCCCCGCCCCCCGGCGAATTCGACGGTCGGAAGGACCGCGGTCCGACGACGGGCCGACGGACTTCGATTCAGGGGAGATGGGACGAACATGAAGGGTCTGTCAACCACATTCGCATGCATCACCCTCCTCTTCGGAGGACTTGCCTCGGTCGCGACGGCCGCCGGGAACGCCGGCGCGGATCCCACGGCTTCCGACCATCGAGCGATCGTCGAGATTCGCGTCGACGACGAAGCGCCGCGACGCCTCGTCGCCACCGGGACCATGATCAAGGGTGACCTGCGGTTCGTGGGGGAACACGAGGACCCCTCGGGCACCTTCAAGATCACCTGGAACTGGACCGCGGACCTTGACCCGACGGGGAACGCCCGACTCGACGGCAAGGCCTCGATCCATAATCTCACCGGGGATCGACACGTATACGACATGCGGGCCGCGTTTCTGCTCGATCCCGTGATCTCCAACGCGTCGAAGCTTGGTGGCAGTGTTCGAGTGACGCTGGAGATGGACCAGGCTGGCGGGGTGGTCGACGTCCCCATGGGCGAATCGCTCTGGGAGATCAGGCTCGACGAAACCTCCGCGAGACGATTGCACACCGGCCCCTTCATGATGGGAGGCGGCGGTGCGGGAACCGCCGTCGCCGACGCTCATTTCGGAGCACCCTGGCCCGGATTCGACGCCCCCGCGATCGAACGCGGATTCACGATGCGGCATCACGGCCGGATCACTTCGGGCGACAAGGCGATCTTCGAGACCGAGCTCGTCATCGGAGGCGATCCGGAACACTTCGTTCAACGCCGGGACGTCGAATCGCCGGTTCGCGTCGACGGTACGGGGAGCGGCCGCCGGGTGATCGAACTCGGACGGACGAACTCCAGCCGCGACATCCGCAGCAACAGGCGGAATCGGAGTCGCGGCGAGGGGTCGCCTTCCAGAGGAATCAGTGTTTCGAAGACCGGCCGAAAGAGCGAGGCGTCCAGAAAGAACACGTCGCGCCCCTGAGATGATCCTGCGAATCACGGCTGGACCTGCCCGGCTCCAGCCTGCTCCCGAGGACCCGTCCCGATGCCCGTCCCGCATCGGGACGGGTCCGTTTTTGGGCACGTCCGGATCAGGGCCGTACGGTGCCGCGGCCGATCATCTGGATCGAGGTGATCGGCAGGCCGAAGCCGACGATCGGATCGCTTGATTCGAGTCGATACACCCAGCCGGCGGGATAGCCCAGCACGCGACCGTGGTTGAAGGGCGCGAAGTCGTAGGCGATGCCGACCCGGCGGTTCATGCTCTTGATGGTCCCGAACCACCGCCAGGGGCGGGCGATGTCGGCCTGGCGCAGTCCCTGCCCCCGCATTTCAAACGGGTCGAAGGGAACCCAGCCGGCACCCGGAAGATGAAACTCGGCCCAGGAGCAGAAGGTACGACGTCCCTTGGGACGCTTCGAGTCCCCGGAGTCGCCGTCCCCAGAATGGATGCCGATCACCGGCCTTGCTGGAATCCCCGCCGCGCGAAGCACGGCGACGCAGACACAGACCATGTCCGCGGGCGTGACCTGCGTCGCGGAGGTCGCCGCGACGGCGCCCTGAAGTTGAAATCCGACGATCCGCCCGTCGCCTTCGCGGTAGAGCGAACCACCCTCGACGTTTCTGAATTGCAGGATCGCGCTTCGGACGAGTTCCTTGGCCGCGATGTAGATCGGGGTTCGTCGCAATCTTCCGTTGGTGGTCTTCTCGATGAACGCCTTGAAGATCTCATCTTCCGACTGGATGAGCTCGCTCGCGGCGAGATACGGACGCACGGTTTCCGGCCATTCCCGAGGCCAGGTCACCCGTGCGGCCGCCGCCTCGTCGACCGCGACGTCGAACGCGATCGCGGGCCAGGTCACCCGGGTGGAGATGGCGGCCGTCGATTCCCCCTTGGGAAGGGTGAGCGTCACCCGCTGCTGCCCGCTCGCGGGATCACCCTCGATCTGAAGGCCGGGTGGCACCGGCGTTCCGTTGATTCGGACAAGGGCTTCGAGACCGCGAAGATCGGCGACCACGGTGGTATCGACCGTCGCGACGTCCATCGCGATCGCGCCACCCGCCATCAGGAATCGTTCGGTGCCGAAATCCACCGAGAGCCCGACGGTGTAGCCTCGTGGGTTGCTGCGGTAGAGCGGCGGATTCGGGCGTCCCGGCCATGGGTCCTGAGCCTGCTGCACGGGGGTGGGCTCGGACGCTGAAACGGTGACTGGGGCACCGGGCATCGCCGGCCCGAGGAACACCACCGAGAGAATCAGGCCGATGAATCCGTGCATGCCAGCCATTCGTGGGACTCCCTGGTCGTCGATCTGGTCGTCGGTACCGAATCAAGGGGTTGTTCGACCCAGTGCGTACCGCGGTTCCCTCCACGGGAACGACGACGCCTCAGCCAAGAACGGACCGGATTCCGGTCGGGAAGAAGACGTAGTAGAGCTCGTTCAGGAATTTCGCGAGCACGAGATTGATCACGATGATCGCGAGGAAGCTCGTGACGAACGCGCTGGTGGCCGCACGCCCGACGCCGCTGGCACCGCCCACGCAGTTGAAGCCCCGCCAGCAGGAGACCAGACCGATCGCAGCGCCGAAAAAGACGCTCTTGAGAAGCCCCGCGGCGGGGTCCCACCAGTGGACCACGAGCCCCGTGTAGTACCAGTAGTCCGCGGTGTTCACGCCGAAGAGGCCGGTCAGGATCGCCCATGCGCCCCAGACGCCGAGGGCGTTCGAATACATGGTCAGAATCGGGGTCATCACCACGCAGGCCACGAATCGCGGCACGACCAGATTACGAACCGGATCCACGGACATCGCCTGCATCGCATCGAGCTGTTCGGTGACCCGCATGGTCCCGAGTTCCGCCGCGAGGGCGCCGCCGACGCGGCCCGCGACCATCACCGCGGCGAGCACGGGGCCGATCTGCTTGACGACGCTGGAATTGATGATCCCGCCCATGCGGTCCGCCATGCCCAGCGCATTGAACTGGGCGAACCCCTCGAGGGCGAGAATCATGCCGATGAACATTCCGGTTGTCGCGACGACCGGGATGCTCGCGACGCCGACCGTGAAGATCGGGGGGGCGATCCGACGACGGCTCATCCAGGAGCGGGGGCTGGCGACGGTCCAGGCCAGGACCGCCAGGGAAAACCTGGTGAAATCGCCGACCGGTGCGAGCAGTCGGACGACCAGCGACCCGAGCCAGGCCGGCAGTATCAAGGCGAGTGGAAGCGGGGGATTCGTCATGCGTCCTAGAGCCTATGGCGGATCGCTCGGTTCGGGGGGCGGGTGATGCGGCATTCCCGTAATGAAACACGGGGCGGCCCGAAGGCCGCCCCGTGAAGTTCAGCGAAATCAATCCGACAGGATCAGGGGCAGGGGCCCCAGACCGCGAGCAGGAGACCGACGTCGGCACCGTTGACGGTACCGTTGCCGTCCAGATCCTCGGGGCAACCCGGGCAGGGGCCCCAGGCGGCGAGGATGAATCCGAAGTCCGCACCGTCGACGACACCGTCGCCGTTGAAGTCACCGGTGCAGTCGCTGCCGCCGCCGCACTCGAGGTCGGCTTCGACATCCACGACCCAGTTGATATCGGGGAAGCCGATGTCGATCAGGTTCGTGAAGGTGGTGAGCCCACAGGAGGCACTGAGGATGTAGGTGCCGCTCGAGGAGGGGAGGTTGTTGCCACCGAAGGTCGCGAAACCGTCGGTGCTGGGCTCCATGCTCATCGAGACCACGAGCGTGGAGTCGGCCGGGACGCAGATCGGGGGATCGAAGGAGGCCCGCTGCAGGTTCGCACCGGTGACCGCCACGGTTTCCCGCGTGCCGATCAGCTCGAGGTCGACGCCGGGCTCGACCGGATCGCCACCGTCGGTGTCGATCCAGAGCTGGACCGAGGCCGGAACCGCGGAGCCGCCGTTGTTCACGCCGAATTCGACGCAGGACACGGAGACGTCGGAACCGCCCGTGGTGCCGGTCGCGAGATCGAGCGTGACCGCCCAGGTGTTCTCGGTGGTGATGCCGCCCGCAGCACAGCTGATGCCGCCTGCAGTGAGCTCGAGACCGGTGTTGGGGGTGATGGACTCGGTTCCACCGGCACACTCGTCGAAACCGGGGCAGCCGTCGGTCGGCTCGGCTTCAAGCGAGGCGACATATTCCGGGAATTCGGGGAGATCGCAGGGAAGGTTTCCATCGACCACCGGGGCGACGAAGGCACGGTACGTTCCGGCTTCGAGGCAGGCGGTGTTGACGCTGGGGCATTCGCCACTGCCGACCGAGACGATCGCGAGCAGGTCGTCGCACTGATCATTGATGATGAAGTTGTCGACGGCGACCCGGCTCCAGACGGTCCAGGTGACGATCGAACGTTCGTCGATCGTGAACTCGTACCAGTCGGTATCGCGGATCTCACTCGCCTCGTCGGCGAAGTAGGTGCCGGCGACCACGTCACCGACCGAGATCGACTCGAAGGCGGGGACCTTCATGTTGCAACCACCGTTGGTGTCCTCGCCGCAGGGCTCGGTCTCGGTGGAGGTCGCGGTCGGGAAGTCGCAGGGGAAGCCGGTCACGCCGCAGTAGGCTTCGGCGAGGGCGGCGCAGTTGTCGTCCCAGGTGACGTCGCAGCAGAACAGGTCGAACGAGCAGACCGTCGCGCTGCAGATGGGATCATCGCAGCCGGGCTCCTCGTGGGGCACGAAGCAGTCGCTGCCGGTGTAGCAGTCGCAGACCACGCCGTCGCAACCGGCCTCACCGATCAGCTGCTGCGCCCAGAACTGGGTTGGGAAGCCGATCGATTCGTAGGTGACGAACTCCGTCAGCCCGCAGTCGTCGGCGCGAATGAAGGTCTGGCTGTCCGGACCCACGTTGCCGGCGATCGAGGCGAAGCCGTCGGTCGCCTGCGGGATGCCCAGCTCCACGACGTAGGTGCCACCGGCGCCGAGGCACAGGGGCGGGTCGAAGGAAGCCTGAAGAAGCACGTTGCCGCTCGCACCCGCGAGTTCGATAGTCGTCGAGTCGATCAGTTCGAGATCGATCCCCGGGCCTCGCGGGTCACCACCATCGGTGTCCACGTAGACGCTGATCGTCGATTCGAGGGCGGTGGTGTTCCCGTTGGTCGCACCGAACTCGATGCAGCTGAGTTCGAAGTCCTCTCCGGGGAGGAGCAGACCGAGGTCGTAGCTCTTCGCGAAGAAGTTGGCGGTGGTGACGCCGGTGTCAGCGCAGGAGACGCCACCCTGGGTCAGGTCGAGGCTGCCGGTGTTCAGCACGGTGTCGCAAGACTGGCCGTGGACTCCGGCGGCGAGAATGAGGCTGGCACAGCCTCCGAGAAGTTCGGTTACGCGTCGCATGTCTCTTTTACTCCGGGTTTGCAGAAAGAAGCGGTTACTCAAGTGTAAGGCGATTTTTCGCAGGTTCCTGCAAAAAGATCCCGATTGAGTCGCTTCGAACCCAAGAAAACGCCTGCTGAGTGACCCCGATGACAAAAAGCGAGCCGGACGATCCAGTGGATCGCCCGGCTCGCGGTCGTTATCGGGTGGACGGTTCCAGCCCGTCGAACCGTTCCGGTCAGGGG
>NYSY01000056.1 GCA_002683215.1 Planctomycetaceae bacterium
CGAGGTCCTCGGGTACGGATCGAGCTGCGACGCCTACCGGATCACCGACATCCAGCCGGACGGCCGGGGCGCCGCCGCGGCCATGGAGCAGGCCCTCGGTGAAGCGGGTCTTGCGCCGACCGGGACCGATGCCGAGGGGCGTCCCTGCGTCCACTACATCTCCGCCCACGGGACGGGGACGAAGGAGAACGACTCGATCGAGACCCGCGCCGTGAAGCGGGTGTTCGGCGAGCTGGCGCCGTCGATCCCCATGAGCTCGATCAAGAGCATGATGGGCCACCTGATCGCCGCCGCGGGCGCCGTGGAACTCATCACCAGCGCCATGGCGATCAAGCACGGCATGGTTCCGCCCACGCGGAATCTCCACCATCCCGATCCCGACCTCGATCTCGACTACGTGCCGAACGAAGCCCGGCCCGCGCAGGTCGACGTCGCGCTCTCCAACAACTTCGGGTTCGGGGGTCAGAACGACACCCTCGTGATCTCCCGGTTCGAGGACTGACCGCCGGTGGCCGCCGGCTCGAAGGAACCTCGAACCCGCCGTCGCCGGATCTTCGCCGTCGTCGCGGTCGGCGTCGCGGCCCCCGCGTTGATCGCGGCCGGACTCGTCTTCGTGGGTCCCGCATGGTGGTTCCCGGCCACGGATGATCCGCAGGTCGCGATCCGCGGGAACGCGGTCGAACAGGGGATCGCCTCCACGGTGACCCGGGTCCGTCAGGACGCGTCACCCTGGGGATTCGCCATCGGCGAGGACGACGTCAACGACTGGCTCGCCTCGAGGCTCGACCCCTGGCTCGCCCATGACGATCGATTCCAACTTCCGGCGGGCTGGACGGAGCCACGCATCCGGTTCGACGATGACGCGATCCGGCTCGCGGTTCGATCACCGGCGGGACTGGTCGCGGTGTTCGATCTCGTGCCGAGGCTCGAGCCGACGGCAGTGGTGTTCGATCTCGGTGGCACGTCGATGGGACGGCTGCCCGTCCCCGACTTCCTGTCGGATCCGATGCTGCCGGCGTCGCTGTCGGTGGAAGGCGGTTCGAACCCGGCCGAGGGTGGATTCCTGAGTGTGCCTCGGGGCTTCGAACTCGGCGATGGCCGTCGGATCCGAATCGAGGACCTCGAAGTGGTGGCCGGCGAGATGGGCATCCGCTTTCGCACCCTGCCCTGATCTGCGCTGCTCGAACCGCCGGATGGCCGGCGTGACGGAACACCGGGCCGAGGTTCGAGGTGGGAATCGAACGAGTTTCCAGACCGGAAGCGGTCAGTCGACGCGATCGACCGCGTTCTCCGATGATGCGGCCGGCGGTTCCGGCAGTGTGGCCCGCGTCGCGTCGACCTTTGCCAGTCCGTCCCCGCCCGAGCGAGCCACTCGATGCCGGAACATTCCACCCCGATCCATCTGGGAAGCGGTGCACCGCTGGTCAAGGCGGCCTCGGTCCTGCTCGATCGACCGGTCGACGCGCTCGGCGAGGTCGACCTGTCGCGGGTCCTCGTGGTGGTTCCCGGGGCGCGAGCCGGTCGGCAGTTCCTGCTGGCGCTGGTCGCCGAGGCCGAGGGCCGCGGCATCCGGTTCGTGCCACCCCGCACCACGACGCCTTCGGAACTCGTCTTCTCGATGCGGGGTCGACCTGCACAGCCCGTGGCGGATCGTCCGCTTCACCGCGGCGTGCTCGCCGCGGTCCTCGGCGCCGCGGATGCGGACACGCTGGCGGGCGTGATTCGCCCGGACGCCGATTGGATCGAGCGATTCACGGTCGCGGACGCCTTGCTCGACGCGGATCGCACCGTCGCGGCGGCCGGTCGGGACTGGGCGGACGTGGTATCGACGGTCGAACGATCCGTCGAGCTCGGTGGCGAGTCCGATCGATACCGGCGAATCGAGTCGTTGCTGGCCCGGGCCGAGGCCGATCTCGGAAACCTCGGCTGGCTTGCGCCAGAGACGGCGAAGCGTCTTCTGGTCGAAGCGGGGCTGGGGGCATCGGATGAAGTCGAAGGAACAGTGGCGTTCATGGACGCGCCGGAGGAGGTCGTCCTGCTCGGCGTCGTCGATCTGTCGGCCCGCGACGAGGCGGTGCTCGCGGGATGCACGGTCCACACGATGATCCTCGCGGCGCCCCCGGCCGGTGGCGACGCTCTTCCGGATGCTCGTCTGGATCCTCGATTCGATGCGATCGGAAGGGTCGCGCCCGCGCACTGGATCGCGACGCCCCCGGTGATTCCGCTCGCGTCGCTGCAGATCGAGGACAAGCCGATCGACGAGGCGGAGGCGGTGGTCGAGATGCTGGCGTCCGCGGCGGACGCGGCGGAGGGTGGCCGCCTCGATCCGGAATCCGTCGCGATCGTGGTGGCGGACGAGACCGCCGCCGAATCGTTTCGGCGCGAGATCGAAGCCGCGGGCGTCACCGTCCACCTCGCAGGCGGAAGAGCATTCGCACGCAGCGGGCTCGCCCGCACCCTCGGCACGCTCGCCATCCATCTGAATCGACGTGATTCCGACGGCTTCGGACGTCTGGTGGCGGACCCGGCCTTCGCGGCCGCGATCGGCCGCCGGCTCGACGGCCTCGATGCCGCCGCGGCGTGGTCGCGGTGGGCCGAGTCCGACATGCCGCGTCCCCTCGCCGACGGATGGCCCGGAGATCCGGACGCCGGTGAGCGAGCCGATCAGGGCACGGCGCGGCGAACGCTTCATGCCGCCGATGCGGTGGTCACCGAGATCCTGGCGCCGCTGGGCGTGACGGCCACCGATCGACTCGATCGAATGCTTGCGGGACTGCTCGAGGTTCTGCAGCGGCTCGACGACGAGGATGCCGCGGGACTCTGGTCGGAGGAGATCCTTCGGCTGGTTCGAGACGCCGTCGGCGAACTGATTGCACTCCCCGAGGCGCTCCAGCCGACGGTCACCGCGGCCGAGGCGATCCGTCTCCTGCTCGGAACGCTCGACCCCGCCCGGCTTCCGGATCCACCGGACCCCGCCGCGATCGAAACCATCGGCTGGCTCGAAGCGCCGTTCGACCCGGCGGGGCGGGTCGTCGTCACCGGATGCCACGACGCCGCGCTGCCGGGGCGGTTCACCGATCCCATCCTTCCGGATTCGCTCCGGGCGACCATGGGCCTCGAGGATGAGGCACGTCGGCACGCCCGGGATCTCTGGGTCCTGTCCACGATTCTCGGCCGCGATCCCGACGCTCGTTTCCTCGTCCCTCGCCGCGACCCTCGGGGGGAACCCCACGTGCCCTCGCGACTGATCTTCGGTGATCGGGGTCCGGCCCTGGCCCGACGCGTGGTCGACGTCTTCACCAGGCCCTCGGCCCGGAACCGTGGCGGCGTGGACGTGTCGGGATTCGGTCGGCCGCGTCCGACCTGGGCGGACGATGCGGCACGTACCGTCAACATCGATCGGCTCTCGGTCACCGCGTTCCGCGACTACCTCGCCTCGCCGTATCGGTTCTGGCTGAAGCACGTGCTGGGGCTTCGGGGGCCTGATCCGATCGGTCGCGAACTCGATGCGCGAACCTTCGGCACCGTGCTGCACCATGCGGTCGAGGTCTTCGGGCAGCAGGACATCGCGCGACATGCTGCGGGCGAGCGGCCCTGCGCCGATCCCGATCGGATCCATCAGACGATGGTCGACGCGATGTCGGAGGCGATCGACCGCATGTGCGGTTCCAAGCGAGGTGCCGGACTCCTCCTGCAGGAGCGGATCCTCACGGCGCGACTTCGCGTCGTCGCGATCCGGCAGGCGGAACTCGCCACGGAAGGCTGGCGGATCCACGCGGTCGAAGATCAGCTCGACGCGTTGCTCGACATTCCGGGCGAGGCGCCGATGCCGGTGCGGGGACGGATCGATCGCATCGATCATCATCCGGAAAAAGGCTGGCGTCTGATCGACTTCAAGACTTCCGATGCCGGCAAGCGGCCGGACCCCAGCCATCGGACCAAGGGCCGCTGGATCGATCTCCAGCTCCCGCTCTATCGCGGTCTCCACGCCGGCACCCTGCCCGGCGCTCCGGCGCCGGCGGAGGTCGCGACCGGCTACTTCCTGGTCACGCCGGATCCCGGCAAGATCGGCTTTGCGCCGTCGAAGAAGATCGACGAACTGCACGAAGAGGCGATGGACATGGCGCGGGAGGTCGTGCGGAACATCCGCGACGGCAACTTCGATCTCACCGGTGATCCGCCGTGGGACGGCGATCCGATGGCGCTCGTGCAGCGGACCCGTTCGCTGGGCGGCGAGGATGATGCGGAGGACGAGGGATGAACGACCCGCAGGGCGAACTCGAATTCGTGCCGGATCCCGGCTTCCACCCCGATCCGGCGTCGGAGGCCGCCGAGGCTTCGGACGCCGGTCACGCCGAAGATGGGTCGGCCACCGACGGTCCGCGGCACCTCCGCATCCTCGCGTCCGCCGGCACCGGGAAGACCTTCCGACTGGTGGGCCGGTTCCTCGAGCTGGTCGATCGCGGCGTCGAGCCGGAACGCATTCTCGCGACGACGTTCACCCGGGCGGCGGCGGGGGAGATCCGGGATCGGATCTTCCGCGACGCCGCGGCGCTGGTGGTCGATCCGGCGAAGCGGGTGGAGGCGATCCGCGAACGCGGGCTGGCGCGGGAGACGATGGATGCGGATGAAGCCGCGTCGCTCCTGGAACGGCTGGTGGGCTCGATGCCGGGCCTGCAGGTCCGAACCCTCGACAGCGTGTTCGCCTCGATCGCCGCGGGCCTCGGTCCGGCATCGGGCGTTCCCGCCGGCGCCCGACTCGTCGAAGCCGACGAATCCGCGGCGCTGCTTCGAGACGCGATCGACGCGACGGTGTCGGAGACGGACGCGGACGCGATGCTCGAGACGCTCGAGACGCTCGGCTCGCGGGGCACCAAGGTGACGATCGTCCCGGTGGTCGAACGCGCCGTCGCGAATCTCCTCACCCTGCATCAGGAATCGACCGCGGATGCATGGGACTGGTCGGCCCCGCCGCGCGACGACGAGGATCTCGCGCGGATTCGTGATCTGCTGTTGGACGAAGCCCTCGCGAAGGACTGGAAAGCCGGCGTCCGCAAGGCGACGGCGAAGATCGCGCGGCTCATCGACGAAGTCTGCGTTCGCGATGGCGGCGGATGGATCGAGATCGCGACGGAAAAGATCATCAAGGCCGCGGTCGACGGCGCCGACTACTCCAAGAAGCCGGTTCCCGACGAACTGGTGGCGCCGCTTCAGGATCTCGCCGTTCATGCGGCGGCGGGGAATCTGCGAAACATGGGTCACCGGACGGCGTGCATCCGCGACCTGCTCGGTCGGATCGGGCCCCGGATCGCCGACCTCAAGCAGCGGAACCGCGTCGCGGAGTTCGATGACTTTACCCGGTCGCTCGATTCCCTTCGGGGCGGCGCCGGTCCCGATGATCTCGAGGAACTCTGGTATCGGCTGGATTCACGGATCGAACATCTCCTGCTCGACGAGTTCCAGGACACTTCGGCGACCCAGTGGCGGGCGCTTCGCCCCATCGCGTCGGAGATCGCGAGCGTCTCGGACGGGACGCGTTCGCTCTTCGTGGTGGGTGACGTCAAGCAGTCGATCTACGGCTGGCGCGGTGGCGATCCGCGGATCCTCCGGAACCTCGAGCGGATCACCACGGAGGGGGAGATCGAATTCGTCGAGCAGACGCTGGAGAAGTCCTTCCGCTCGAGTCCCGCGGTGATCGAGCTCGTGAACACGCTCTGCGGCGGAATCGAGCGGGACGCCGGGCTCCTCGAGCATGCGGGCGGCGCTGCGGCGGCGTTCGGCGAGTTGTTCCGCGAGCACCGGACCGCCCGAACCTCGCTGAACGGCGTCGCGACGATCGAACGACTTCCCGAACCCGATGTCGACGGGGGCGAGGATGATTCGGTGGTGCTCGCCCGCGGCGCCGCCGAGGCGGCCGCGCGGCTGGTCCGGCGACATGGCATCGAGGACGCGGAAGGTCGTCCGACGGTCGCGGTTCTGGTGCGGGCGAACAAGCGGATCGGACCGATCGTCGAGGCGCTGCGCGGGCTCGGCATTCCCGCGACCGGTCGGGGCGGGGGATCCCTCCTCGACGCCGAGGCGGCCACCGTGATGATTCAGGCGATGCGGCTGGCGGCGGATGTCCGCGATTCACTCGCGGCGGACGATCTCGCGCGTTCTCCGCTGGGTGGGGTGCTTGGGGTCTCGATGCCGGCCGCGGAAGCGCGGCTGTCGATGGCGGATCGGATCGGGCTCGCCCGGTCCCTGCGGGAACGTTTCGCCGATCAGGGGGTCGCCCCCGTGATCGACGGCTGGCGACGGCGACTCGAACCGGATCTCACGGTGCGGGAGGCGGTCCGCCTTCGACAGCTGGTCGAGATCGTCGAAGGACTCGAGGCGGATCCCACGATCGCCCGCGGGCCCGGCGAACTCGCGGCGGTCCTCGGATCGGTGGTGGTCGAGGATCCGGGGGGCGAGGGCGTGGTCGTGATGAACATCCACCAGTCGAAGGGATTGGAGTTCGAGGGCGTGGTGGTGACGGATCTGGCGGGGGGCCTGTTCCGCAATCCGGAAGTGGCACGATCCACGCCGACGTTGCCGACCACGGCGATCGATCGGGTCGCAACCTGGTATGCCGAAGAGGCCCGACCCGACGAGGCGCTGGAGATCCACCGCGACACGACCGACCGCATCGTGCTCGAGGCGTTGTGCGGTTTCTACGTCGCGTTGACGAGGGCGTCGCGGGATCTGGTGGTTCAGGTGCCGGCCGCGAAGTTCGGCAAGACGCAGGACGAGTACAAGAAGAGCTTCTTCTCGACCGCGGGCATCGTGCGACGAGCGATCGGCATCGCGAATCCGCCGGACCCGCCGGATCCGCCGGATCCGCCGGATCATGACGGCGAAACGGCGGACGCCGAGACCTGCCTCCCCGGATCGTTCGAACCGCTGGAAGCGACCGAGGTCCATCGCGCCAAGGCATCGGTGGCGGATGAAGCCTCGCCCACGGAACGTATCGAGCGTAAGGTCAGCCAGCGTCCGACCCTCGCCGTCGAGCGTCGGTCACCACGACGTCGTGCGGTGGCGGTTCGGCCACCCTCCGCGTTCCACGCCGATCGGTCGGAACTCTTCCGGGTCGGGGGTGCGGACGCCGCGGACCGCGGCACCGCGATCCACGCGTGCTTCGAACGCATCGAATGGGCCGCCGACCTCGACACGGTCGAGGATGAATTTCTCGACGCCCGGATTCGGAACGCGGTCCCGGGGCGGACGGAAGCCTGGCGGCGGGACTGCATCCGTGATTTCCGCGCAGCATGCTCGAGTCCGGCGATCCGGGGCGTGCTCGAACGGCCCGGCGATGATGCGGTGGTCCGTCGCGAGCGTCGGTTCGTCGCGGTCGGGCCGAACGGGGTGCAGCAGGGATCGATCGATCGACTCCTCCTTCGCCGGGATCCCGGCGGGTCGACCGCCGGCGTCGGGATTCGCAAGGCGTGGATCGTCGATTTCAAGACCGACCGGATCGACGGCGGCCCGGATCAGGTCGCGGGGACGTTGCTCGAACGTCACGCGGGGCAGCTGGCCGGTTATCGGGATGCGGTGGCGGCGATCTACGAACTCCCGGCGGAACGGGTCCGAGCCTCCGTCGTCGGGATCGACGCGGGCGTGGTGGCCGACCTCGCGGGCTGAAGCCTGCCGGGGGGCTGGGGTGCGGAGGCCGGGCCCGGAACCCGGATTTGAATACCGAAACCCATTTCCGGTTTCGTCCGCCGTTGGGGCACGCGGGCCGCGGGACGGGTCCGGGTCGGTCCCCGGGGCCGAATCGGAATCGAATCGGGCCAGGTCGAAGCGGCCCGAATCCGGGCTGCTTTCTGAGGACACCCGCCTCATGGGCCTGATACCATCTGAAAACGTCACTTTTCGTTCTGCGTCGACCGGGAAAGCGAATGCCTTCGATCCCCATCAACGGCCAGGCTCACGATTTCGAGTCCGGTGAGACCATCCTGCAGATCGCCCTCCGCAACGAGGTCGAGATCCCGCATTATTGCTATCACCCCGGGCTTTCGGTCGCCGCCAACTGTCGGATCTGCCTCGCCGAGGTCTGGGCCCCGAACCCCCGGAACGAGGGCAAGCTCGAGCCGTGGCCGAAGCTCGTCCCGACCTGCCAGCAGACCGCGTCCGAGGGCATGGTGATCCATACCGACAGCCCCAAGTCGGTCGCGAACCAGAAGCAGGTCATGGAGCTGCTGCTGATCAACCACCCCGTCGACTGCCCGGTCTGCGACCAGGCCGGGGAGTGCCATCTTCAGGACTACTCCTACCAGTACGGCCGGGGCGAAAGCCGATTCCGCGAGGACAAGAACAAGCAGCCCAAGAAGAGCATCGGACCGAACGTGCTCCTCTACAGCGATCGCTGCATCATGTGCACCCGGTGCGTCCGGTTCACCCGCGAGGTGACCGGCACCGGCGAGTTGATGGTCGACGGACGCGGTTCCACCGGTCAGATCGACGTCTTCCCCGGGATGGCCCTTGACAACGAACTCGCTTCGAACGTGATCGACCTCTGCCCGGTCGGGGCATTGCTCGACAAGGACTTCCTCTTCAAGCAGCGGGTCTGGTTCCTCACCAAGACCCCGTCGATCGACGGGATCACCTCGAGCGGCGACAACATCTGGATCGAGCACAACGAAGGCATCGTCCATCGCATCAAGCCGCGGGAGAACCTCGACCTCAACGACTGGTGGATCACCGACGAGGTCCGCTACGGCTGGAAGTTCGTGCACGACGAAGGACGGCTCCGTCTTCCCGCGGTCCGGGGCCGCGACCCCTTCGATCCGACCCGGGCGGGCGATGCGTGGCGCGAGTCGCTGGTCGCGGCGAACGAGGTCCTCGAAGCCGGCGCCCGCGACGGCCGGATCGGCCTGTTGGTCAGTCCGATGCTGTCCTGCGAGGACGCCTACCTCCTGGCCCAGTGGGTCCGGTCGATCGACGCGGAGGTGGTCTTCGGCATCGGACCGGTGCCGGTCGACGGCGAGGATCGTTCCTACGGCGACTACGTGGTGCGGGCCGAAAAGGCCCCGAACGCCCGGGGTGTTCGCCGAGTCCTCGCCGGCCTGCTCGGCGGCGAGGCCGAGGGAATCCTGGAAGCCGACGCGTTCCTCGCCGAAGCGAAGGCGGGTCGGTTCGCGGCGACGGTGGTCACCGGCAACTACGCGAGCGACTGGGTCACGCCCGAGTGGGCCGAGGCCGTGGCCGCGAAGCCGTACATCCTGATCGACACGCTTCCCAGCCGTCTGGTCGACGCCGCCTCGGTGCTCCTGCCGGGCGCCACCTGGATGGAGAAGGCCGGTTCCTTCCAGAACGCCGACGATCGCCTGCAGGCGTTCGAGCGATCGATCGCGACGATCGACTACTGCAAGGGCGAGGCCCAGATCGGCATCGATCTGCTCGCGTCGAACGAGGGCCGCGCGCCGGTCAAGTACGATCCCGAACAGACCCGGGCCGAGATTTCGACCCTGCCCGGCCTCGCCGGCTTCCGGGGCGAGATCGTCCGTCCGGCCGCGAAGGTCTCGCTCGAGAGCGACATGCTCACCGTGGATCTCTGATCGGCCGTGGATGCGATGGGATCACCACGCATTCCGGGAGCAGGGAGCGATCGAGACATGAGTTCGTCCCGACTGATGGAGAACGCCGATGATGCGGTCCGGGCGCTCGCGCCCGAGGCTGAAGACGCCATGCTGCGGGCCATCGACGGCCTCGGTGAACTGCAGCACGAGGACGGCCACTGGTGCGGTGAGCTCGAGGGGGATTCGATCCTCCAGAGCGAATACGTCCTCATGAAGTGGATCATCGAGCAGGAGGCAGCGCCGGTCGCCGACGGTCGCGGTCCGGAAGTGCTGGAGCGGATCGTCGAGACACTGCGTACCCAGCAACGCGACGATGGCGGTTGGGGACAGTTCCCCGGGGCCGGCATCGATCTCAGCGCGACGGTCAAGGGTTACTTCGTCTTGAAGTTGTACGGCGACGACCCGGACGCGTCTCACATGCGGCGGGCCCGCGCGGCGGTGCTCGATCTCGGCGGCGCGGAACGGGTCAACACCTGGACGAACTTCTTCCTCGCCTGCCTCGGCCAGGTCTCGTGGAACGCGGTCCCCGCGATTCCGCCCGAAATCGTGCTGCTGCCTCGATGGTTCTACTTCCACCTCGACAAGATTTCGGCATGGACCCGTACCATGATCCTGCCGCTGTCGCTGGTGACGACGTTCCGTCCGGTGAGACGACTGGACGCGTCCCAGGGCATCGACGAACTCTTCACCTCCGATCGGGACCGGCACCGACTTCTGATGCGGGCCGACGTGCCCGGAGGATGGCGTGCGTTCTTCGCCGCGGTGGATCGGGGTCTCAAGATGCTCCATCGGCTGGGCGGGTCGCCGTGGCGACGTCGGGCGATCGACCGTTCCTTCGAGTGGATCCGGCGTCGCGCGGGTCAGGACGGTGCCGCCGCGACCGACGGCGTCGGGGCCATCTTCCCGCCGATGGTCTACTGGCAGGTGGTGCTGAAGACGATGGGACACGCCCGCGACCACCCCTTCGTGGCCCGGGCCGAACGCGAACTCGACGCCTTCATGCTCGAAGCCGAACGGGACGATGGGGCACCCGGACCGATCCGTTTGCAGCCGTGTTTCAGTCCGGTCTGGGACACCGGCATCGCGCTCTACGCGCTGACCGACTGCGGGCTCGACCTCGATGATCCTCGCTGCGACCGGGCGGCTCGCTGGCTCCGGGAGAAGGAATGCCGTTTCCAGGGCGACTGGGCCCGGAATCTCAAATCCGACGTGTCGCACAGCGGTTGGTACTTCGAGTATCACAACGCGTGGTATCCCGACGTCGACGACACCGCGATGGTCGCGATGGCCTTGTACCGGACCGGGGGGGACTCGAACGTCGCGGCGGCGAAGCGCGGGCTCGCGTGGATGCGGGCGATGCAGAACGACGACGGCGGATGGGCGGCGTTCGATCGGACCATCGATCGGCCGATCCTCGAGTACATCCCCTTCGCCGATCACAATGCGATGCAGGATCCGAGCTGCCCGGACATCACGGGCCGAGTGCTCGAATGCTTTTCGTGGATGGGAATCACCAACGCGGATCCGACGGTTCGGAAGGCGATCGACTACGTCAAACGACATCAGGAGCCGGAAGGCTGCTGGTACGGCCGCTGGGGCGTCAACTACATCTACGGCACCTGGCAGAGCGTGATCGGTCCGATCCGCTGTGGCGAGAACCCGCGACAACCGTGGATCCAGAAGGCGGCGGCGTGGCTCGAGTCGGTGCAGAAAGCCGACGGCAGCTTCGGCGAGACCGCGAGGAGCTACGAGGACCGCAGCCTCATGGGCACCGGTCCGAGCACCGCAAGCCAGACCGCATGGGCGGCGATGACGCTGCAGGAGATCCGCGGCGCCGATCATCCGAGCGTGATGAAGGCGATCCGCTGGTTGTGCGACACGCAGCTCGACGCGGACGCCGCGGCGGATCCCGAACGCAGTCCCGATGGCGATCCCGCGGGCAGTTGGTGCGAGACCGAGTTCACCGGCACCGGCTTCCCGAAGGTCTTCTACCTGCGGTACCACCTGTACCGGCACTCGTTTCCGCTGATGGCGATCGGACGATGGCTCGAGGCGCGGCGCGGGTAGGGGGCGGGCAGGAGACGGATGCGGCCGATGTTGGCGGTATGACGGCGATTCTGAACGAACATTCAGGATGGCCCGGAACTTTGGATCCCTTTCCGTATAGGTTCGTATCGGACGGCATCGAACCGGGGTGAGCCGCGGCGAACCATGGCGGTTCCCGTGGCTTCAACGAAGGGACAATCGCATGATGATCAAGACTCGACGTCCTCGTTTGGATTCCATTCGGCGATGGTCCTCGACATCGAGCCTTCATCGTGGAGCGCGATGTGTTCCGCTGTTGATGCTGGTTCTGATGTTCACCGCGTGGATGCCCGCCGCCACCGCCACCGCCCAGGGCGTTCTCGACGCGACCGGCAGCAACGTCCGCATCTGGGGATCTCAGAGCTTCAACCGACAACTGGGACCGGACGACGAGGTCGTGCAGGTCGCCGCCGGCGGCTCCTACACCGTCGCGGTGCTCACGGACGGCTCGGTCGCCTGCTGGGGGTACAACTACTTCGGCCAGTGTGATGTCCCCAGCGGCATCGGCACGTCGGAGAATCCCGTCACGCGTGTCGCCGCGGGTGCCCGCCATACCGTCGCGTTGCTGACGGACGGTTCGCTCGCCTGCTGGGGAAGCGATTACTACGGCGAGTGCACGGTCCCGAGTGGCGTCGGTACGCCGGAGAACCCCGTCGCGAGTGTCGCGGCGGGCCGAAGTTACACGGTCGTGTTGCTCGCGGACGGTTCGGTCGCCTGCTGGGGAAGCAATGCCTACGGCCAGTGCACGGTCCCGAGCGGGATCGGCACGCCGGAGAACCCGGTCGCGAGCATCGCCGTGGGCGGTCAGTCCGATGGGGGGTTCACGGTCGCGGTGCTCACGGATGGCTCGATCGCTTGCTGGGGAAGTAACAACAACGGCCAGTGCGATGTCCCCCGTGGCATCGGCACGCCGGAGAACCCCGTCGCGAGCGTTGCGGCGGGCCGCTACCACACCGTTGCATTGCTGACGGACGGCTCGGTTGCCTGCTGGGGAGACAACGACGACGGCCAGTGCGACATTCCGAGCGGCATCGGCACGCCGGAGAACCCCGTCGCGAGCGTCACGGCGTTCCTCTACCACACCGTCGCGGTGCTCACGGATGGCTCGGTCGCCTGCTGGGGTCGCAACAATTACGGCCAGTGCGACGTGCCCGGCGACATCGGCACGCCGAAGAACCCCGTCGCGAGCGTCGCCGCGGGCGACCAGCATTCCGTCGCATTGCTCACGGATGGATCGCTCGCCTGCTGGGGATTCAACGGCACCGGCCAGTGCATGGTCCCCAGGGGCATCGGTACACCGGACAATTCCGTGGCGAGCGCCGCGGTGGGTCGCTATCACATCGTCACGATGCTCACGGATGGATCGGTCGCCTGCTGGGGAAGCAATAGCTTCGGTCAGTGCACGGTGCCCAGTGGGATCGGCACGCCGGAGAATCCCGTCGCGAGCGTTGCGGCGGGCGGCTTCCACACCATCGCGTTGCTGACGGACGGTTCGCTCGCCTGCTGGGGAAGCAATGGCTTCGGTCAGTGCACGGTGCCCAGTGGGATCGGCACGCCGGAGAACCCCGTCGCGAGTGTCGCGGCGGGCCGAAATTACACGGTCGTGTTGCTCACGGATGGTTCGGTCGCCTGCTGGGGACGAAATGATGACGGCCAGTGCGACATTCCGAGCGGCATCGGCACGCCGGAGAACCCCGTCAAGAGCGTCGCGGCGGCCGGCTCCCACACGGTCGTGTTGCTCGCGGACGGTTCGGTCGCCTGCTGGGGAAGCAATGCCTACGGCCAGTGCACGGTCCCGAGCGGGATC
>NYSY01000057.1 GCA_002683215.1 Planctomycetaceae bacterium
CGTGGGGCACGCCTCCGGTACGTGAAAGTCGTAAGTGACGGTGTAGCCGACCTGCCCGCCGCCGAAGAAGTCGATCACGTCGGCGGGATCCTCCTCCAGCACGAGTTGAGCCACGCCGACGAGTTCGATGGTCCCGTCACCGACCCAGGCCGCCGTCT
Organism: Planctomycetaceae bacterium; assembly: GCA_002683215.1. Lineage (GTDB taxonomy): Bacteria > Planctomycetota > Phycisphaerae > Phycisphaerales > SM1A02 > UBA12014. The sequence goes on from NYSY01000057.1 coordinate 159, forward strand.
CGCGATCCTCCTCCAGCACGACCTCCGCGGAGTCCTGGTCGAGGTAGAGGATCGCGAACGGATCATCGCCGTTGTCGAGCACGTCGAAGATCATCGCCTCCGTCTCGGCGAACGGTGGCTCGCCGGGGTGACCGTAGTCCGCGGTGAGGCGGGCCTCGACCTCCACGAATCCGGCGTCACCGTCGGTGATCGCCTCCGCGACCAGCAAGGTGTGGAACTCGATCGCCACCGAATCCAGCACCCGGGTGTCCCCCGGCGTGCCGAAGCGATCGAGAAGGATCACGTGCTCCGCGGGCGGTTCGACGTCGCCTCTCAACGAGCCTTTCTGCACGATCACCTTGTGCAAAGGCCCGAAGCGGAAAGGACGCCGACGAGCACGAGCGCGAACGCTCCACGGCAGGACATGATCCGCTTTCGATGAAGGGCGCTTCGAAGTCGAGCGACCATCAGGCTCGCCGACGTGTCGGTCGCCGGCGACCGACGAGCACCGAAGCGAGCAGGCCGACGACGCCCGGGGCGGGCACCAGCACGACCTCGATGGCGGTGCTGTCGTAACTCGAGATCGTGAACGTCCCGGCGACGGTCGTGATGCCGTCGTCGACCAGATCTCGGAGCACGTCGTCCCCCGCGATCGCTGCGCCGGAGAACGGCGTCGCGAGATTCCATCCCAAAGGCCCGTCGTAGGTGCCGACCGTGAGGTTTTCGAAGGGCACGTAGAGCCCGAATCCGATGACCAGACCGTCCGCGGGATCGGAATAGGTCCACACCGCCGAGTCGGCGACGAACGCCGACGCCATCTCGACGGACGCGCCATCGATGGTCACCACCCCCGACCCCGGCGTCACGTTGAATCCGCGCGGTGATCCCGGCTGGATGTCCTCGACCTCCGCCAGAAGCGAGAAGCTCGCGTCGGCGGCGACGAATTCCACGCCGTCGAGCGAGCCGACCGCGCCCTCGAACGAGAAGGTGTAGCGGACCAGGTCCGCCTCGGCGGCGCCGGAGGCGGCGGCGATCGCGAAGGTGGCGAAAATCATCGGCGGGGTGAATCGGTGTCGCATCGGAATCCGCTCCATTCGTAAGAAAGCCACCGTCGCCCCCCACACCGCGGAAGTCAAGGCATTTCTCCGACCAGCCCACCCTCCAAGGTGATTCGAACGCCGATATCGAGGACGCAAGTCCCGCTCACCGCATCAATGGTGGATCACGAAGAACATGCCGACCGCCAGGCCGCCCGCCATGGCGACCCCCATGGCGATGGCGATGCCGCCGTTGAAACGGGTCGGCTTGATCTGCCACCACATGATGATTCCCGAGAGCCCCCAGAAGATCATCAGCGCCGCGGTCGTGTCGACGAGCACGCCCCAGAGGCTTCTCACACCGACATCCGCGGGATAACCGCGGGAGACGTGAAGACGCATCAGGAACGAACGCAGGTCGAACGCGGATCGAGGCTCGCCCTCGCGACGGGCCGACAACGACTTGGATCGAGTGTCGTATTCCATCGTCCAACGCTCGCCATCGACCTCAAGGTGGAAATCGAGGTCCGGTGCGGCCCGCACCACGCCACCATCCGTCGCCGCCATCCGGGCGACCGCATCGCGGATCGCTTCGATTCCCTCGGCCGCGGATGTTTCAAGCTTCTCGGGAAATACGGGCGTTTCCTCCGCTTCCACGATCGGCAGCGACCGGCGCTCGAGCGTGGTTGCGAGTGTCTCGGGATTCACTCGATACCGCCGACGCAGTCCGTCTTCCCGATATTCGACGAGCACCGTCCCCCGAAAACGAGGTGCGGGGTCCTCGACGAGTCCGACCGGAGCACCAACCTCGGTTTCGAGCGACGCACGAAGCTCCTCGGCGAGTTCCGGCGCGGAAAGCGTTGAGACCTCGCCCAGCGCTTCGGGCTCGATCGTCGAGGTCGTCACCGCCGTGTTGAACCAGGTCGGATGGTTGAAGAGGATCGCCGTCACGCCGTACAGCAGCACGAATGGGACGAGAAGCAATCCGAAGTACATGTGCGTCCGACGGAACATCTTCATCGCACCGCCGAAACGCGACCGCCGCCGGCGACCACGGCCCTTTGCATTCGCCGATGGCCCGGGGGCCTTCCCCCCTGATCGCACCGTCTTGACTTCGACTTTGGTCTTGGCTTCGTGGATCGTGGAGGGCATTGGTGCGGCTCGGTCGCGAAGAAGTGCATTCATCGACCACCAAGGCCGTATTCACATGCTACACTAATTGCGAATGAGTCTCAATTGCAGGAAAATCCATGCCTGACTTCGACGCGGACATCTCCCAGACCGACGCCGATCGACTTTGTTTCGCCGCCAGCTGCGTGTTCTTCGCCCTTCTCCGGCGCAAGGCCACCATGCTTGGAACGCAGATCGTGCTGCCCAAGCTCCTCTGCCCGACCACCTGCCATCCGCCACCGGAGATGCTCGACGACGACCTCGTCGCGGAGGCGACCGCGATGCTCCTTCGCCTCGGCGTGGTGGAGATCGGTGTCGATGGCAAGGTCGATCTGATTCTCGTCACCCCCGATTGACCATGGCCTTCGAGTTGCGAAGATCGCGAGCGACGTGAGGGCGAGGCGACCATCGCACGCCATCCATCACGTCACCGGCCTCGCTCGGCACGGAGGAGCGTCAGAAGGAGATGCCGAGTCGGGCGCCGAGGACGATCGCGGTCCCCGCGCCGGTGTACGGCGGTTCGATGAACTGGGCGTCGAGCGTCAGGTTCACCGAGTTCGTGATCGCGAAGTCGTAGTAGGCCTCGATCCCCTGGGACCCATCGCCGATGAGTGCGACATTGGTGAATCGCGTGGGCTGGATGTCGGTGTAGAAGTAGCCGACACCGTACGTGTCCTCCGACCGCGATGGAAAGAGCCCTCGACCCCCGATCCCGATGCATCCGGACCAGTCGACGGGATTGGTCTTCTTGTCCGCGACGCCGAATCGGGCGAAGAGTCCGAAGCCCCGCCGATCGACGCGACCGTCCCCCACCGCGATCGGGGCATCACCCCCCGCTTCCGCCCACAGATACTGCCACCCGTTCCAGTAGACCGCCCAGGTGTCGTTCTTCGTGGGGAGCCGGAGACGCTCGCCCTCGTCGAGGATGATCCGCCCCCCGATCTCGGTGAAGTCCTGATCGAACGAATACAGACCACCGAGCGTCATCCCACCGGGAAGCCCGCCCACTTCGTACTGGAACTGCGCCTCCAGCGTGACCGAGAGACCGTCCCCGAAGTCGTCGAAACCCGTCGACATCGATGAATCGGCGGTGTTGAAGAGCGTGGCGGTGATGGACATCCGGTCGGTCGGCATCCAGGCGGCCCCGACCCCGAGCGTGCTGTAGGGAAGCCGAAGCGCGAGGGCGGAGTTGAACACGAAGTTCGAATTCATGAACTGGGTGGTTCCCCGGCCACCGGCGAACTCGTTCGAATCACCGTTGAGGGTGTCCATCTTGCCCAGGAAGACCCCAAACTTCTCGGACAGGAACTGCGTGTAGAGCAGGTCGGTGATCGTGAACGCGATGTCGTCGTCGATCTCGCCGGTGAGCGGAAAGTAGGCGTCGGTGTTCACGGGGAGCACGGTGCCGACCTGCCCGTTCACGGACTTGCCGTATCGCGACTCGCCGCGGAAGGTGACCAGTCCACCGGGAACGGCCCCCATCCGATCGAGATCGAGGTTGATCAGGTAGTCGCCCACGCCGCCGTAGCGGACGATGTCGTCCAGGCCACCCGAGGTGATCCCCTGGCCGTACTGGACCCACTTGAACTGGAACTGGATGCCGTCGTCCGCGAGTTTCGTCCGGGCGCCGTTCCAGTCACCGGTGAGGGCAGGACGCTCCTGGAGATCACCCGCGTAGTCGGGCACCGGCAGGATTCCCTTCGACGTCATCTCGTCGGCGGCGGCCGCAAGGTCGGCGTCGTCCTGAGCCATCGCGAAACCCGTCGCGATGAGGAACGTGGATGAGGACATGATGATGAGCGACCGATGCATCCGAGAAGACTCCTGGTGATCCGGATGCGTCGGCGTTCCTCGCCGTCACGGCCGGTTTGATTCCATGATCCGCCCGGACTCGAACACTGGTGCCGGGCGATTCTGACATCGCGTCAGCAATATATCCGACAGGCCCGCGACGAACACCAGCGACCACGTCCAACGGGCGAGGCGATTCGGTATCGTCGAACCTCTTTTCATGGCGACCGCCATTCGAAGGATGACGAAACGTGCTGATGATCTCGAACGACCGGGGCAGGAGATGACCTTGGGAATGGTCCAGGCCAACCTGAATCGCGCCCGAACCCTGGCCCTGCACGCGGGAGAGTTTCTCCGCCCCGGCGGCCCACCGGGAATCGTGGTCTCCCACCACAAGTGCGGCTCGGTCTGGACCTGGAGCGTGATCCAGCACGCCTGTCGGCGGCACGGCATTCCCGCGCGTCGGGTGCACACCCACCAGCGACGCGGCGCGATCTTCCAACGCGCGTGCCGCGTGGTGATGGTGATGGATTTCAAGGACAACATGCCTCTGGAACATCTTCAGTCCTGCCACCTCATCCACGTCACGCGGGATCCCCGCGGCATTCTGGGGTCGATGCTCGAATCCCACCGTTCGACCCACCCCCTTTCACGCCCCGAACACGACCCCTGGGGGGAAATCGCTCGAAATCGAGCAGCGCTTCAGACGCGGGATGACGACGAGGGCTACCGATGGCTGTTCGAACACTCGGACTATCTCGCCCGAGTCATCGAGCAGATGGTGATGATCGAACAGACCGCCCCCCCCGCCGATCGAATCGACCTGCGCGACATCGCGACCGATCCTCTGGACTCGATTCGCCGGCTCGTGGTGCCGCTGGGCGTACCGGAATCGGACGTCGACGAACTCGCCGAGCGATTCGCGTTCTCCAAGACTCGGAATTCCAAGGGGCACCATCGCCGCGGGGAGCCCGATTCCTGGCGCGAGGAACTGCCCGCCGACGTGCTTCGGTCGTTTCAGAACCGATGGGGCAACGAGCTCGAACGCCTCGGCTATCCCGCCTGGGATTGAGCCGTACGGCACGCCGTTGAACCCCGGTCTCGATCCAGCCACGAACCAGCACTGGAAACTCGATGACCCGCGTGCCTGCCACGCGACCGAGCCCCTCCGCCCGGCCCGTTCACGCCGCATCTTCGAGCAGGCGAAGCGATGGGAATCCCATCCCAGGCGGGTTTCGAAAACGCCGGAGCGAGAACGAGCGCCGCCTCCGGGTCAGCCGATTTCCGTCGACCCTCGCTCGTCGCCGGGATTTCGTTCGAATGTCGCACGCTTCTTCACGGCGAGCCCCATGTTCACGCCGTCCGCTTGATGTCTTCCAACACGGATCCGATCGGCCTGAAGCCCGGAATTGCATCTCCTGATCGGATTCGCCGGGCTTTCTAGGGGTGCCGCGCCCGGAAGAGGAGGTCACCGAGCCGGGCGAGGTCCCGGGAATCGACGTGCCCGAGCTGCTCCCGGTGCATCCGGTCCACCCGCGGCCGAAGTCGTCGCAACATCTGTCGCCCCTCGTCGGTGATCTCGACGAACACACAGCGACGATTCTCTTCAGAACGTGTACGGGACACCAGCCCCGCCCTTGCGAGGCGGTCGATCAGACGCGTGGCGTCGGGGTCCCTGGCGAACCTCCGGGCACCGATGCGCTCGGTCCGGATGCCCCGTCGCGGCGACGATGCGCAGCGCGTCGTACCGAGGCTCGGAGCGCGCGAAATCCTTGAACAACGATGCAAATTCACCCGCCAGTCCCGCATGCGTTCGAATGAGATTCAAAAGGCCTCCTGCTCGCGACCGTCGAAGCCCGAGACCTTTCCAATCTCTTCCTACAGGTTTCGAGGGGAATCGCTGAAGGGGCGCATGCCAAATCAATCGTTGAAACAAATATCGTGTCAAGGGCGGTGGGTGGTCCCCCTTTCGAGCATCACCAATTTCCCGACCAGCACCGCGGCCTGGTCCCGCACGCGGGTCCCGGAGAATCGGATACCGCCCTCCTGTTCACCGCATGCACGCCGAGGTGCGATGCCTCCCGACTTCGGACGACCGGTTCACCGGTAGACGTCATCAAATGAGAACCGGCCCGATCCGTGAAATGGATCGGGCCGGTGCGATGATCGCCGAAGCGTCGATTTCGGTCGGAAAAGAGCCCCCGCCGATCACGAACCGAAGGGAATCGACGAATGCTGGAGCATGATCTTCAGCTTCCCGTCGTCACCCCGGACGTAGCCGAAGGAGTATTCGACCTTGGTCTCATCCCCGTCCGGATCGGTGAAGAAGTAGTTGCCCATCGCCATGGCCAGATCGCTCCCGGAGTAGATGCCTTCGTTCTCGAAGCGGACCTTCGTCCAGCCCTTGATGGCGAACCCGGTGTCCTCCGTGCCGTCGCGTCCGATGAAGTACGAGAGCGCCTCGTCGAAGGAACCGCGGAACTGATCGTCGGAAGCGAGGGTCGGCTTGAAGAGCACGATCGTGTTGCCGTAGGCGTACATCGAGTCGATGTGCTCGGTCGCGCGGGCCTTGGCGTCACCGGTTTCGGAGTACACCCGCGAGATGTCGACGATGCCGTCGCCCCACGCACCCTGGGCCGCCATGACTTCCGCCTTGGTGATCGGGCCGTGGGCACCGTGGCCGCCGGCATGCTGGCCGCTCGCACACCCCGAAGCCAGCGTGATGACGACGGCGGACGCGATGCCGGCCGCGGCGGAAAGGCAAGTCTTGCTGTTCACTGGAAGATCCTCCTCTGATCGGTTGCTGAAGCGATTTGAGTTGGTGATGGCATCGGATGCCGAGCGATCCCTGATCGCCCTCGACCCGAGGCGACACCGTTCCGTGAGGAGAATGGTACCCGTTCGTCACCGCAGGATGAGTTCCGGTCGGATCCCCGCCCCGGATCCGATCGGGCATCTCGTCGAGCGGCGCGATCGATTCGAATCCGATCCGCACCCCCCCGGCCCTTGCGGCGAACCACGACGGTGGCGACCACCTTTCCTTGATTTCACCGAAAACGAACGTTGCCGAGGATCCGGACGGCGTTATCTTTGATCGGTCCTTCCCCACGACGCCCCGCCACCGGGCCCGACTTGAAGGGCTCCTCCGTGAAGGGCGCTCGCCATGATTCGCTCCGGTGTGTTCTCGATCGCAATGCTGACCGGCATCCTGCTCCTCGCCACCGGGGAGCTCCGAGCCGGTGACCAGACGCCTCCGGAAGAGGTGGTCGTTCGGGTGCCCGGGGATCTCGATCCGACCGAGCCGGCACCGCTGCTGATCCTGCTTCATGGTTTCACCCTGACCGGAGGCGCCCAGGAGGCGTGGTGGCGACTCTGGCCGGTCGCCGAAGCCAACGGCTTCCTGTTCGCATCCCCCACCGGAAGCACCGACGCCAACGGGCTCCCCTACTGGAACGCGAACGACAACTGCTGCGACTACGACGACACGGACGTGGATCACGTCGCGTATCTCATCGAACTGGTCGACGCCATCCGCGCCGAGCACAACGTCGATCCGAATCGCATCCATCTGGTGGGGTATTCCAACGGCGGCTGCATGGCCTACCGAATGGCGTGCGATCATGGCGAGGGCTTCGCTTCCATCGTCTCGGTCGCCGGCGCCACCTGGATGGACCCGGCCAACTGCCCGGCCGATCACCCCGTCCACGTCCTCCACGTTCACGGCACCGCAGACACGGTGGTCAGCTACAAAGGTGGGTTCGATCCCTTCAATCCGCCGTATCCCCACCCCGGTGCGATCGGTTCGGTCGCGCAGTGGGTCGAGAACAACGGATGCGATCCGGATTCGTGGGTCGCATCGGCGCCCTTCGACTTCACCTCGCAGTTGTTCGGGGTCGAAACCGATGTCATCCGGTACGAAGCACCATGCGAGCCGAACGGATCGGTGGAGCTGTGGCGGATCCAGGGTGGATCGCACTTCCCCAGCCTGACCGATGAAGGCCGGGGCCGGCTCGTCGAGTTTCTGGTGGAGCATCCGAAGGTCGCCCCTTGTCCCGCCGATCTCGACGCCTCAGGCAGGGTCGATGCGGGCGATCTGGGGATCCTGATCATCGCGTGGAACTCCAGTGCATCCTCGGTCGACCTGAACGGGGACGGACGCATCGATTCCGGTGATCTGGGGATCCTGATCGCCGCCTGGGGACCGTGCCCCTGAGCGTGATCGCATCCTCGCCCCGCGGCGCGACGGTCACGCCCTACTCACCCCGCAGGATCTCGACGGCCGCGTCGAGGACGACGTCGCGTCCTCGTTCCAGGAAGTGGTCCGGTTCCGGCCGGATCACGACGTCCACCTCGACGCCTCGACCGTCGTAGAGCCGACCGTCCGGGCGGAAGGACGCCATCGAGGCGCAACGCACCTCGATGCCGCTGTTCGGAAGCCTGAAGCCCTGGGACCTGGCGCTGCCGCCGCCGCTCGGCTCGCCGATCAGCGTGACCCGTGGTCGACCGTGAAGCGCGCCGAGGAAGATGTCGGTCGCACTGAAGCAACCGGCATCCGAGAGGACGACCACCGGACGATCGTAGAAATATTCGCCGGCGGCACCGGTCGGCCCCAGGACCAGATAGTGCCAGTCGCTGAAACCCTCGGACCGATCCCATTCCGGATCGAATTCCACGGCGAACCTCGCGATCGCCTCGCGTTCGGCGTCCGACCAGTCCGGATCCTCCGCGCTCGCCATGAAACGCGCCTCGAGGTGATCCGCCGGAAAGCGATCGCTCTCGCGATACCGGGCGACGTTGGCGACCCACGGAGACTCGTCCGGTCCCACGAGGTATCCGGCCAGCGCCAGGAGCGGGCTCCGGGTTCCACCCCCGTTGCCGCGGACATCGACCACCAGCCCCGCCGTCCCCCGGAAGTCGGCCATCGAGGACCGGATGTGCGGAACCATTCGATCGCTCATCTCGGGGATCCGCAGGTAGCCGAGGTTCGAGTCCAGGATGCCCGAATCACGTCGCGGCCAGGTGCCGTACGTCGGTCTCCTGCGATCCATCGGCAACTCCATCTCGATCGGATCCGGGTCGTCGGGACGCTCGCCGAGCGTGCACTTCACCGATGCATCCGGGGGAAGCCCCAGCCGCTTCCTGACGGATTCCAGTTCGCGGAGCCCGCGGAGCACCCGGTGGCGAACGAGTTGCTCGCTTCCGTCGACCACCCAGGGGCGTCCGGCATCGATGAGTTCCTCGATGGGCGTGTCGTCGAGGGCGAGCACGAAGGGGCGGGCTCCGTCGAGGAATCCGGAGCGGTCGGGAAGAAACGCCACCACGCCCCCGCCGGCTTCGGCAAGCAGGAACGGCAGGTGACCGGATTCCCCGGATCCGACCGGCGATCTGACCATCGAGTGACCGTCGCCGGATCGCATCAGGATCAGATGCAGGGCGTCCGAGAGTTCCCCGACTTCCACCGTCGCCCCGAACGAGTCCGCGACCCGCTGCAGTTCCGCGTCGAGCGACAAGTCCTTCAGGTGCCGGTAGGCGAACTGGTCGTCGAGCCGGCCTCGGAACTCGAGGAGATCCGCGATGGCTCGGGTACGAGGGATCCGGGAGGCCATGGCCCGGTCTTCATCGGGGGCATCCTGGTTCGAACGCCAGATCGCCCGACGATTCTCCTTCGTGCATTCGACGGCCGCGAGTTCGACCCGTACGCCGTCCGCGAGCCGCACCAGCGTGAGGTCGACTCGAGCCGGGATGACGCGGCCCATGTTCCGGACCGTCTCGGGAAGGTCCTCGCCGAATCGCTTCCGCAACCGGCTCGGCTGCGTGCGCCGGAGGAATGCGAGGATGTCCTCGACCCCGANGTCGTGGATGACGAGGGGGCGATACCAGTCTCCCTGCACCAGGACCTCGGGCACGGCACCGTTCCACCGCAGCGCCTCGAAGGGACTCGTCTTGTCCTCGGCGTCCTGCCCGGCCTGCGCGGGAGCCGGTCGAAGGAGCAGGAGGACGGNCAGAACCACCAGGACGAGCCGGGTACTTGCGACCCGGGTGGGGATGACGGTGCGTTGGATCATGAACCTCGCCTCCGGTTGGAGCGACGCGGGAGCAATTACCATGCGTCAAGCAGGAACCCGGAGGGTACCGCATGGCAACGACTCAAGAAACGGTTTCCAGTCCACGCAAATCGCCCGACAAACCACCATCCGTCTGCGGTCGGTGTGGGTATGAACGAACCGGCCTCGACGTGGGCGCCCCCTGTCCCGAGTGTGGAACGCTCGATTTCGAGCCGAAGGGACTGCTCGGGAAGATTCGGCACGAATGGCGGCTCGCCACCAGCTGGACCATCAAGACGAACTGGGTCATGGCATGCACGAGCATGGCCGCGTCGGCCCTCGTCACCGGAGGCCTGCTCCTCGTCGTGGCGCTGAGGGTGATCGGCATTGACGGCGGATGGGACTTTCTCCTGCCGGTGCTCGGATGGATATTCGTGGTGATGCCGCTGGCACTTCTCACCGCGTTCGGCGCCCTCATGACCGTCGGTTCGGGCCACCGGAGAATCACGAGGTACAGCGCNCTGCTGGCGCTGGTCGCCGCCGTCCTTCCCATCCTGACCATCCTCGTCTTCGTCCTCCTTCGGCTGGAGAATCGCTGAGGGGATCAACCCCGCGAACGAGATCACCGCCGTACGAACAGCCTACATCCGACATCGAGATACAGGCCCGCATCCATTCGGACGCGGGCACTGCTTGAAAATCCAGATCGCGACGAGCCCGAACCGTCGAGCGCGACGACCGTCGACGCGAATCGGTCGCACGATGTCCAACCGGCCCCACCTGCATGAAAGCGGCCCGGTGGATACCGGGCCGCTTTCGGAATCAGGACGTGAATCCGCGAACCCTCGTTCTGCGTCTGCCGAGAATCCTCCGTCATGCCTCGCCAGGGTTCTGGGGCATGCCGTCACGGTGCCGGGTGGTTCGCCGATCGACGACTTCGACCTTCCGGGCATCTGGGGCATCCGCCCAAACGTCCCCGATCCGGTCGGTTCTGCTTCCAAAACAACCGCGATCCGCATCGCTTGAACCGAGACCTCTACGAACAAGATCCCCAGGCGACCAGCAAGACACCCAGGTCCTCTCCGTTCACAAACCCATCAGCATTGAAGTCAGCGGCACAGTCCGCGCACGCACCCCACTCGACGAGGAAGAGCCCGAGGTCCTCGCCGTTCATCTGNCCGTCGAGGTTGAGGTCACCAGTGCAGGAAACCTGACACGCGCCACACCATCCCCGTACACAGTTGCCACCCTGATCGGTGAATGCGCCGTAGATCTGTTCAGGGGTGTTGCCGCAGACCGTGGTATCGGTCAGGACCGAGCTGCTGGTCTTGTTGGAAATGTAGATCCCCCCTCCGGCCAGCATGGCCGAGTTGCCTTGGACGACGCAGTCGTTGAGTTCCAGACGGCTTCCGAAGTGCGCCAGCATGGCACCACCGTTGAAGTCGGCGACGTTCTCCTCGAACAGACAACGATTCAAGGTCGGACCACTCAAGAAACACCGCAGGCCCGCGCCCTCCAAGGCCGAATTCGCTCGGAACACGCAGTCATTGAGCGTGGGGTCACTCTCCTGGCACGACAAGCCGCCACCATAGGTCGACGCGTTTTCCCGGAAGACGCAATTGTTCAGCGTGGGACTGCTCAATTCACAGAACATTCCTCCGCCGTTGGTGGCCTGGCCACCGGTGATCACCAGATTCTCGAAGACGGTGTCGGCCTGCTCTCCACTGGTGCATTGCAAGACCCGATGGGTGCCCTGCCCGCTGATGACGGTGGTGGGGATTCCCGCCGAGTCGACGGCGCCGCGCAAGGTGATCGATTTTCCCTGAGGATTCAGCGTGCTCCCGGAGTCGTAGGTTCCCGATTCGATCTCGATGACGTCGGTGTCTCCCGCTGCGGCAATGGCCGAGGCGACGGTGGCGTACTCCGACGGAACCAGAAGAGTATCCCGGCCGTTCTCGTCGCACTTGTCGGGAAATCCGTTTCCGTCGTCGTCGGCACAGCTGAAGACNATGCAGTTGCCGCCCTCTTCAGCGAACGGACCATGGATCTGACTGGGAGAATTGCCGCAGAGGATGGTGTCGGTGAGGATCGGCATGCTGGAGATTTCACTGAACACGCCCCCGCCGAGACCGAATGTCGAGTTCTCCCGAAACACGCAGGAGATGAAGCTGGGGTCGCTCTGGTCGAAACAGCTCAAACCTCCCCCGCGTTCGGACGCCGAGTTCATCTCGAAGCTGCAGTCGGTGAAGATGGGACTGCACTGGGGTCCCTCGCAGTCNAGTCCGCCGCCGGAGAACGCCGTGTTGCCGATGAGCCTGCACCCTTCGAACGTCGGGATGGTGTCGTGGCTGTGATTGATTCCTAAACAAGCGATTCCGCCCCCGTAGAGACTGGCCGAGTTCTCCAGAAACACGCAATTCCGGAAGGTCGGTCTGGCACCGAGATGGCAATACAGCCCACCGCCGCGGCTGGCCTGGCCACCAGTGACGATGAGATTCTCCATCTCCAGGAAACAGGGCGTCACGCATTCCAGAACTCGAAAGGCACCCTGCCCGTCGATGATGGTCGCGGGATACCCATTCTGGTCGACGACGCCCCGCACCGTGAAACCCCCGCACGAGATCACGATGCTCTTCGCCGGTTCGTAGGTCCCCGCGGCGATCTCGATCACGTCACCAAACCCCGCCACATCGATCGCTTCCTGGATATCGGTGTGGTCACACGATCCATCGAGGCAGACGGTGATCGTTTCAGCGGTGACGNTTGAAGACGCGAACGCCAGAAGGACGAGCGCAAGAATCATTTTCATTGGATCTCTCCTCGTATCGCCCGAGAAACCAGAAACCGGACAGTAGCGTACTTCGACGGAATCTCGGATCCAAGGGACGATTACCCGCATCTCCCCGGGCGGTTCCATGAAAGGACGTCCAATATGCAAGACACCAGAANTCNGCCTGGAGAGTCATCCGGCTCACCAGAGCTGCAATGCCCGGACTTCCCACTGGCAAACCAAGGGGCACCAACTACGCTGATGGCATCCAGTTCCCCTCGGAACCCTGAAATGAAACGAACGAGTCCGCTGTTTCCCGTCCTTTCGGTCTTCGCTGCCATGGCCACCATCGCCTCCGCGGAGACGATCACGGTGTGCACGAAGGGTTGCGACCACACCAGCATTCAAGCCGCCATCGACGCTGCCGAAGAGGGTGACGTCATCGAGATCGGCGCCGG
>NYSY01000058.1 GCA_002683215.1 Planctomycetaceae bacterium
TGGTTCGAATTCGATCTCGACGGTCCCAACGACCTTCCGCCGGCGTTCTTTTTCGGCCCCTCGAAGATCCAAACGGACCTTTCGGCCGAGTACGGGGTCAAGGAGGTCGGCGTCAACGCCCGCCGGATCACCCGAACGCTGGACCTGGAATCGGGGCTTGCTGACGGACTGATGAGAACCGCGGATTTTCTGGACCACCTCGACGGGCTTGGGGTCAAGACCGAGGTCTTTCAGACCGGACTGATGTTCTCAAGGCCCGACACGCCGATCCGCCTCTGCTTCAAGCCTCTGAATGAAGCCGAGTCACGAGTACTCCTCGCTCGGTTGGGGTTGGAACACATGGCCGGACGCTGCGAAGCGATCTTCGCGGCGGCGGAGTCCTGCGAAACGAGGACGGCCATCTGTGTGGACGTCACCCCCGAGGGCGTTTCAGATCGAGTCGGTCTTGAGCTGCACACCCTGCCTCGGACGCCAGACTCGACGACGCAGAAGGTTCGAGCCCTGGTCTCACGACTCCAGACGATGGGTGCGCTGGACGCCGAGCGATCCCGCGCCTTCCTCGAATCCGAAGGTTGGGACGAACTCTCGGGAAAGGGCGGCTGCAATCGACGCATCAACCATGTCAAATGCGTGGTCAGGCCGAAGGGCCCCGTGGAAACCAAGGGGTATCTGGCATTCTCGCGGGTCAAGCGACCTCGAAACTGACCCGCAGTAGCGTGGCGATTGATGGCTGATTGAAAAAAGGAAAACGCCCCCGGTCACCAGTGGTGACCGAGGGGCGTTTCCGAATGGGCCCAGGAGGACTCGAACCTCCGACCTCACCCTTATCAGGGGTGCGCTCTAGCCAGCTGAGCTATGAGCCCCGAACACCCGGACGAGCCGGGCCGGACAGTGTACCGGCTATTTCGAACGCGGCAACCACACCGGCGGCCCGGACACCGGCAAAATCACGGCCCTTGGTGGCCATCACCAGGCCCGAAGATCACCGAGGAGCGGCTCCACGAGATCCTTGAGGGTGATCACGCCGAGTGGCTTGCCGTCCGTCGCCTCCACGATGCCGATCGGCCGACGATCCACTCGGAGCAGCTCGAGCGCGGTCATCGCGGGAGTCTCCGGGCTGAACCGGATCACGGCCCGATCCAGCACCTCGTCCGCGGGACGATTCCCCAGGAGAAGCTCCTGCACGGACGCGATTCCGACCACACGCCCGTCGTCCCCGAGGACCGGCAGCCGACTTCGACGGGTTCGCCGCGCGAGCCGGCTCGCGTCTCGCTCGATCTCGGGGCCGGTGGCGGTCACCACCTGTCGCCACGGGGTCATCTCCCCCGCCACCGTGAGCCGGCGAAGCGACATCACCCGATCCGCGAGATCCAGCTGCTCCTCGGTCAACGCCCCGCTTTCGGCGCTCTCCCGGAACAGCCGAGAGACCCTGGCACGGGCCGTGGGATCGATCCCCTGCGGACTGCGGATCACCGATTGCACGATCTTCGCGACGATGCCGAGCAGCGGGACCAGCCCGACGATCGTGAGCAGGCGGCGGATCCAGACCAATGCCGGCGTGAAGGCGAGCATCCACTGATCGGCCCGGGTCCGGAAGAGGTCCTTGGGGATCGTCTCCCCGAAGATGAACAACAGCGGCACCACGACGACGGTGTTCAGGACGACGACCCACCAGTCGGAGACCACGAAGGTCGTCAGGATCGCGGCCACGCCGAGACTGCCGGCGAAGTTCGCGGCGTTGTTCGCGATCAGCAGGGCGGAGAGGAGTCGCTCGGGCCGTTCGATCTCGGCCTCGAGGGCCGCGGCGTTTCGAACGTCACGCCCGGACCGAACCGCGAGACGGACCCGATCGACCACGTAAAGCCCGGTCTCCAGCCCACTGAAGATCGCGCTACCCACGACGCCGATCGTCGCGACGAGGATGGAAAGGCCGAGGCCCGTCATGCATCACCCTCCACGAGATCCACGATCGCCGACTCGACCCTTCCCGATTCCACGCGTTCGGCGACGACCCGGACGTTGGCGAGTCTGATCTCGTCACCGGGACGGGCCAGTCGGCCGAGGCGGGCCAGGAACAAGCCCCCCACCGTGGAGACACGACGATCATCGATCGAGGGCCCGAAGACGGCCTTCCATTCGTGAAGCGGCATCAGGCCGCCGACTCGCCATCGGGCGTCCGCGAGCCGCACCGGCTCGACGAACTCCGCCTCGTCGACGGTTCCGATCTCGCCGACCAGCTCCTCCGCAACGTCCTCGATGGTGACGAGCCCGGCGGTGCCGCCGAATTCATCCACCACGATCGCGAGCGTCGAGCCTTCGGCCCGGAAGCGGGCGAGCAGCTGTTCCACCGATGCGAGCTCGGGAACGAAGGATGGATTCCGACACAACGCGGCCATGCCGCCGGGGTCGGAATCACCAGCCGGGCCATCGAGCAGGAAACTTCGACACGGAAGAATCCCCACGATCTCATCGAGATTCTCGGCATGGATCGGAAGCCGTCGGAGTCCACTCTCCGCGATGAGCGCTCGGACTTCGGTGGGCGGCGCATCCACCGCGGCCGAGAGCATCGAGACCCGAGGCGTCATGATGTCCCGGACCCGAAGGGTGCGAAAGGACACGACCTCCCGGAGAAGCGTCTCCTCCCCCCGATCGATGACGCCCTGTCGAGCCGAGAGATCGATCAACGCTTCAAGCTCGTCGGAGTCAAGAACGGTCTCGGGAGCGCGGCCGAGTAGACGCTGAAGCGGCTCGATGACGACGGCCGTGACGATACTGCCGATTGGAATCAGAAGCCTGTGGAGTACCGCAAGGGGCGGTCCGATGACCGCCGCCGCACCGACGCGGTGGGTCTGTCCCGCCAGCTTCGGCGCGACCTCTCCGAACACGATGACCACGAGCAGTGTTCCCAGGCCGAAGATGATGGCGGCGAGCGGGACGCCCTCGTGGCGAAGAAGGAGCACCGACGTCACGGTCATGTAGAGCGTGTTGATCGTCATGTTGCCGAGCAGAATCGTCACCAGCAGTCGACGAGGGTCGCGCAGCAACGCTTCCGTGGCGACCGAGACGATTCCACCGCGCCGACGGATGGCGGCTCGATCGTCGGTTCGCAGCCCGAAGAAGACCGTCTCCGACGCGGAGAAGAAACCACTCGCCACCAGAAGGGGCAGAAGCATCGCCAGAAGAACGTAGTCGGTGAATTCGAGCGTAGGCACCGGATCAGAGGTCCAGGGCGTTCACGTTGGGGTCGATCTGTTCGAGCATCCGCTGGGCGTAACGCCAGCGGTTGAGCTCGAGCCGAACCGCGACCAACGCGGCATGATCAGGAACTCGGTCTTCTTCGCAATCGAGCAGGTCGGCCACGGCGGAACGCCGATCGTTCCACTCGGACCGCGCCCAATCCTCGAGTCGCGCACGATCCGCCTCGTCCCCCGACGCGTGGGCGGAAGCGAGCTCCATGCGGACTTCGAGCATCGATTCGAGGAATCCATCGGGCAACGATCGATCTTCGGACGGCGATGGGCCACCATGTCGCCTCAGGACGAACTCCGCTCGTTCGAGATCGTCTTCCAGCGATTGCGCCGCGGCGTTCATCGCCGCGAGCCTGGTGGTGTTCTCCGAAGCCTCGACCGGCGAGGACGCGCGATCCGGATGCAGGGAGCGCGTCGCACGCATCAGTCGGCGACGAACATCGGCAAGATCGATGTCGAATCGGACGGGGAGATCGAGGGCTGCAAAGGGGTCGTCGTTCATCGGCGAATCCATCACCCCGGACGCGATCGGTTCAAGCTTCATCATCTCGGTCGGGAGCGTCCCGAACCGGGCTCCGGACCTTGTGGATCGCAGACGGTCGATTCCAGCGGGTGACGAGCCCCCTCAGCCCCGTCGCGGATTGCGTCCCGAGCGACGAGGCCGGGCCTCCGCGCTGCGCCGGACGCGACGGGGAAGGGTGCCGCCGGGGCGAGTTCCGGCCGTGACCGGCGCCGCTTCTTCCTTGACGAGTTGGGACTTCTTGACCGCCATGTTGACGACCAGCCGCCGACCTCGGAGCCGATGACCGTCGACCCCCGCAATCGCCTTCGCGGCCTCTTCCAGCTTCGGCATCATCACGATCGCGAAGCCACGGAACTTCTCGGTCTCCTTGTCCATCGCCATCGCGATGTCCTCGATCGTGCCGTACGGTTCGAAGAGCGATTGGATCTCCTCGAGTTCTGCGGCGTACGCGATGTTCCCGACATAGATCTTGTTCTGTGGCATATGAACCCCCGCTTTCTCGTCCACGCGCCGGGTTCCCACGTAGAAGACGTGGGGTCCGGAATTTCGGGAGACGCAGCAACCGCCCCCATGATCCGATCGACCACGAAAGGATATCCCGTCGCAGCCCGCTGGGCAAAATTGTGCGTTCGGACATTGATAATCGCCCCTCATCGGTCCGGATCAGAATGATGCGATTACCGCCAGCCTCCGTCCGGTGGCGAGACGGACCGTCTGCCGAAGGCCGGATCTGGGCGGCGACCTCGATCCCTGGTCCAGCAGCACTCCAATCCGCCCCCCACCCGTGCGAGCGGGGACAATGAGTNCGCCTGCTGAGGGGCACCCCGACGAATGTCCAGAGAAACGCCGTACTCACGCCAACCTGCCGACGAGCGCGACGCGCCGCCAGCTGGCCGTCACGCTTCCTCGCTGAAACGCCGTTTGAACAACCAGTGGCCCGGGCCCGATCGTCACGAGCTGGAGGAGCATCACCACGCTGAGCCACGCCCGTTGGGGCTTCCGATTCCGGGCAAGGGACTGGCCCACACGCCAAATAGATGCTGCATGGCTTGCTTGGATCGGATGATTCATGGGGCGTTGTCGGCATCCACACGTGGAAAACGACAAGCACGCNCGAGGTTGTTGTGACCGATGCGTGCGGCCAGCCGGCCGAATTGCAACCGCAGCCAGAGATCACACAAAGCGAGGTTGCGATTGGAGAACGGACTCGTCTTCTCGAAGGTGTCGTTGGTTGCGCCGATCTGCATCGAACCAAACGGATCGGAGGCGAAGGCGGCGATGCACCCGGCTTGAGAAATCATGACGCCCACCGCAGCGCTGCAGATTGGCCGGGCCCTCTCCGTTCAGATTCGAAACAGGATCACCGGATCAACGAGCGCGTTGCGTTGCTGGACGAGGGAAAGTTGGTTGGCCCGTCGCTGGCCCAATCGGAAGGTACGAGCAGGACCATGAAAGCCGAGCACGGGACCTTGGCTGCGAGGGGACTGTCCAATCCCAAACCGTGTTCACATCGCCAAAACAGCATCGAAACGGCCAGATGCATTCGCATTCCCAGAGACACCGATCAACCCGACCGCAAGAACGTCACTGGAAAACCGAGTGTCGGCTTCGAGCCATGATCGTCAAGCGTCAGATCGTTCCAGACGGAACTCGGAACCGAACCTGCCCCGATCGTTCGAGCAACGGCCCCCGGAAGCTCACGACCGTCGAGCGCGAAAAAACAGTGACCGATGCAGTTCGAGCNATGACGACGCCGAATGAAATCGGACCTTGCGCGTCTNCCTGGAACTCAAAGCCTCAAGGGCTGGAGTCGAGGGTGATTCCAAAAACAAGGACGGCCCGGTCAAGGTTTCCCTCGACCGGGCCGTAAAGTCGGCGATAACCTACTTTCCCGCTGAGCAGTATCATCGGCAGNACGAGCTTCACTTCTGTGTTCGGGATGGGAACAGGTGTTTCCTCGTCCTAATGGTCACCGACAAACGCCTGACCGGGCTGTCACCCAGCCAGGCGGTAATCGTGCAGATGTCGCGTATCGAGACCAAGTGACCTTGGCTTGGGACTCGCCGGCCAAAGCCGACTGCCCCACCATGTGACCTTGTGTGCTCGACCTGTCACCCGATCCATAGGATGGGGGCAGGGTCGGCACGGTCAAATTTTCGACCGTTAGTATCGCTTCGCTGAATGCATTTCGGCACTTACACGTGCGACCTATCAACCCGATAGTCT
>NYSY01000059.1 GCA_002683215.1 Planctomycetaceae bacterium
ATCAGGTCCTTCCCGAGTTCGGCGTCGAACTGGCCGTGCTCGTCGAGGATCGAGATCCGCTTGATCTCGGTGGTGAGTGCATTGGTGATCGGCATGAGCGAAGGGTCCGTGAAGCGGTCGGGCGGATCGGGGCGACGATGGGCGGCTCGCCCGGTGGCGGAGGCGTCGGAGATGACCGGTCGGCCGGTCAGGAAGGCTGTTCAGGAACGTCCCGAGGTCGATTTTCCAGGCCGGGTGTCCTCCCTCCGAAGGAGGGCCGGCGACACCTCGCCCCCCATCGAGGAATGCCGCCCATTCTACCAACCTCGACCTCCACGTTCGACGTTCCGAGGGCTTCAGATCGTCGAGGAAGCGGCCCCGGAGCCCCGACGGGGGATGAATCAAGGTTCTCGGGCGGCCGGGGGGCTCGTGATTGATCGTTTCAGGGTCTCAGAACCCGACCGCCTGTCCGTCGGCGCGAAGATCGCTGCCGGCGCACCAGCCGTCGTCGATCGCGTGGATCGCCTGGCCGCGTCCGAAACTCACCGATCGCTGCTCGGCCTGTTTCACCCGGTGCCCGCGCTGGGCGAGGATCTCGCGGACCGTCGGATCGAAGCCCGGCTCGAGACTCACGTTGGTGCCGCTCATCCACTGGAACCGGGGGGCATCGAGGGCCGCCTGCGGATTCTGGCGATGGTCGCGGACCCGGCTCAGGACCTGAAGATGCCCCTGGGGCTGCATGAATCCGCCCATGACGCCGAAAGCCATCAGCCCGTCGGCGGGTGAGGCCGCCGGATCGGTCGGAGTCGCCATCGCGGGAATGATGGTGTGGTAGGGACGCTTGTCGGGCGCGATCCGGTTCGGATGCCCGTCCGCGAGATGGAAGCAGGCGCCTCGATTCTGCATGGCGATTCCCCAATCCGGAATGACCACGCCCGACCCGAAGCCGGTGTAGTTGCTCTGGATGAGGCTGACGCATCGCCCCTCGCCGTCCGCGGTGCAGAGCAGGATGGTCCCGCCCGGTTTCGGAATTCCCGCGTCGAAGGTCTGGGCTTTCGATCGATCGATGCCTGCGGCCAGCCGCGCGAGCCGGTCGTCGGCGAGCAGCTCCGAAGGTGGAACGTCGATGAAGCGCGGGTCGGCCACGTGACGGTGGGCGTCGGCGAAGCCCAGCTTCACCGCCTCGATCTCGAGATGAAGCGCATCGGGTCCATCCGGATCGAGGTCCTCCATCTCGAAATGTCGCAGCACGCCGAGGGCGACCAATGCCGCGATTCCCTGCCCGTTCGGAGGGATCTCGTGCAAGGTGGTTCCCCGGTAGTCGATCCCGATCGGGTCGACCCGGAGGGATTCGTGGTTCGCGAGGTCGCTCGCCCGCATGAATCCACCTTCCGACCGAGCCGATCGCTCGATCGCCTCCGCGATCTGGCCCCGGTAGAACGCCTCGCCTTCGCTCTCGGCGATCGCCCGCAGGGTACGGGCGTGCCCCGGCAGCCGGACCAGCTGCCCGGCCTTCGGGGCTTCACCGTCGAACAGGAAGGCGTCCTTCCAGTCTTCACGAGCCGCGTACCCACGGGCGGCGCGGCCCCAGAGACCGGCGGTCTGCGGCGCAACGAGATACCCGTTCTCGGCGTAGTCGATCGCGGGCGCCATGAGATCGGCGAACGGGAGTCGGCCGTGCGCCCGCCAGAGATCGACCCACATCGCGACGCCACCCGGCACCGTGACCGGCTTCCAGCCGATCCTCGGGATCCGTCTTTCACCTTCGAACGCCTTGACGTCGAGGCCCGCCGGGCTCCGACCGGAGCCGTTGAAGCCGGTGACGGGAAAGCCCCGGGACGCGTCCTTGCCATCGTGGACCAGGGCGAAGGCGTCCCCGCCGAGCCCGTTGGTCGTGGGTTCGACCACGGTCATGCACGCGGCGGTCGCGATGGCGGCGTCCGCCGCGGTACCGCCGCGTCGCAGGATGTCCAGCCCCGCCGCCGCCGCGACCGGGACGCTCGTCGCGACGATGTTGCTCGCCGTCACGGGTTCGCGCTGCGAGGGGTACGGAAGTCGATAATCGATGCGGCTCATGATCGAAGGCTAGCACACCGCCGAACGTCACACGCCGATGCGGGTACGGTTGCGTCCGATCGACCAGGAGACGACTCATGATCAATCGGATGTTCCTGCTCCTCCCGATCTTCATGACCGTTCCGGCTGGATGCATGTGGAAACAGAACGAAAAGGCGAGTCCGACCTCTCGACCCCTCGTCGTCGCCCACCGCGGGGCGTCGGGGCACGCACCCGAGAACACGATGGCCGCCTTCACGATGGGATTCGATCGGAAGGCGGATGCCGTCGAGGGTGATTTTCGACGCACCCGGGACGGCGTGATCGTCGCCATGCACGATGCCGACCTGTCGAGGACGACCGGCGACCCGAGACGCGTGGACGAGATCGACTTCCATGACCTGCAGCGACTCGATGCGGGATCATGGGGTCGATGGCGGGATGGTGACTTCGTGGGCGAGCGGGTGCCGTCGCTCGAGGCGATCCTCGAGGCGATTCCGGAGGAACGTGGCGTGTTCATCGAGGTGAAGGACTCGCCGGGCATCGTTCCCGCGCTGATCGAGACGGTCGATCGATCGGGGATCCACGTCGACATGATCACGGTGATCTCGTTCGACGCCGGCGTGATCGAGGCGATGAAGTTACATCGGCCCGACTGGCGAGCGCTCTGGGTGACGGGTTTCAAGCGGAAGGGCGATCGTTGGTCGCCGGACCTCGACGCGCTGATCGAGACGGCGACGCGGATCCGTGCAGATGGCGTCGACGTCCAGGCGACGCTCGACGTGATCGACGAGTTCTTCGTGTCGTCCGTTCGGGATGCGGGACTGGAGTTGCACGTNTGGACCGTGNACGATCCCGAGGTCGCGCGCGTGATGGTCGATCTCGGTGTGGACTCGATCACCACGAATCAGCCGGCGGCGATCGGGCGTGCGATGGCGGAGGANGACGGAAGTGGTGCTTGAAGNCNCGGCGACGCATCCGCTCGGGCANGGAATCGAAATCACCCNATTTCGATCAATNNCCNTGGAATCGTCGATNCGATCCGTATGATTTAACNCGCCATGTCTCGATCCAGACCAATTCGATTCGGGATTGTGATTCCCGCGTTTCAGNCCTCGAGCACCATCCCTTCGACGCTTGACGCGGTCGCGGACCAGACCCTTCCACCGATATCGGTCGTCGTCGTGGTCGACGGACCGGATCCCGATCTCGAGAAGGTCATCGTCGATCATCGCCTGGACTGCGAGGTGATGGTGCTTCCCGAGAACACCGGTGCCCCCTGCACGCCGCGGAACGTGGGNGCTGCATCGATGCGCGCTCGACCGGACATCGAGGCCATCTGGTTTCTNGANNACGACGACATTCCGGCTCNGGANTTCCTCGCGNTCATGGACGAGACGCTGGGTTCTCATCCGGAGGCGATGTTCGCGTGTTCNTCGTTTCGAAACTGGAATGATGCGTNTCCGCGGGANGTCGGGGAGATCCAGTCCACCGACCGGANCGTTTCGACGCAGCTCGAACTCNACTGGTATCTCGCGAACACCGGCGNCGTNCTTCCGAGCTTCTCGGTGTTTCGAATCGCGGNCCTCGATGTTCTGGAGCGGAACGGCGGCTTGTTCCGTCCCGAACTCCCGAGCAATCAGGACTACGANGTNTTCATACGGCTGTNCCACCTCGTCGAGGCGTCGAGGCGGGTCGACTGGTGTGGTGGCGACTATCGAATCCACGCTNCCAGCATCTCGGCCGACCGTGCGCNGTCATGGTCGTGTCGGGTGCGGNCGGACCTGNTGCTCGCCGACTGGTTCGCNTCCCGGTCCCTNGGGAGNATCGCCCGCGGATTTCGCANGCGATCACGATCCGCCGGACGGCNCGCGGCNCGCGAACGATGGCACGCGGGGGCGAGAATGTCGGCGGCGAAGGANCTGCTGCGTCAAGCGGTCNTCGGACTCGAATTCAAGGCGGTGGGCGTTCTTGCCCGGCTGGTCTGCGGCTTGGAACGCCCGTCGATCCGGGGCGGCGGATGACCGATTCCGACGCGACACGGCCCCCGTCGGGGACGGGGGCCGTGTCGTCGTCGGTTCGAACGGTCGCGACCTTCAGGCGGTCGTCGTCGACCTTCCCGCGTCGATCCGCTCGCGGGCGTACGCGACGGCCGCGTCATAGGCGCTCGCGTGGCTCGCGGTCCGCTGGAGGATCTCGAGGGTCGTTTCCTCGATTCGATCGACCTTCTCGTCGACNTGTGCCTCGGTCAGGCCGAGATACAGGCCGGCAAGCCGGATGACCCCTCCGGCGTTCGAGACGAAGTCGGGTGCATAGACGATTCCTCGATCCTTGAGGAGCTGTCCGTCGGAAACGGGTTCCGCGAGAATGTTGTTCGCCGTCCCGCAGACGATCGGGGCGGACAGCGTCGCGATGTTCGTTTCGTGGAGCACCGCGCCGAGGGCGCAGGGCGCGAGAATGTCGATTTCGGGCAGGGTGAAGAGATCCTCATCGTCGCCGAGCACCCGGACGCCGAGTTCGTCCTGCGCCTGTCGAATCGCATGCGGATTGACGTCGGTGGCCACGACTTCACCGCCCGCCTCGCGGACGAAGCGGGCCAGTTTGAAACCGGTCGCCCCGAGTCCCTGGATGCCGACCGTCACGCCATGGAAGTCGATCGGGCGGCCGGCGAAGGCGAGGCATGCCTTCATCGAGTTGAAACAGCCGAGGCTGGTGAAGGGCGACGGATCGCCGCCGTTGTCCTCGTCGCCCATGACGTGGGCGGTCTCGTCACGCATCCACGCGCAGAACTGCGGGCTGACNCCGACGTCNTCGGCCGCGATGTAGGCGCCCTGCATCGTCTCGACGAAGCGGCCCATCGCGCGGGCCTGGGCCTCCGTCGGCTCCTGCCCCGGCGTGTCGAGCAGGATCACGCTCTTCGCCCCGCCCATCGCGAGGTCCGCGGCCGCGGCCTTGTAGGTCATGCCCTCCGAAAGTCGGAGGACATCCATGATGCCGTCCGCCTCGCTCGCGTAGCACCAGCGACGGGTTCCACCGAGGGCGTTGCCGAGGGTGGTGTCATGAANGGCGATCACGGCACGGAGTCCGCTCTCGGGATCCTGGTGGAAGGCCACNCGTTCGTGGCCCATGACGGTCATGTTCTGAAGAAGCTTCATCGCGCTTGATCTCCTGACGGTCCGATCGACCGTGAATTCGTTGCTCAGACCTTCTCGCCCTTGAAGACGGAACCTTCGCCGAACTGTTGGATCTGGTTCTGATCGGCGTGGAATCCNTGTCCGTCCCGTCCTCGGGCGTCCGCGACCGGACTGGTCTCCGGAGTCACGTAGTCTTCGGTGGGGTACTGGTCGATCCACGCGAGCACGCTGAGGCCCGCGCGACGGGTGGTGGCATCGTCGTTGGTCCGGAGGCTTCGCATCGCCTCGGTGAACTCGGCGTTTCCGTGTGCACAGAGATGCTCGATGATCTTCATCTCGTGCTCGAGCGCGGCGCCGTCGAGGCCCTTCCTCAGGTTGGAGTCGCACTTGGAGAGCGAGCAGAGCATCGCGTGGATCCAGAGGACGCCGAGCGAGAGTCGTTCCTGAACGAACTGGTTCGTGATCAGGGACTCCTCGTGCTCCTTGAACATCATCTTCACCTGGTGGCTGAACTCCCGGATCCGGAGCATGCACTCCTCCACGAGGTGGATGATCCGGTCGTGGGCCTTCGCGGCCCGCGGGGCCGCGGGCCGGATCCCGAGGAAGAGCTGCGAAGCGATTCGGATGCCTGCGCCGACGTTGCGGGTCGGGTTGTTCTTGACCGAGAGCATCCACTCGCCCAGCTGCTTCGATCCGTAGGCGAAGACGAACGAGTGCATCACCTCGTTGGCACCCTCGACGATGGTGTTGATCCGACTGTCCCGCCACATGCGTTCGACGCGGTTCTCGGTCATGTACGACTCGCCGCCCATGATCTGCAGGCAGTCGTTCACGGTGCGATATCCCCACTCGGAGCAGAAGACCTTGCACATCGCGGTCTCCAGCATGATGTCCTCGTCGTGGCGGTCGAGGAATCCGGTGGTCATGTAGAGCATGGAGTCCATCGCGTAGACCCACGCCGCCATGTCGGCGAGCTTCCGCTGCACGAGTTCGAAGTCACCGAGCGAACGGTCGAACTGGTGTCGGTACTTCGCCCACTTCGCCCCTTGCTCGAGGCTGAACCGGGCGGCTCCCACCATGCCGGCGGAGAGCGTGCAGCGNCCGTAGTTGAGGCAGGTCAGCGCCACGTTCAATCCGCGCCCCTCCTNGTGCAGGAGGTTCTCGACCGGGACCTTCACGTCCTTGAGCCGCACCCGCGCCTGCCAGGTGCCCCGGATGCCGCACTTGGAGCGGTTGCGACTGTAGATGTCGACGCCGTCCATGTCCGGGGTGCAGATCAGCGCGGTCACCTTGTCCTTGGTGTCACCGGTCTTCGGATCGACGATCCGGTGCTTCGCCATCACCGTGAAGAGNCCGGAGAGCGCGCCGGAGGTCGCCCACTTCTTCTCNCCGTTGAGGATGTAGTGGGTGCCGTCCTCGCTCAGTTCGCAGCGGGTCTCCTGTCCGCCCGCGTCGCATCCGACGTTCGGTTCGGAGAGGCAGAAGGCGCTCAGGGTGTCCGTCGCCATTCGCGGAAGGAATCGGGCCTTCTGTTCATCGTTGCCGAAGAGCATCAGCGCCTTGCAGCCGATCGACTGGTGGGCGGACACCAGGACCGCGGTCGATCCGCAGGATCTTCCGATGCGTTCGAGGACCCGGTTGTAGCTGGTGATCCCGAGCCCGAGCCCGCCGAACTCGGCGGGGATCGTCATTCCGAGGACGCCGATCTCGAAGAGCCGGTTGATCGCCCATTCGGGGATCTCCTGTTCCCGGTCGATCTCGATCGCGGGATGCTCGTTCTTCATGTATTCGTCGAGGGCCGCGAGCAACTGGTCGCACTTCGCGGTCTCGTCCGCCGACACCTCGGGGTACGGGAAGACCAGATTCTCCCGGAAGTTGCCCCAGAACATGTTCTTGACGAATCCCATCATCTCGGGATCGGCGCCGAACATCTCCTGGGCNTGTTCGATCTGCTTTCGATCGCGTTCGGAGACGTTCTTGAGGTCCTTGGCGAGGTCGGGGGAGGCCATCGTGTTCACTCCAGGTCGGGCTTGGGCGTCGGTGGGTCCGGATGGACGTCGCCGAGGCGTGAGGTCGAAGGGAAGCACCGCCGATTCCGTGGCGGGATTCCCGAAGAGATCGGCTCAAGCCTTCGAGAGGAAGGCCTCGAGCCGCGTTCGGGCGGTCTCGGTGTGTCGGAGTCCGGTCAGCAGCCGTCGTTCGGCGGCGAGCGCCTGATTCCAACCGTCGGCGAGTCCGACGCGAATCGCCTCGAAGACGGCGCCAGCGGCGTCGTCGGCCTCGATCGCGGCGATCGAGGACTCGAGTCCACCGGCGATCGAATCGCGATTGGAAGCGTTGATCGACCGGGGGGCGGCATGGGCGATCCGGTCCTGCTCGGCGCCACCGTGCTCCCGGATCCAGGTGTAGGCGGCGGTTCGAAGATCCCGGGCGGGCACCATCAGGTCGAGGAGGCCTTCGGGGGCCTCCGTCGACTTGAACGTCCGGCCCGTGGCGGTCGATTGAATCGCCACCGACGGGTCGATCCGGGCGGGCAGCATCTGGGTACCACCCCAGCCGGGGCAGAGTCCGAGCCCGGCTTCGGGAAGCCCGATCCGCCAGGGCTTCTCATCGGTGCCGACCACGGTTCCCACGAGCGCGTCGCAGTGCATCGCGATCTCGAG
>NYSY01000060.1 GCA_002683215.1 Planctomycetaceae bacterium
GTCGAGGTGCGAATCGAGCCGCGGCGTTGCGACTCAGGCCGAGACGGCGGCCCGGCAGATCGAGGCGAACTCGTCCACCTTGAGGCTCGCTCCACCGATCAGGCCCCCATCCACGTCGGGGGCCGAGAAGAGTTCCGCGGCATTCGCGGCCTTCACCGATCCGCCGTAGATGATTCGAACTGAATCGGCGAGTCCAGCATCATACAGTTCCCCGAGCAGGGATCGGATCATCGAATGGGCGGACTGGGCGTCGTCGGGGGTCGCGGTGATCCCGGTACCGATGGCCCAGACCGGCTCGTAGGCGAGGACCGCGGTTCCCACCTGAGCAGCGGTGAGTCCTTCCAGGGCCGCTCGAACCTGCCTCTCGACCACCTGAAGGGCGTTTCCCGCCTCTCGTTCGCCCATCGTCTCTCCCACGCAGACCACCGGCTGGAGCTCCGCGGCAATGGCGGCCCGGGTCTTGGCGGCGATCAGGGCGTCAGGCTCTCCGAGCTCGTTTCGACGCTCGGAATGGCCGATCAGGGCCGCGGATCCGCCCAGATCGGCGATCATCGCGGGGCTGGTCTGGCCGGTGTGGGCGCCTTCCAGGTGCGGCGAGCAGTCCTGCCCGCCCAGCCCGATCCCAGCCTGTCGCAGCGCATGTCCCACCGCCTGCAGGTACGGAAACGGGGGAAAAAGCGTCACATCGACCGCTTCCACGGCCTCGCCGATCGCTGCCGCCACGTTTTCGGTCAGCTCGACCGCGCCGGCGAGCTCGCCGTGCATCTTCCAATTCCCGCCGACATAGGGGCGTCGATTCGACATCGTGCTTCCTCTGATTGGTCCCGACCCTCCGGACGACGTCATCCGCGCGTCGATCGACCCGAGCGAGCGAACGGTAGCAGGTCCCGTTCCCCGGGACCCGGCGAGGCGTGAAGTCCGCGGGCCGAGAAGGCATACTGTGCCTCCTCCGCTCATCCCCACCGCCTCCGGAAGACCACATGTCCGCGCCGACCGCCGCCGAGATCCGCCACCGCTTCCTCGAGTACTTCAACAGTCGTCTCGGACACGAAGTGGTTCCCTCGAGCCCCGTCGTCCCGCACGAGGACCCGACGCTGCTCTTCACCAACGCGGGGATGAACCAGTTCAAGGACGTGTTCCTCGGACAGGGCACCCGTGCCTACACCCGGGCCGTGGATACCCAGAAGTGCATCCGAGCCGGTGGCAAGCACAACGATCTGGAGGACGTCGGCCGGGACACCTACCACCACACCTTCTTCGAAATGCTCGGCAACTGGTCCTTCGGCGACTACTTCAAGGCGGAAGCGATCGAATGGGCGTGGACGCTGCTCACCGAGGTGTTCGAGATCGATCCGAGCCGGCTCTACGCGACCTGGTTCGAGGGTGACCCCGCCCAGGGGCTCGAGCCCGATCACGAATCGCGTGATCTCTGGCTTCGCCACCTGCCCGCGGACCAGGTGATCCCCGGCAACGCGAAGGACAACTTCTGGGAGATGGGCGAAACCGGCCCCTGTGGGCCGTGTTCGGAACTCCACGTCGATCGAATCGGCGGACGGAACGCCGCGTCGCTCGTGAATCAGGACGACCCCGACGTGCTCGAGGTCTGGAACCTCGTCTTCATCCAGTTCAATCGGGAGGCCGGCGGCGCCCTGAAGCAGCTTCCGGCACGTCACGTCGACACCGGCATGGGCTTCGAACGCATCGTCTCCGTGCTTCAGGATCACCGAAGCAACTACGACACCGATCTCTTCACGGGGATCTTCCAGCGCATCGCCGACGTGAGCGGGGCCCGCCCCTACGGCGGTGATCTCGAGGATCCCATCGACATGGCGTACCGCGTGATCGCCGATCACGCGCGATGCCTCGTCGCCGCGCTTTCCGACGGCGCGACGCCCGGCGCCGACGGCCGGGGCTACGTTCTGCGCCGGATCCTCCGCCGCGCGGTCCGACACGGCCGACAGACCCTCGGCATCGAACGCCCCTTCCTCGATGCGATCGTCCCCGCGGTCGTCGAAAGCCTCGGCGAGGTCTTCCCCGAAATGAAGACCCGCATGCCGAAGGTGCAGGAGACGATCAAGCAGGAGGAGGTGACGTTCCGTCGCACCCTCGATCGCGGGCTTCAGCTGTTTTCGGAGGCGGCCGGCCGCGCCGAGGACGGCATGGTCACCGGCCTCGACGCCTTCAAGCTCCACGACACCTACGGCTTCCCGATCGATCTCACGTCGGTGATGGCCGAGGAACGCGGCATGCGGGTCGACGTCGACGCGTACGAAGCCCTCATGGAGGAGGCCCGCGCGCGAAGTCGTGGCGGCGGCGAGGTCGCCGACACCGTGATCACGATGCCGCCCGACGTCCTCGGAAAGCTCGAGTTCCTGAAGGTACGGGCCACCGACGACGACGCGAAACATCAGGGGCACGCCATCACCGGCATCATCAAGGCGATCTGGGACGGACGCCATCTCACCGAACACGCGGAGGTCGGCCAGCGAATCGCGGTGATTCTCGATCGAACCTGCTTCTACGGTGAACAGGGCGGTCAGATCGGCGACCGAGGCGAGATCCACGTGAGCCGAGGCAGCAGCGCGGGGCACGACCATGCCGGCGTGGTGGAGATCGAGGACGCCCGCCGGGTCGGCGATCACGTCCTGCACGTGGGCCGGGTGACCCACGGCTCGATCGCCGCGGGCGACGAGTGCGAAGTGGCGATCGACGTCAACCGTCGCGAAGGCATCCGGGCCCATCACACCACGACCCATCTGCTCAACCTGGCGCTCCGGGAGGTCGCGGGCCCCGACAGCGACCAGCGCGGTTCCCTCGTCGCCCCCGACCGACTCCGATTCGACTACGCGGCGACCGGTCCACTCGATCCAGAAGCGCTCGCGACGATCGAACGTCGGGTCGGCGAGGCGATCACCGAGGAACTCGACGTCCACGTGGGCGAGGCCCCGCTCGACCTGGCTCAACGGGTGAACTCGGTCCGCGCCGTCTTCGGAGAACGCTACCCCGATCCGGTCCGGATGGTCTCGGTGGGGCCGGCGGTGGTCGACCTGCTCGAGTCGCCGGACGAGGCACGATGGCTCGGTCGATCGGTCGAGTTCTGTGGCGGCACGCACCTCTCGAACACCCGCGACGCGAAGGACTTCGTGCTCGTCTCGGAGCAGGGCCTCGCGGCGGGCATCCGACGCGTGACGGCCCTCGCCGGAGACGCCGCGGTCGAAGCCCGCCGAACGGCCGCCGGAATCGCGAGCCGTCTCGACGCCATCGAATCAGGCGAGACGACGGACGGCCTCGACGACCTCGTTCGCGATCACGACGCCGCGAACATCTCCGTGGTGGATCGACACGGACTGGGCGGTCGCATCGAAGCCCTGCGGACACGCGCGAAGACCGCTCGAAAGGCCGCCGCGGCCGAGAACCGTGGCACCGTGGTCGAGGAGGCCCGCCGCATCGCGGAGGCCGAGGAGGGAGCCGCCATCGTCGCGGAGCTCGAGGGCGCGGACAAGGATGCGTTGCTGGCCGCCATGGATGCGATCCGATCCGCCCGACCGGATTCCGCGGTGTTGCTGCTGTCCGCCGACGAGGAGGCCGGCAAGGTGGTGATCGTGGCGAAGGTCCCCGAGCCGCTCATCGCGGTCGGACTCAAGGCCGGCGCCTGGGTCAAGGCGGCGGCGCAGGCCTGCGGCGGTGGTGGTGGCGGACGCCCCGACAGCGCTCAGGCGGGCGGCAAGGATCCGAGTCGGATCACCGAGGCGGCCGACGCCGCAGCGGCACACGCGATCGCGTCGGGCGTCGCCTGACGGGCGCTCGAATCAGGAACCGAAGCGTTCGGAACGACGCGACGCCCAGTCGGCCTCCGGTTCGGACTCGATCATGGCGTCGTAGAAGAGCGGCAGGAACCGCATGACGTCGCTGCAGATCGGCCCGCCGGAGATCTCCGGCGGCGCGGCGATGCAGGAGTCGTGCAGACGCTCGAGGGCGAAGGTCGCCTCCCGCTCACCCGCGACCGTCCCGAGGTCGTTCGCGAACTGCATGAAGAAGTAGAGCATCTGGAGGCGATTCGGTCCGATTTCGTCGCCGGCGGCGAGAAAGTCGGAATCGACCCGATCCCGGGTCGCGATCGCGGCGTCAAGATCACCCGTCTTCAGGTGCGCCAGGGGCAGATAGAGCCCCGTCTGCAGGGTGGGCGCCGAGGCCGGCCCGAGCAGACGTCGTCGGGTCGAGACGACCTCCTCGAGGAGCGGGATCGCCTCGGCGTNNCGACCGAGCTGGAAGTTCAGCTGCGCCAGCTCGTGCCCCGCCGCCGCGGATCGGACGTGCTCGCGTCCGAACCGCCGACGTGCGACCGTCGTCGCCTCCTCGAACGCCTCGAGCGCGGCCGGGAAATCGCCGCTCGCGAACTCGAGCCGCCCGAGATTCACCAGGACCTGGTCGAGGTTCTCCGCCGCATCGGGCCTCGCACGCATTCCTTCGATCGTGGACTCGAGCAAGGGGCGGGCCTCCTCGAGCTCCCCCTGGAGCACGAGCACCGCGCCCAGATTCGTCTCGATCGTCTCCGCTCGGTCCGCCGCGACGTCGGACCCGTCCGCGGCAAGCGCCCGGAATCCCTCGAGCGCCTCCTTGAACGCCTTGGAAGCCTCCTCGTAGCGATCCTCCGACACCAACGCGGCTGCGAGCGAGTTCTGGGCCTGGAGCGACTGTTCGTCGAGCCCGCCCTCCGGCCCCCGCCCCACGTCCACCAACTCGCCGAGGAGTTCCATGGCCTCGTCGGTTCGGGACAGCTGGAGCAGGATCTCGGCGAAGTTCGCCTTGGCTCGACGCCGATTGGTCGCCTCCGGCGGCTCGATGGACGTCCAGAGCTCCACCGCGACCGCATAGGCCTGCTCGGCTTCCGCGAGCCGTCCGAGGTTGCCGAACGTCTGGCCGACGAACTCCTGCAGGTACGCCATCGTCTTGGGATCGTCGCCGATCACGGGCAGCGCACGCTGCGTCGGCTCGACGATGTGGGCGATGAGCAGATCGGTCGCGACATCCGCCGGGTTGAACGATCTCGCCGAGGCCCGCATCGCGTCGATCGCGTCGATGATGGCGTCCTCGTCGATCCCCGCCCGACCCATCGATGCGTCGAGCCGGTCGACCATCCGATCCACCATGAAGTCACCGACCTTCGCCGGCTCCAACTCACCGATGGTGTAGAGGAAGAGCTGAAGCGAGTTCTCGGTGCGCTCCTGCTGCCGCTCGACTTCGCGGAGCGCCGTCCGGGTCTCGCCCTCCGCCTCGACCGCGGCCACCCGCGCATTCTCGGCCTTCACCGCGAACACGGACACCGCGACGAGCGAGACGACGATCACCAGCAGGGTGGTCGCGATCATCGCGACCACCGGCTTGTGTTTCCTCGCGAGCCGTTGGAGCGTCTCCCAGGTCGACGGTGGCCGGGCCGTCACCGGCTCGTCGTCGAGGTAGCGCTGGATGTCGTCGCCCAGATCGCTCGCGGATCGATAGCGACGCGCGGGGTCCTTCTCGATCGCCTTCGCACAGATCGTCTCGAGGTCGCCCTTGCATTCGATCGCGACCCTGGAGAGCTCCGGAACCTCGATNTCCGAGATGACCGTGGTCGCCTCCGCGAGCGTCGTCGCGCGGACCTCGTACGCCTGCTGGCCTGAAAGCAGTTCGTAGAGGATCAGTCCGAGCGCGTAGACGTCGGTCGAGGTGTCGATGTTCTCCGAACCCGCGATCTGTTCCGGTGACATGTACTGGAGCGTTCCAACGATCTCCCTGCGGCTATCGTCCTGCCCTCCCTCCACCGCCCTCGCGACGCCGAAATCGATGACCTTCGGATTGCCGTCGTCGTCGGCGAGGATGTTCGGTGGCTTCAGGTCACGGTGGATGACCCCCCGGGCATGACCGAACGCCACCGCGTCGCACGCGCTTCGGAAGAGCTCGAGCCGACCGCGGAGATCCAGCCCCACGTCGCGGGCGTAGTTCGTGATCGGGCGGGCACCCGTCACGTATTCCATCGCGACGTACGGGACCTCGCCCGTCTCGTTCTCGTAGATGCCGGCCTCGTACAGTTCGGCGATCCCCGGGTGATTCAGTCGCGCGAGCGTCTCAACCTCGAATTCGAATCGCTGCAGGGCCGCGGGCGTCGCAAGCCCGAGCTTCATGACCTTCACCGCCGCTTCCCGGTCGGGGTGTCGCTGACGACCGAGGTACACCGAACCCATGCCGCCCGAACCGAGAAGCTTGATCACCCTGAAGTCGGCGATCCGTTCCGGCATGCGGGTGAAGGCGGCCCGGCCCCCCGAAGGTTCCTCCCGCCGGCCGGGGTCGGCCTTCGATCCGGATGAGCCTCCGCCCGGCTCGGCATCGTCGAGATCGATGGTGGCGCCGAAATGCCCGTCCGCTTCACTGGAATCGACACCCGCCTCCACATCGATCGTCGCCGCGAGTTGCGAATCCTCCGTCGCCTTCGGAACCTCCAGTTCGATCGTCTGGTCGGGATCGAAATCCTCGGTTCCAACCTCCTCGGCGGCCTCTTCCTCCGGCATCTCCTCGAGGATCATCTCCTCGAGGATCATCTCCTCGCCCACCGTCGCCTCGCTGGAACCATCTCCGGGGTCGTCGATGGTCTCCGGCTCATCCGACTCGAGCCCGGCGCGGACCCGGAGCTCGAGACCGAAATCACCGCCGCACCGCTCACGGATCCCATCCGCGCGGTCGGCCACCGGAAGCCGGCGGATCTCCATGATGATGCGATCGATGTCGATGGGTTCGGGGGCGTCGTTGGACATGATCTCCCTCGGGATCGTGGCGGCACTTGGCAGGGACGGCGACGAAGGTAGCATCAGGCGTGATGGACTGCCCGCACCCGGGTAAGGTCGCCATCATCAAGACGCCTTCAGGATCCGGATTCACGGAGATCGCCCCCATGAACGACAACACCGGCATCGAATCCGTACTTCGCGAAGACCGGGTCTTCCCACCCCCCGCGGGCTTCGCGGAATCCGTCGGCGGCGCCTGGATCGCGTCGATGGCCGACTATGAGTCGAAGTACCGCCGTTCCATCGACGATCCCGAGGCGTTCTGGGGCGAAGCCGCCCGGGAATACCGTTGGATGAAGCCCTTCACCAAGGTGTTGGAGTGGAACTGCCCCGACGCCCGTTGGTTCTCAGACGGAACCCTGAACCTGTGCGACAACTGCGTGGATCGTCACGTCGACGAAGGCCATGGAGACGACGTCGCCATCATCTGGGAAGGCGAGCCAGTCGGCCCGGACGGGCCGGAGATCCTCCGGCTCTCCTATCGGGATCTCCAGCGCGAGACCGCGAAACTCGGCAATGCGTTGAAGGCGCTCGGCGTGGGCAGGGGCGACATCGTGACGATCTACATGGGCATGGTGCCCGAAGTCGCGATCGCGATGCTGGCCTGCGCCCGGATCGGNGCGGCNCACTCCGTGATCTTCGGCGGCTTCAGCGCCAGTGCGATCGTGGATCGGGTGAACGATGCGGACAGCAAGGTGATCCTGACCTGTGACGGCGGGTGGCGCCGCGGAAGCGTGGTTCCGCTGAAGGCCAATGTCGACGAGGCCTGCGCCGGCCTTCCCGGCGTCAAGCACGTGGTCATGCTCGAACGATGCGGCAACGCCGTCGAACTGACCGAGGGGCGGGATCACGACTGGACCACGCTCGTTTCGACGCAGTCCGAGGACTGCCCCTGCGAGGAGATGGCGGCGGAGGATCTTCTGTTCCTCCTCTACACCTCGGGATCCACGGGAAAGCCCAAGGGGATCGTGCACACCACCGCCGGATACCTCGTGCATGCCGCGCTCACCGCGAAGAACACCTTCAACCTCCGACCGGGCCGCGACCACGTCTACTGGTGCACCGCCGATGTGGGTTGGATCACCGGGCACTCCTACATCCTCTACGGAATCCTTCCGAATCGCGTTCCCTGCCTGATGTACGAGGGTGCGCCGAACGCGCCCGACGAAGCCCGGTTCTGGGACATCGTGGAGCGTCATCGGGTCACCCATTTCTACACCGCCCCCACCGCGATCCGGGCCTTCATGAAATGGGGCGATGGACATCCGGAGAAGCACGATCTCTCGAGCCTCAAGGTGCTGGGCACCGTCGGCGAGCCGATCAATCCCGAGGCGTGGATCTGGTACCACGAGGTGATCGGCGGCGAACGCTGCCCGATCGTGGACACCTGGTGGCAGACCGAAACCGGTGGCCACATGATCACACCCCAACCCGCCGCCACACCGACCGTGCCGGGGTCCTGCACCCTGCCCGCCCTCGGAATCGATGCGGCGATCGTCGACGAACAGGGCAACGAGCTTCCCCACGGTCAGGGCGGCCTGCTGGTGATCCGCAAGCCCTGGCCGAGCATGCTTCGCGGCATCCACGGCGATCGTGATCGATACCTCGAGACCTACTGGTCACGGGTCGAGGGGATGTACACCGCCGGTGACGCGGCGAACCGGGACGAGCGCGGCTACTTCTGGATCATGGGTCGCATCGACGACGTCATCAACGTCTCCGGCCATCGACTCGGAACGATGGAGGTCGAAAGCGCACTCGTCTCCCACCCCGACGTGGTGGAAGCCGCAGTGGTCGGATTCCCGCACGAGATCAAGGGCACCGGCATCGCCGCCTTCGTCACGCTCGCCTCCGGCGTGGAGGCCGGCGACGAGCTGAAGTCGACGCTGAGAGCCCATACCGGTCATGAGATCGGCGCGATCGCGAAGCCCGACATGATCCGATTCACCAACGCGCTTCCGAAAACCCGAAGCGGCAAGATCATGCGACGGCTTCTCCGCGACATCGCCGCAGGCCGGGATTCCGAGCAGGACACCACCACCCTCGAGGACCTCACGGTGCTGGCGAAGCTCCGCGACGACGAAGGTTGACGTGTCCGGTGGTCAGGTCGCCCAGGGCCGGGCGACCAGCAGGACGCCGACCGCCACCAATCCGAGCCCGAGCAGACGAATGCCCTCGATCCGGATCGCCGCGTACCCGGGAAAGCCCCAGAAGTCACACGCCAGACTCCCCACGATCATGCCGCCCACGAAGATCGCGACCAGCAGACCTGCGCCGAGCTGCGGTGCGGCCGTGAGATGGACCACGACGACCGACGCGCCGATGATCCCGGCGAGGTAGGCCCACCAGGGAACCGTACGAAGCGCCGCGATCCCGGGCAGACCCGAACCGGTTCGGAGACTGATGACGAGCAGGATGGTCGTCAGGATGAGGACGTTGACCGACCCGTTCACCCATCCCGCCTGGAATCGGTTCCCGACCGCCTTGGCGGTCGTGGCGTTCAAGCCCGCCTGAACCGGTTGCAGGAATCCAACCGCAAACACCGCCGCCACCAGCAAGAGTCGCATGGGGAGCTCCGGAGTCTCGAAAGCACCGACCGGAAAATCCGGCCGTGTACGGGCACTGTCTCAGATTCCTCGTGATCGCGTCGGACGCGTCGGACGGGCTCAGGGAACGATCGGCTGCATCGTCCAGTCCGCGGAGTCGGCGAGGTTGGACCACCGCCGGAGATCGCGGAGCTCATCGATGGACCGAGTCGCGACCGCACCATCGACCGTCGTCGTGATCGCGACCGGTTGATCTCCCACCAGATGCCGGGCGCTCACGAATCCATGGCCGTCCGGATCATCCTCGTCGTAGTCGTCCAACCAGATCGGTGACGTCCACGCAGGCGGAAGCACCCGGAAGAAACCCTCCTGCACGCCTGAGAAGAGGGAGGGATCCGAAGCGTGACTCGTTGAAAACACCACGAGTCGATCGGGACGGCGGACGGACGAGAGACCACGGGCGTAGAACTCGCCGAAGGTCTGCCGCATGATGTCGCTGAAACCACCGTAATTCTGATCGCCACCGATGAAGACGCTGTTCAACCCGAAGGACGGACGGACGCTGACCCGGTAGAGGAGATCCGCGGTCGGGCCGGAAGTGAGTTCGGAGAGATCGCTTCGGGCCGGACCGCTGTAGAGCGCCGCGAAGTCGTGGCCGAGATACGGAGCGAGCCGCAGCGGCCATCGCTGGGCGGCGACCTCCGCGGTGCTGGTGTCGATGAATTCGCCGGCGGCATCCCGCGCCCGGAAGCCGGATCCATATCCGGGGAGAATCGTCCCTCGATGATCCATGGCGTAACTCGACCACGCGACGCCGAGCGATCGGGCCGACGCCATCTCGCTGGCACGATCGGCGCCGCGACGCACCGAGGACGACGCATGAATCACGAGGCCGATCAGCACCACGATCGCGAGGAGCGACGTGAGGAGCTCGACGATCGTGAACCCTCGGCGCGTCAGCGGGGCGACGGTTCGGGGACACGGGATGCCGGGGATCGTTCGAGCGTTGATCATGAGATCGATGGGCCGATTGATGAGGATCGCATTCCGGACCGGACGGTCGCTAATTGTAGCCGATCCATGACCCGTACGGCGGAATCGGATGATCAACGGACAACCCCGCCGGAGCCGCCCCAGGTATCGGCGATGGCTGGGCCGGCTGGCTCGGAGTCGACCGAAATCCGAGATATTCGCCCCCGGACCGAACCTGCCACGACCGTTTCCGTACCTGCCGGCGGGTGCACGGGCAGCTTTTCCTTTGATCGTGTGACGCACTTCCGCGACGATCGTACGTCCCACCGCCCTCCGTCGATGGGCCAATGACCAGCATGAACCGCCTCCGCGAACTGATTCCGCTCCCGCCTTCCCTGCTCGCGCTCGCCGTGATCGCCACGGGCTCGTGCGGCGCGTGGGCGGAGTCTTTC
Organism: Planctomycetaceae bacterium; assembly: GCA_002683215.1. Lineage (GTDB taxonomy): Bacteria > Planctomycetota > Phycisphaerae > Phycisphaerales > SM1A02 > UBA12014. The sequence continues at coordinate 10,789 of NYSY01000060.1, forward strand.
GATGCCATCTTCCCCGAGCCGACTTCGGATCGGTGGAACTACGGCTTCAACACCACGACGGGATTTCGTCCGGTCGCGTCCGTCTTCGGGTACACCGGGACGTTGTACGAATTCGACGACCGCGACGGCCAGATCGTCCTGGACTTCGACACGACGGCGCTGGTGTCCGCTGCTGCCGGCTCGGATCGGTACCGGGTCGATTCGATCGTGCTCGAGATCACCCTCGCCGATCTTCTTCTGGGCGGATACGACTCGAGCATCGACGACTGGCGAACATACCTCCCCCCCGATCACCCCGAATACCTCGTGGACAAGGATCCCGGGCGTCCGATCGAAGTCTTCGCGACCGGCTTCCGGAACGGGATCTCCCCGGCGACCTGGACGGATACCACGGTTTTCAGTCCGGTCGGACCGTTCGGCGAGGGCGTGCGAAACGCCTTCGCCGCCGAGTGCCTGGCCGGCGGTGGCCTGCGAGACGTCTCGAATTCCGTGGCGGACCAGTTCACCGCGTCGCCGCTCGCGGTCGGAGTCGTCGAGGATGCGCTCCCGGGGGTCGAACTCGCGGAAGGAACCGTGCTTCGCTTCGAATTCGACGGCTCGGATCCCGGCGTGGCCGAGTGGCTCGGGACGGGGCTGGACGCGGGCCGCTTGCTCTTCTCGCTTTCGTCACTGGTGGAAGCGGAGCAACAGGGCGGCGACTTCGTCGATCTCTACATGCGCGAGAACCCACTGGTGACGGCCGGCGTTCGCAGCGCGGCCACGCTCCGGATCACGGGCGAGATCACCGACGGATGCTCGGTGCCCGGCGACCTCGACGGTGACTGCGTCGTCGGCGGCGGCGATCTCGGGATCTTCCTCGCTTCGTGGGGCACCGACGATCCCTCGACGGACTTCAACCTGGACGGCGTGACGAACGGCATCGATCTCGGCATCCTGCTTTCACGCTTCTGAAACGTAATCGAGAACGACGCCGATACGGAACGCCCCCGCAGATCCGGAAGATCGCGGGGGCGCAGTGTGGTGGACGGGTTACGCGAAAGGTCGGACGGCGGCGGTCGCCGCATGGCCGAACGATCGATGATCCGTGGCGTCGAGACGATGTCTGCTTGCAGACGGGTCGCGACGTTCGGGTCGGTTCAGGAATCGACGCGTCGATGAAGCATTCCAACGACGCGGCTCACCGTCGACCGCACCTCGTCCGGGTTCATCCGCAGCACGGCGGCGGTCTCACCGATGCTGAGATTCTCCCCGAAACGCAGGGCGAGCACGGCATGGTCCTGCGGCTCGAGCGATGCGGCCATCCGTGCCGCACGCCGTCGCACTCCATCGGTTTCGTTGCTCTTCTTGTTCGGCATGACATCGTTCCATACGACGCTGGACCATCGGACGTTCCGGGAATTCTCCAGAAACGCCACGGTCGGATCGTCCGTGATCCGACCTTCCCGCCCCCCGGTCGAATCCGCCCGCTTCCATGCGGACGAAATCATGGGCCCGCGGTGTCGGCTGACCTTCCCTGGTTCACCGACCCGTAAACCCCCGTTTACCGGGGCGCTCCCCGCGATCGCTGCGTCCGTGATCGCGACTACGAGGAACATCGACACAAGTCGTCCCGCGCCGCGATCTTTCGCCTTCGCGTGTCCGGGGGGGAGATATCCCACCCCTTGGATGCGTTTTCGAAGCTTGAAACGGCTCAACCCGCGACGGTGCTCATCTTGAACACGGGCAGCAGAAGCGCGATCGCCACCACCCCGATCACCCCACCGAGCACGATGATCGCAAGGGGTTCGAGGGTCACCGAGACTCGCTTCACCGCGACATCCAGATCCTCGTCCGCCGCGTCGGCCACCCGTTCGAGAACCTCCGGGAGGCGTCCCGATCGCTCGCCGGCGGCGATCATGGCCCTTCCGCTTCCCGAAACGAGCTCCTCGACGTCGAATCCCTCCGCGATCCCGTCGCCGTTGCGGGCACGTTCCTCGATTCCATCCCAGAAGCGACCCCAACGCCGCCACGGACTCAGTCCACGACAGATGGTGATCGCATCGAGCAGGGGAACGCCGGCCTTCAGCAGGACGGCGAGCGTGCGGGTCACGCGTGCGAGGTCCGCGGGGCGGATCACGGCGCGAAGCATCGGTGCGTCGAAACGGATTCGTTCGATGATTCGCAGCACCGTCGTCGTCCGCCTCGCGAACATACCGGTGACCACGATCGCGAAAAGCGCCGGCCCCCAGATTCTCCAGCCGGTGGTGACGAACCTTCCGATCGCGAGCACGCCCTCGGTCAACGGCGGCAGCTCCGCCGACCGCTGCGCGTAGATCGCTTCGAATCGAGGCATGACGAACGCCACCAGAAGAATCGTGATCGCCGATCCCACCACCGCGAGAATCGCGGGATACGCAAGCGCGGAACGGACCTGTCTCCGAATCTTCTGTTCGCGTTGCAGCCAGTCGGCGAGACGTTCGAACATTCCCGGAAGATCCCCCACCGCCTCCGCGGCGCGGACCAGTCCCACCGCCACGGGTGGGAAGGTCTCCGGCGATCGCGCGAATGCATCACTCAGGTTGCCGCCGTTCTCCACCTCGTCACGGACCAGCACCAGATCATCGGCGAGTCGTCGATCCGACGTCTGGCCGCGGACCACGTCGATCGCCTCGACCACGGGGACACCCGAGTCGAGCATCACCGACAACTGCCGCACGAACGCTGCGACTGCGGCGCTGGAGGCCCGGCGGCGGGGCAGGATTCCCTTTGGCTCGGATCGCATCGCGGCACCGATGGTCCGGTCGATCGCGAGCACCACCCGCCCCTCCGCGCGAAGGCGCGAGGCGACTTCCGCCGCATCGGACGCGGTCTGCGTCCCGCGAACCAGTCGGCCCGTCGCGTCACGGGCCTGCCAGGACCAGGTGGCGGTCTCACTCATGAATTCAGGCGGCGGTCGCCGCCAGTACCTCCTCGACGGTGGTCAATCCTTCGGCGACCTTCCGCAGGCCGTCGATACGCATCGATTCGAAACCGGCGTTTCGGGCGATTTCGGCCAGTTCCCGGTGCGGGACCGAGGCGGAGATCGCATCGCAGATCGCCTGGTCGGGCCGGAGCAGTTCGAAGACCCCCGCCCGGCCGCTGAAGCCGGTGCCCCGGCATCGTTGACATCCCTCGCCGGCGTGGAATCCATCCACCTCCGCGACCGCTTCGACCATTCGCCGGACGCTCGCCTCCACGTCGACCTCGCGTCGACACTGCGGGCAGATCCGGCGGATGAGCCGCTGGGCGAGCACGCCGCGCAACACGGTCGCGACGAGGAACGGTTCGACGCCGAGATTGACGAGCCTGACCGGCGCCGCACAGGCGTCGTTGGTGTGCAGGGAGGAGAGCACCAGGTGCCCGGTCAGGGCGGCCTGAGCCGCGATCGCCGCGGTCTCCTCGTCTCGAATCTCGCCGACCATCACCACATCCGGGTCCTGACGCAACATCGATCGAAGCGCGGACGGGAAGGAGAAGCCCGTCCTTTCGTTCACCTGGAACTGATTGACCCCGGGGATCACGGCTTCCACCGGATCCTCGATCGTCGAGAGGTTCAGACTGTCGGCATCCATCGAGCCGAGCGCGGAATACAGGGTGGTGCTCTTGCCGCTGCCGGTCGGCCCGGTGACCAGCACCACGCCGTTCGGGGCCGCGAGCAGATCCGACCACGCATCCCGGATCGAGACGGACATTCCGAGCCGTTCGGGCGCGACGATCGCGTTGCGACTGTCGATGATCCTGATCACGACCTTCTCACCCTGACGACCCGACATGGTCGAAACGCGGAGATCGACCCGACGTCCGTCGAGCAGGACGTGAATGTCCCCGTCCTGGGGTAGCCGACGCTCCGCGATGTCGAGCTCCGCCATGATCTTGATGCGGCTCGTGATCGCGGGGGCCATTCGATGAGGAGGCCGGATCTTCTCGTGGAGTCGGCCGTCGATCCGGAATCGAATCCGGAGATCGCGATCACCAGGCTCGACGTGGATGTCGCTGGCACCCTCTTCAACCGCATCGTGGATCAACCAGTTCACCAGCCGGACGACGGGGCCATGGCCCGCGATCTCGGCCAGATCGGTGATCTCGGAGACCTGTCGTTCCAACACCGTGAGATCCGCGCTCTCGACGCCATCGTGGATGTCGTCGATCACGAAGACGTTCGCGGCCGGCAGCCAGTTCTCGATCGCGGCTTCGAGTTCGCACGCCGACGCGGCGGCGACCTGGACTCGATGACCGGTTCGCCGTGCGATCTCCTCGAAGAGATAGACGTTGGACGGTTCCGCGGCGGCGATCGTCAGGGTCCCGCGAACCAGGAAGAGCGGAAGCACCCGATGCTGCCGCGCGAAGTCTCGGGAGAGCAGCTCGACCACGGTCGGATCCGCGATCCTCGCGGGATCACGGACGAAGGGAAGTCCGCAGCCGGCGGCGAGCCCCTCCGCGATGATCGCCTCGTCGGCGAATCCGAGCGAGACCAGGACCTCGCCGAGAAGCCGGTGGTCACCGCCCTCGCGCTGGCTCGCCAGCGCCGCCTCGAGCTGGGTGCGGGTGATCGCCCCCGCTTCGATGAGCGTCTCCCCGAGTGGCGCGACGCCGATCGTGGAAGTCCCTCGAACACCGCTGGTGTTCGTCGTGGTGGCCGGTGTGTTGGCGCGCATGGTCATCGAAGCACCCTCGTCGCGGACGCCACTTCGTCGTGGATTTCGAGACGATCGCTCACCCGCGTGATGTCCAGCACCGTCTTGAGGGAGGCCTCGGGGCCGGCGATCAGGCAACGGCCCCGTCGTTCGGTCGCGGCATCCGCGAGATCGAGCAACGCCTCGAGTCCGGCGGAATCGATCCCCGAAGTCGTCGAAACATCGAGAATGAAGTCCCGCGAGCCATCTTCGAGCCGCTCTCGACACGCTCGACGCAGGGAATCCGATGATTCCCCCACGAGCTCGCCCTCGAGCTGCACGACGCAGAGCGGACCATGGTCCTCGAAACGGATCTTCATGCCGCCCTCCGATCATCCGCCGCGGCCTCACCGGCGTCGCGGGCGAGGAGTCGGTCGTACTCCGTCAGATCCATTCCGATGAACACCGGAACGATCGAGGGATCGAACTGGCTTCCCTGGCAACGGATCATCTCCGCGAACACCTTGTCCCGGGGCATCGCTCGTCGGTAGGTCCGACTCGAACTCATCGCGTCGAAGCTGTCGCAGATCGCGACGATTCGCGCGAGCAGCGGAATCTCGTCGCCTTCAAGGCCCGCGGGGTAGCCGTTCCCGTCCCACGCCTCGTGATGGCAGAGAACGCCGGGAAGAAGATCCCGGATCTGGGGAATGTCGCGAAGGATCCGGAAGCCGATCTGCGGGTGCTGCCGGATCGCGGCGAATTCCGCCTCGTCGAGCCGGCCCGATTTGCAGAGCACCGCTTCAGGCACCCCGATCTTCCCGATGTCGTGGACCAGACCGGAGAGATGGGCGGTACGGACGAAATCCTCGGGAAGCCCGATCGCCGCCGCGAGATCCCGGCTGAGGATCGCCACCCGCTGCGAATGCCCCCTGGTGTAGGGATCCTTCGCGTCGATCGCGGCCACCATCGCCTGGAGCGTTCCGAGGAACATCTCGTCGAGATCCGAATAGAGCGTGGCGTTGCGAAGAAAAACCCCGAGATGTCCGGCCGCAGAGGCGAGCAGGGTCAGCTCGATGCTGGAGATCGGCTCGCCCTCGCGTCCACCGGCGACCAACGTGCCGAGGCTTCGATCGCCTCCACGCACCGCGGCGAGGCCGATCTCGCCATGAGCGTGATCCATGATCGCGGTGGCGGTGCTCGTCTCCGCGACCTCGATGATTCGACGGACATCCGCCCGGGTCGGGGCGGCGTCACCGTGCACGATGAAGTCGTCGACGCGGCAGGCACCGGGATCATCGAGCAGCACGGCGATCCACCGATAGCCGGCGGTGGCGGCGATCTCGCGACATGCCGAGGCGAGAAAATCACCGGGATCCCCGCCCACCACGAGTCCGTCGATGAGCGAATTGAGAAGGTGGAGTTCCTCATAGCTTTCGGAGAGCCGGCGGTCCACGGACTGGGCCGCCGCTCGATCCTCGAAACGCCGTCGGGCCGCCTCGTGCAGTCGTCGGACGAGCATGCCGATCGCGGGAATCGCAGCTCGGCCCGGCATCTCGTCGCGGGATGCGAACTGACGCAGGATCTGCTCGTCGAGTTGGGATGCGTTGCAGATCATCGCGAAGGAACCTTCGGAGACCAGCTCGGCGGTCGGCAAGAGCACCACGCCGCACGAACGGCCGCGTCGACCTTCCGAAACGCATCCGATCCCGAACACTCCGGGCATCAGTTCGACGGCGTCCCCGTCTCCACCGATGAGATCCGCGAGCCGCGCCTCGACCGCCGACCGGACCACCGGTGCGTGGGACAGAAGCGCCTGTCGCCAGCGACCGATCGAATCCTCCACCGGCGACCACCGCAGGCGATCATCGTGAACCGGAATCCAGGTGCCCCCCACGCCCGCGAGATCCGCGGCGATGGCGAGGTCCAGCGAACCATCACGAGTCCGTGTTTCGGTCATGCCGCACGCTCCCCACCGCGTTCCGCGGCTTCAAGCGTCTCGCGAATGCGGTCGAGCAGACCGCGAGGCGAGAAGGGCTTCGCGATCAGATCCACGATGCGGCTCGCGACGATCTCCTCCGCGTCGAGCCTGAAGCCCCGCGCGGTCAGCATGATCACGGGAATGTCTCGGGTCGAGGGATCGGCGGCGATCCTTCCCGCGAGCTCGAGCCCGGTCATGAGCGGCATCTGATGGTCGGTGAGGACGAGATCGATGTCGCCCGCCCGGACCTTCGACCAGGCATCCGCGCCGTCGATCGCCTCGACGACCTCGTAGCCGGCGCTCTCCAGTTTGAAGGAGACCACCCGAACGATGTACTCCTCGTCGTCCGCGACCAGGATCCGTCGTTTTCGGTTGTGGGAATCTGCGTTCATTCAAGCCGCCATCGAAGCAGGATGCGAAGCGGGCACGCTGAACCAGAATCGCGCGCCTTCGCCTAGTCGTGAATCGACCCCGATCCGACCGTGATGAACCTGCTCGACGATGTTTCGGCAAAGATTGAGCCCGAGCCCGGTTCCGCGTGCGTTCCGCTCGTATCGCTTGATCCGATAAAACTTGTCGAACACCCGGTCGAGATCTTCCGCAGGGATCCCCAGACCGGTGTCCGTCACGGTCACGACCACGGAGCGGGTGAGATCCTCCGCATCGACCGTCACCGTCACCCGTTCGCCTTCGGGGACGTACTTGAGACCGTTGCCGACCAGATTCCCGACCACCGCCGAGAGCATTTCAGGATCACCCTCCACGATCAGTCCCGGCTGAACGTGAAGCCGCAGGTCGACCGATCTTCGATCGGCGGCGGCCCGCAGCCCGTCGACGACGTCGATCGCGATCTCGGCGAGATCCACCTGGGCCATGTGGGGCCGGGCGACCCCGGCTTCGATGCCGCTGATGTCGAGCATGTCGTTGACCAGTTTCGCGAGTCGATCGGTCTCCTCGATGGCGATGGCGAGAAACTCGGCACGCTGGGCCTGTTCCCGCAGATCACCATCCGCGAGCATTTCGAGGGACGCGTGGATCGAACTCAACGGCGTCCGGAGCTCGTGACTCGCCTTCGCGACGAATTCACTCTTCAGCCGCGAGGCATCACGTTCCCGCGTCGTGTCGTGAAGCACGAGCAGCGTTCGGCCGTGCTCGTCGAGGGTGCGGATCACCGCCTCGAAGGCCGAGGTCGCTTCGTCCGCCCCCATTTCCGCGGCCCGGGATTCGAGTTCGAATTCGGCGGTCCGCACGGCCTCCGCTCCACCCGCGACCACCGCCCGAACATGCTCGAGAAGATCTCGAACCGCCGTCCGGTTCCCGATCATGACCTCCAGCGGTCGCGGGTTGACGGCGTCGATCGGATCGTCATCCGATTCCAGGCGTGCGAGGGATTTCGCGGCGGGATTGGCGTCCACGACCTCGCCGTGTCGGTCGAGGACGAGAATCGGATCCGGAAACGACGCGAACATCCGTTCGAATCGACCGATCCGTTCCTCGACGATGCGTCGCGCCAGCACGTGCTCACGACTCAGTGATTCCAGTTCGCGACGCCGTCCCTCGTCGAGGGTTCGGATCGGCGTGGCCACGCCACGAGCCGCCTCGGGCCTGAGACAGGAACTCCGGATGCGGATGCCGAGCAGCATCCACGCCGCGGCGAATCCCGCTCCGAAGGCGAGCGCGACGCTTGAGATCGTCGTGACGTCCGGCAATCCAGCCTCCTCATCGATCCAACACCATCCGTCCGTGAGACGACGCCCGTGCTCAGTCGAGAACGTCGCCCACCCCGGTCAGCAGTTCGCGCACGCGGGTGTCGGCGGGATTTCGTTCCGCGAGCTCCGCGAAGACCCGGTACGCCTCGGCGTACCGACCCGCGAGTTCGCACGCCATTCCCAGTGCGAGCTTCGGTTCGGGCCGGTCGGGTTCGATCGCCGCGGCACGTCGGAAGAGCGTCACCGCGTCATCGAAGTCCCGTTCCTCGAGCGCCGCCTGGCCCAGGAGGAAATAGCCTTCGAACTGATCCGGCTCGAGCATCACCAGCCGCTGGCCGCACTTCACGACCCGCCGGTGGTCGCCGACCTCGAGGCAGACGAGTCCGAACTCGACCCAGCCCGCGACGTCTTCGGGGTTGAGATTCGTGAAGTCGAGGAAGACCTCGCGAGCCTCGCGTAGCCGACCTCCGTCGACCAGACATCGCCCGCGAAGCCGGAGCAGCTCCCGCTCCTCGATGCGATCGGTCACGATCTCCTCGAGTCGGGTGATGGTCTGCAGACAGTCCGTGGTTCGATGCGCGCCGAGCTGGGCGCGGGCGAGATCCTCGAGCATCCACTGATCCTCGTCGTCGAGCAGTACGGCCCGATCGAGATGGTCGACCGCATCCGACCAATGCTCCCGGAACATCGCGACCCTGCCGGCGAGATGATGGACCGCGGCGGTCTCCCGGAACGCGACCCCCTTCTCCTTGAGCAGTCGGTCGGCATCCTCCAGACGTCCCTCGCTGATCAGCGTATCGACCGCCGCGACCAGCATGCCGGCATTGTCCTCCGCGATCTCGAGGGCGGCGAGATAGTGCTCGACCGCTTCGTTCGAGCGATCGAGACGCTGATCCACGATCCCCTGAAAGTAGCAGGCGTCGGCGTTCTGAGGATCGATCTCGTGGGCCTGGTCGAAGCTCGTCGACGCATCACCGAGACTCCCGTTTTCGAGGTACACCCGACCGAGCAGCACCCAGTAGTCCGCATCGTCGTCGACCTTGGAGATCGCGACTTCGAGATGACGCTTCGCGGTGATGAGATCACCGGCGCGGAAGGCCTGATCCGCCTGGTCGAAATCCACGCGGCTTCGAATCGAGTCGAAACGGGCGCTCGCCGCCTTCCGAGCCTCGATCCCACGCTTGGTGGGTCCGGTGCAGCCGGCCGCGGAGAAAAGGATGCCGAGGCTCGAGACGATGGTCAGGGTCGTGATGCGATTCATGATTCGGTCCGGTTGGAGGGATGGCGGGTGGCGCAGGACTTCGACGGTGCGCGGGACGTGCCCGGAGGCCGTCCCGCCACCGACAAGTGGTCAATCACGCTCGTTCACACCAGCGACCACGGGCGGCGTGGTCGAGCCGCCGGCGTCCTTCGAGAACACTCGAGCCTGTTCGGACGCGATGCGGGCCAGCCACCAGAGCCGTCCCCAGGAGGGGCTTTGCGCTCCACCGACCAGTTTCATCTGGGCGTCCGCGACGACCCGGAGCGCGTCGTCGCTGGTGAATTCAGCGGTACCGTCGTCATTCGCAGTGACGGGGACGTTGGCGATCGCGGCTTCCGACACGTCGACCGGCTTCCCCGAAGCATCCGCGACGACCTCGGACCCCTCATCAGCGGTGTCTCCGTCGATCGATCCGGTCTTCGACGCGACGGGTGCCGCGGCGATGGCCTCGACCGGTTCCGCGACGACGATCGGCGTCTCGGCGACCGGCTTCGATGCCGCGAGTTCCGCGATGGAGGGCAGCTCGTTGGACGTCGTCGACGCCGGGACCCGCGCTTCCTCGATCGGAGCGTCGATCTTCGATTCGGATCCGTCGAGATCGCCGAAAGCGGCGGTCACCGACATCGGCTCGGGCTCGACCAGATAGATCGCGGAATCGTCGTTTTCGGGGGAGGCGCTGGCAGCGGTCTCGCGATCGATCTCGGAGACGAGGGCGGAGAGGAATCGGTCCTCCCGGGCCTCGACCCGGTTCGCGATCTGATCCGGCTCGGCGATCTTCGGATCGGTCTTCATCGAGACCAGTGGATCCACCGAGGGATTGACTCTCGCTTCCTCGGATTGCGCGTCCTCGTGGTCCGCATGCTGTGAATCCATCACGCGACGCCAGATGTCGTAGTCGTAGAAGGTGACCTTGGACTCGCCGGCGACCTCCGACCGCATCCGCCGCACTTCGGGCTGGTTCGGATTGAGCCGGAGCGAGCTGTCGAAGTGGAACATCGCCAGTTCGAAGTCGTTCGAGTTGATCGCTTCGAACGCGTTCTGGTTGCTCTGCGAACTCATCTTCTCGCGACTGAAGGGCAGGAGACCCTCCCGCATTCCGGCGCGAAGCGAATTCACGAATTCCTTGCCCTGACGACCCGTATCCTCGATCAATTCGTCGGCGACGATCTTCGGGGTGATCATGAAGATGATCTCCCGTCGGCTGACGGTGTTGTCGTGGCCGCTGAAGGCCGCGCCCACGATCGGGATGTCACCGAGAAGCGGCACCTGGCTGTTCGAGACGGTGGTCTGTTCCTCGAAGAGACCGCCGAGCACCAGCGTCTGTCCATCGCGGACCTTGACGTTGGTCGAAATCTCGTTGGTGAACTCGTCGGGAACCTGGACGAGGCCTTCCGAGACGCCCACCGCGAGGGTGCGGAGTTCGGCACTGGAGACGCTCGGATAAAGCTCCATGCGGATGGTGTCGTCCTTCGAGATGAAGGGACGGAACATCAACTTCACACCAGTGTCCAGATACTGGACGGTCTGGGTCGTGGTGGTGTCGGTGGCGGTCGTCGAGAGGTACGCGACCCGCTTGCCGACCATGACCTGCGCCCGCTGTCGGTTGAGGGCCATGATCCGGGGACGGGCCAGCACCATGGTGTCGGTGACCTGGTCGAGGGCCCGGACGAACACCGACGCGTCACCCGCCACGAGGCCGACCTTGAAGTTGCTGGGGCCGGTCGCGGTGTTGCCGGGCGTGGACTGCGTTCCCCACGTCGTGTTGTTGCCGTTGTAGACCGGAACACCCCCGCCACCCTCCTGCGGTGGCACGGTTCCGCGGAGCATGTCCGTCACCGGACCGAGCGGGGAGACCAGCTTGGTGATGTCGAGGTTGCCCATGATCGAGAAGTCGACGCCGAACGCGTCATCCTCGGCGACCTGGACGCTCGCGATGGTCGCATCGACCACGACCTGCCGCGGCGCGGTGTCGATCTCGCCGAGAAGCTCGGCGATTCGGTCGAGCTTGTCGGGATAGTCGTTGACCACGAGGATCGCGGACTTGGCCCAGTTGTCGCCACCCATGTCGCCGAGATCTCGTTCGATCCCACCGGCGACTTCGCCGATGAAACTCAGCTTGCCGCGATCCGACAGGAGCGGGGTGGCGAATTCACTGGCGTCCCGCGCCGAGAGGTGCTCGAGTTCGAACATGCGGCTCTCGGTCTTGCGATCGAGCGCCTCCATGCGAGCGAACTCCTCCTGGGTGTAGACGTAGATGAACTTGCCTTCTTCGATCCATCGAAATCCGTTCGGCTTCAGGATGGCGTCGAGCGCCTCCTCGAAGGTGACGTCGAAGAGATTCGCACTGATCACCGCCGAAACGTTTCGACTCGCGATCACGTTCCGCTCGCCTTGAAGGGCGAGCATCTGCAGGACCTGTGCGAGGTCGGTGTCGGTGACCTGGATGTTGAAGGTGTCGAACTCGTCGACCTCGACCCCGCTGAGGTCGAGTGCATCGTCGGAAGCGAGCTGGCCGTCATCCTGACCGAACCCGTCCTCGGCGGTCGCCGGAGAAGGGAAGAGCGCGAGGACGGCGGCGGTGGACAGGATGCCTCCGACGATGCTGCGGATGGAATGGTGATGATTCATGGTTGCTTGAACTCCTCGTCCTGAGGACGAATGTCGACTGACCCATTGCCTCCCGCGATCAACCGGAGCACGAATTCGCATCCGTCGATTCCGATCACGACCGACCCGGTCCGAACTTCGAGCAGGCGAATCTGGACGCCTTCCGCCCCGACGGGGATCTCGTCCCCGATCCTGCACGCCCGACCGTCGATCAGTGCGATCCCTCGGTCGGATATCAACCCCTGAACCCGAACGCTGGAGACGATGGATACGAGCCGTTCCCGCATCAATCGCGCCTCGTACCCCTCGTCTTCGGCCGATCCAACGCCCGACTTCGACCCGACCTCGGGCTCGGACGACTGGGGTGTGGATCTGGGGAAGTGATGCGGGCTGACGTGCATGGGATCGCGTCCGAAGGCCTCATCGAGACCGGAATCCGGGAGGTCCGGAAACCGGACGACCCCCGGATCCACCGCGACCCGCGTCGGTTCCTCGGTCGCCATCGCGGTCCGGGGAATCGTGGTCAGCAGCCGAAGCCGCGCCCAGAGCAGCAGACCGAGCGGCTGGGCCAGGGCGACGACCGGAATGACGAGCACAAGTCCCGACGTGATGGTGCTCCGCCGGGAAGCGAAACGAACCAGACGGCCACCACGCCGGCGGACCAACCCCGACATGGCCCGCAGTCGCGCTCGTCCCGAGCTTCCATTGGAATCGCGATTCATTCCGGATTCTCCACTGGCTCGACTTGATGGAGCACCTCGATCTCGATCGAGACGCGGGCGATCTCGACCTCGGGATCGAGATCCCGCTCGAGTTTGAATTCCGTCATTCGATTGGGTGTTTCCATGCCTTCGATCAGCTCGAGCACGTTCGCGATCGCCGACCAGGTCGCCGTCAGTTCGATTCGAATCGGCGTCACTTCCCACGGAAGATCCAGATCGAATCCCGTCGGCCCGCTGCGTTCCGCCGTGAACGTCTGATCGATCACGGCCGATCCGTCGATGGGCAGCGAGAGTTTTCGGATGATGCCGGCAAGATCCGGCGGTCCCTGATCGACGCCCACCGGACATTCCCGCCGGAGCATCCTGACCCGGCGCTCCAGTTCCGCACGGAACGGAACCAGTCGGTCCGCGGGCATCGGCGACGCCGCCACCCGAGTCAGCAGAGATGCCGTTTCCGCCTCCTGATCCGAGGCGCGGACATGAAGCGGGACGATGCCGAACCACGCGACCAGCGACGCGAGGATCCCGACCCCGGCTGCGTATTGAAAAATTCGATCACCGCTCATTCGTCACCCTCCGAATCGAACGCCGTGGCGAGCACGGGACTCGCGGTCTCGAGGTCGATCTCGAACACGATCCGAAAAGCTCGCGCAGTCCGATCGGCGACGGATCGGTGACGGGTCGATTCGACCCGGACGTCTCGAAAGAGCGGCCGTCGCCGAAGCGCCTCGACGAAGATCGCGACATCGGCGTCGGTCGCCGTGAAGCCCTCGATCTCCGCCGCGATCCGCCGCGTCGAATCCACATCGGCGCTGACCCGACCACCTCGAACGCCGCTGGTGATCAGGGAGAGCGCATCGAACTCGACCAGTTCGAGGGTTCCGGATTCCGGAAGGTCGTTGGCGATCGAGGCGAGTATCGATGACGCCCCGAACGGGATCGAGCAGCGTCTCCAGACCTCGAGGCGTCGACCGGCACGATCGAATCGCTCGGTGATTTCGGCGAGTTCGCGTTCGACCCGAAGGACCTCGTCGGCCCGGGTGACCGCGAGTTCATGATCCGATCGCGCCTCGCGGAGCCTCCACGCGGCCGCTGACCAGGCCATCGAAAGACAGGTCGCCGCAAGAAGAGAGAGTTGCACGAGACGACTCCGCTCACGGGCATGCGCCACGCGCTGCCGCACCGCGGGGGGGCGAAGATCCATGGTTCGGCCCGTCATGCGGCCTCCTTCCCACGCCGCGTGAACGGTCGAATGGCGAGACCGAAGGCGGACGCCCATTCAAGTGGTGTCGAATCCTCGGTGGAGGATGCCGCTTCCAGCCGTTCCTCGACGAACGCCACCGATTCGACCGGGATTCCGGGGATGGAGCCCTCGATCGTCTCGCGAAGACCGGGCGTCGATCCAGCTTCGCCGCTGAGGTGCAGGGCCTGAGGGCGTCCGGCCCGGGTGGTCACGGTCACGTACCGGACGGCCATCGCGATCTCGTCCGCCAGCGACGCTCCGGCCCGGCGCACCGCCGTCATCACCTCGGCGAGCACCTCGGGTTCGAGCGTTCGTTCCCGTCCGTCGAGACGGGTGCGTCGGGCGGTCGCAAGTTCGATTCCAAGCCCCGCGGCGAGTTCGGCGTCGAACGCCGCCCCTCCCACGTCACTCCGTTTCGCGAACATCACGCGATCACCACGAGTGACCACGATCCACGACTCGCGCTCCGAGACGTCCACCACGACTCGGATGTCGTGTTGTTCCTGCTGTCGACGGGATCGAATGGTGAAAGCTCGCCCCGCGCCGAAGAAGGCCGGTTCGAGTGCGATCGGCCGGAGTCCCGCGGCGATCAGTGGTTTGAGACGTTCCTCGAGTCCACGGGCCGACCCCGCGACCACGAGCATTTCGGTCCTGCCCTCGGCATCGGTCTCGGACGAAAGCGGCAGCGCGTCCGCCACGACGTCGGCCGCGTCGATCTCGAGCAATCCCGCGGCCTCCCAGCGAGCCGCCTCGCGAAGTTCGGCGTCCACCAGCAACGGAAGTCGGGCGGGACGTACCGTGATGTCCGCACGCGGGGGCGCCACGACCGCGTCGCGGCCACGAAATCCACGAAGGGCGGTACGGAGACGACCGGGGTCCACTTCGCCGTCGGACTCGAAAGGGACGAAGACCGCGCGACGGACTTCGTCGCTCGCCGCCCGCACCTGGACGAGTCGCAGTCCGCGTTCGCAGAATTCGACGCCCAGGGGCGGCGTACGGCGAAATTTGAAGATGGATCGAATCGACATCCGGGCGCCTCCGAGTCCGTGACGAGGGACCGCTCCCTCCCCCACGGTCGACGTCAACGTCGACGGACCCGAATCATTCTTCGATCCGTTCGACGGTGATCTTTCCCGTGAATCCACTCAAACGGAGCAAATAGGACCCACTCGCCCCGCGCATCCGGACCTCGCCCGTGCTGGTGAGCGGCGCCCCCGCCGCCTGAAGCGGGCCCCCGAGCGCGTCGTAGGCCACCCAGTCGTTGCCCGCGAAGTCGACATCCGTGATCTCGACGCCGGCGAAACGGTCGTCCTCGTCGAAATCGACGATGAAACGACCGTCGGTCCCGACCGCGGTCCGGTGGTCGAGATATTCGGCGTTTTCGGGGTCGAATCCCAGGTCGTAGAGCGATTGATTGGACGGCGCAATGACGGCGTAACCGTGGAGCCGGCCGTTTTCGTCTCGCAGAAACTGAAAACGACGGATCCGCTGCATCGCCAGCGCATCGGTCTGGGCGAAGGTGAGATCCGCGACGACCGAACGCACCGCCGCCTGCACCGTGAAGGTGTCGGCGTTGATGAGTCGAGGCACCAGAAGGGCTCCTGCAAGCCCGAGAATGGCGATCACGATCACGAGTTCGACGAGGGTGTAGGCGCGTCGCTTCATCGTTTCATGGGCTCCGACGCGGTCGAATCACTTGCTTCGCGATCGGACGGCCTCCGCGAGGCGGTCGTAATCGATCGAAAGCTCGTCCGTGTTGACGATGCGGACGCCGACCTTGCCCGAGGTGAGCGTGGTCGACATCGAAGCAAGCTGCTGCTCGACCTTCCCGAGGCGATCGATGATCTCCTTCCGCTGTCGAGCCGCCGCGTTTCCGACCCCGGTCACGGCCTCGGCGGGCGGCCCGGCCCGGCGCGTCGATCGATACTGGCCCGAAGCCTCCGCGGAACCGACCAGGGGTCCCGCCGTGACGAACAGGGTCCAGGTCAATGCGATGGCGAGCACCGTGTTGATCAGGAGAAGACGTCGAAGGGATCTTTCATGTCGCATGGTGTTTCCTCATGGAGAGTCGCTTCCCCCGTGACATCGACATCTCCCGGGATGATCTGAGGTGGACTTGCCCCGCTGCGGAAAACGGTGGGCGGGGTGACCTGCAGGATCGGCGCAATCGCCGGGCCGGTCCCTTCAATCGAGACAGGGATCGATCGGGATCGAACGTCCGATAGTGAATCGTGCCGGCGCCGCGCGTACCAACGCACCCGGGCGGCCCAGGGGCAGGATCCGGACCCTCGAATCCATGAGGAACAATCTCCAAGCGTCGATCGTCGCGTCCGGCGACGGAACGTCGATGGGATGATCCGCGATACCGACGAGCAGTCCGGGCACGGTCGCTCGATTCCAGAGCACCATGGTCTCGGACCAGATCGGCCCCGGATCAGGTCGCGCGAATCGGCAGACCAGCATCAGATCGTCCGATGTCTCACCCGCGAACCACGCAACGACGTTGGCGTCCGCCGGGACCACTCCCCGCATCCACTGGAGCGTCATCCGACGCTGCGTCTGCGCAAGATCAACGTGGCCGGACGCGAGATTCGCTCCGAACCGGGTCAGGACGCCCGAGATCCACATCGCCACAACGGCGGCAAGGACGAGCAGCTCGATGACCAGACGAATCGGCGGCACCCGATTGACCGCGGAAGTCGTGCCGAACCCGTTCGTGGACAGCCGGGCGGTGTCTGACCGGAGACCGACCATCACCAGGCTCGAATCACCGAGACGTCATCGGCATCGCCATCACCGTCCCCATCCGCATCGGGAATGGAGGGATCGATCGTGGCGTCGTATTCGAGTTCCAGCTCGGCCATCACGGGATTCCAGATCCAGACGAATCCCGAAGACACGTAGACGGTGCGGGTGAGAAACCCGTCCGCGATGAGCTGATCCATCGCTTCCTCGGCGGTCCCGGAGACCCCGCCGGGGACGCTCCCGTTGTTCTGGACCTGCCAGGCGGCGATCTGACTTCGTACGGTGCCGAGCTGCGATCGCATCGCGGTCGCCCGGGCGCTGCTTTGAGCGCTTGCGAACTGTGGAATGATGATCGCCGCGAGAATCCCGAGAATGACCACGACGATCAGGATCTCGATGAGGGTGAACCCCCGCGGTGCTCCGGGCCGGGTCGATCGACTTCGTTCGCTCATCCCAATGCTCCCTTTTCGGGGCGATCCGCCCCTCCCCCGGGACACTTTCGAAGTTCACTTCAGGACCATCCGGTCCCGGCCTTCGCCGGTGGATGGACGAAGCGGCACCCCGATCTGTCGATCGGGATGCCGCGGTGTTCATCGTCGCTGGATCACCAGGCCTCGATGGCGGTCACATCGGCCGCTTCGCTGGTTCCGTTGCCGTCCACGTCGGGAACCGGTGCCACCACGGTATCGAAGGTCAGCGTGAGGTCGCCGGCGGCCGCGTCGTAGACCGACTCGAATCCGTTCGGCCAGTTCGGCGCGGAACGGATGTAGTTTTCGTCGACCAGCTCGGTCCAGGGACCGGCACCGGCACCGTCGTCGGCGGGCGCCGCACCATTGTTCTGAACCCGATAGAGCTCGATCTGGCTCCGCATCGTCTGCAACTGGCTGCGGGCGCTCGAGGCACCGGCATCCTGTGCGGCATCCGTGAACTGCGGAATGATGATCGCGGCGAGAATGCCGAGGATCACGACCACGATCAGGATTTCGATGAGAGTGAAGCCACGCTTGACGTTGTTTCGACGCTTGTTCATGTGTCCAGCTCCTTGCGGGAAGATTCGTTTCGATTGCACGCTTCGCGGCACCCCGCCGCCT
>NYSY01000061.1 GCA_002683215.1 Planctomycetaceae bacterium
ATCGCACTGGTCCCCGAGGATCGCAAGGCCGACGGCCTGCTGCTCGATGAGTCGATCGCGGAGAACCTCGTGCTCCCGGGGCTCGCCCGTATGGCCGCAGGAGGCATCATCCGTCGCCGACCCGCGGAGCGCGGCCTGGCGGAGACGCTGGTGCGGCGGATGGGGGTTCGTCCGGCGATCCCGGATCTTCCGGCCGGAGGCCTCTCCGGCGGCAATCAGCAGAAGGTCGCGGTCGGACGGTGGGTGGGATGTGAACCGAACGTCTTCCTCCTCGACGAACCCACCCGGGGCGTCGACGTGGGGGCGAAGGCGGAGGTTCACGCGTTGCTCGATCGAATCGCTCGAAGCGGCGCGGCCGTGATCGCCGCGAGCAGCGAGATGGAGGAGATCCTCGCGGTTTCGGACCGGGTCGTGGTGATGCACGAAGGACGGATCGCCGGAGAGCTCGCTCGACACGAGGCGACGGAGTCGGCGATCATGCGGCTCGCCACCGGAGGCGTCGGTTCCGGGGACGTTCGGCGATCGGAGACCCCGTCGTGAAGAGTGCCCGGAAGATTCTCGGCGTGTTCAGCCTGCTGGTCGCGACCTGCGTCGCGACCTCGGCCCTGACGCCCTACTTTCTAACCTCGTACAACATCGAGAACCTGCTTCGCCGAACGTCGCTGTTCGGCGTGATCTCGATCGGCGCCGCATTCGTCATCATCGTGGGGGGGATCGACCTTTCGATCGGATCGGTCGTGGCGCTGGTCGGCTGCCTCCTTCCCTGGCTGCTCGTCGAACATGGGGTGCCGATCTGGTTCGCCGTGCCCGGCGTGCTCCTGATGGGCCTGGTCCTCGGCCTGTGCCACGGGATGCTGGTGCAGCGGGTGCGTCTGCAGCCGTTCATCGTCACGCTCTGCGGTCTTCTCATCTACCGGGGGCTGGCCCGCGGCATCACGGGGGACCAGACGGTCGGCTTCCAGAACGGATTCAAGGGCCTGCGAAGCATCGTGAAGACGCGATTCGAGATTCCCGGCCTCGACGGGTTCGCGATTCCCTCGACCCTTCTGATCCTGGTGGCGATCGCGACCCTCGCCATCGTCTTCCTGCGCTTCACGGTCTGGGGACGGCACCTGCTCGCCACCGGCCGCAACGCGTCCGCGGCCCGTCACGGCGGGGTACGGACCGATCGGTACGTCGTGCTGGCCTACGTGATCTGCGCCGGGCTCGCCGGTCTCGGGGGGATGTTGTTCATCCTCGACGTCGGCAGCGCCCAACCGGCGGACTTCGGCAATTTCTACGAGCTCTTCGCGATCGCCGCCGCGGTGCTCGGCGGCTGCAGCCTTCGAGGCGGGGAGGGGTCGGTGATCGGCGTGATCATCGGGGCCGCGTTGATGCAGGTTCTCCAGAACGCGATCACGTTGATCGACTGGATTCCCGACAACATCCAGTACGCGGTGATCGGTGCGGTGATCATCGCGGGGGCGGTCTCGGACGAAGGATTCCGACGATTCGTGCTTCGGAGACGGGTCGGATCCTCTTGAATCGATACCATCCGAATTCATCAACATCGGAGACTCGTCCATGCGTCATGCCCCGTTCGTCGTTCTCACCTTCCTGTTCGCCGTCGCCGGAGGATGCTCGGTGAACACGGCCCGCGTCGAGACCACGCCGTGGGGCACCGTCGATGGGGCGACCGCCCGTCGGTACACCCTGCGGAACGAACAGGGGATGGAGGTCGTGCTCAGCGACTACGGCGCGATGGTGACCAGCGTCCGGGTGCCCGACCGCGACGGGCGAACGGTCGACGTGGTGCTCGGCTTCGATACCGTCGAGGAGTATCCCGAGAAGAGCCAGTACTTCGGATGCTCGGTGGGGCGGGTGGGCAACCGCATCGCCGGAGGCACCTTCGAACTCGAGGGCGAGACCTACGAACTCGCCCGGAACAATGCGCCGAACCATCTGCATGGTGGGGAGCGAGGCTTCGACAAACACGTCTGGGAGGCGACCGAGCTCTTCACGACGAAGGGGCCCGGGATCCGGTTCACCCGGACCAGTCCCGACGGCGAGGAGGGATACCCCGGAACGCTCGCGGCCGAAGTCGTCTACCTGCTCACGGAAAAGAACGAGCTGATCATCGAGATGACGGCGACCGCCGATGCGGCCACGCCCTGCAACCTCGTCCATCACACCTACTGGAATCTCGGCGGACACGATTCGGGTTCGATCCTCGATCATCTTCTGGTCGTGGGCGCCCAGCGTTACACGCCGGTCGACGCCACCCTGATCCCGACCGGTGAACTCGCCCCGGTGGAAGGGACGGCCCTCGACTTCCGGGTGGCCAAGCCGATCGGACGGGACATGGACGCCTTCCCGGCGAGCGACGACGGCCCCGGCGGATTCGATCACAACTTCTGCATCGACGGAACCCCCGGCGAATTCCGCGACGTGGTGATGCTCGGTGATCCCGGGACCGGAATCACCATGACCATCGCCTCCGACCAGCCGGGACTGCAGTTCTACACCGGCAACTTCCTCAACGGCATGCTCGGCAAGTCGGGGGCGGTCTACGAGCGAAACAACGGCGTCTGTCTGGAGACCCAGGCCTGGCCGGATGCCATCAATCATCAGGGTGAACCCGAGTGGCCGGACGTGGTGCTCCAGCCCGATGGAACCTACCGGCACATCATGGTCCACCGGTTCACCACGAGGTGACCGATCGGCGGGATGGTGCCGGACGAAGTCCTGGCCGCGGTGGCTCGAGCATCCTTCGACCCGCCGCGCTCCTGCTGCTGGGAGTGGTCGCGTCCCTGAGCCTCGCCGTCATCGCGGCATCGACGAGTTCGAGGGGGTCGGCGACGCTTCGCGAGGCCCCGGTCGACGCCGGCGACCTCCGGTGGTGGAACGATTCAAGCCCGATCGGCCGCGATCTCGACTGGACGTTGATCGATCCTCATCGACGACGCGCCGGACCCGGCGTGGTGGTGACCACGTTGGAGGCGCGAGCGACCTCGCGGGAGACGGGGCAGCCGGATGTCGCGCGGGCGGACCGGATTCGGGCGGGGTGGCCTTGGCCCTGCCTGGAGGGCGTCACCTGGTTTCTGATGCGGGCGACGAGCCCTCCGTCCTCACCCGAGATCGTCGATCATGGGCTGGTACCGGTCAACTTCGGACGTGGGCCCCGGCTCATCCCGACCCGGCCGGTCATGGGCGGGCTGATCCTGGATTCGATCGTGATGGCCGCGATCTTCGGGGCGATCGGCCGGGTGCCTTCGGTGCTGGGGTGGGTGCGTGGGATTTTCAGACGACGGGCGGGCCGCTGTCCCGCCTGCGGCTATCCGGGGCTCGCAATTCGATGCCCCGAGTGTGGGATTCGAACCAACGAGCCGCGGGCGTCGTGTTGACCCCGTGCCGATGACCGGGGACCATCGGAACTCGGATCGCCGCACGCCGTGCCGTTCCTCCGTCCTCCCCCAGCAGGCCGAGACCATGCCGACCTTCAAGGCCCCCAAGGGCACGCGCGACTTCTATCCCGAGGACATGGCGGTCCGACGTCGCATCGAGGGTGCCTGGCGTGACGCGTCGATCCGGCACGGGTTCGAGGAGATCGAGGGACCGACCTTCGAACACCTCGGTCTGTACACCGTGAAGAGCGGCGAGGGCATCGTGAGCGAGCTCTTCTCGTTCCGTCGGTCGGGCGGTACCGACGACTACGCCCTCCGCCCCGAATTCACGCCGACGCTCGCTCGGATGGTCGCCGCCCGAGGCGGCAGTCTGCCCCGGCCCGTCAAATGGTTCGCGATCCCGTCGCACTTCCGGGCGGAACGCCCGCAACGCGGACGCCTCCGCGAATTCTTCCAGTGGAACGTCGACATGCTCGGCCTCGACGACCCGTCGGCGGATGCGGAAGTGCTCTCGACCGGGCTCACGGCGCTCGATGCCCTCGGCCTCCGTCCCGACGTCGCCACGGTTCGCCTGAGTCACCGGGATGCGGTGGCGTCGGCGCTCGAGGCCCTCGGCGTCGGACGCGGTTCGATGCACGCGGCGTTCCAGTTGCTCGACCGCCGGGAAAAGCTGCCGCCCGAGGAATTCGCGAAGAAGGCCGGTGATCTGGGGCTCGGTGCGGACGGGCTGGCGGCGTTCGATCGACTCGCCCGCATCCGGAGGCCGATCACGGTCGATCTCGCGGAGATCGCCGCGGAGACCGGCGTACCGGTCGCGGCCTTCGAGCCGATGGTCGCGCTCCGCGACGCGCTCGACGATGCGGGCGTCTCCGACTGGTGCGAGTGGGATCTGGGGATCGTTCGCGGTCTCGCCTACTACACGGGCACCGTCTTCGAGGTCCACGAGACCGGGGGTGGCGAACGAGCGATCGCGGGCGGTGGCCGGTACGACGGACTCGTGGAACTGATGGGCGGACCCCCGACCAGCGCGGTCGGATTCGGCATGGGCGACGTCGTTCTCGGGCTGGTGCTGCGGGATCGCGGACTGCTTGACGGCATCGAGCCGCCGCGGCCGTCGGTCTTCGTGCTGCTGGCGGACGATGCGGCGGATCGTCCGGCGGCCCGGATCCTCGCGTCGCTCCGGCACGCCGGCGTCCACGCCCGCCGAAGCTATCGAGCGACCCGCAACGTCGGCAAGCTGATGTCTGAGGCGAGTCGTGCCGGTGCGGNGCATGCGGTGATCGTGGGGCGGGAACTGGAGGATGGGATGGTGGTGGTCAAGGATCTCCGGGGCGGAGGTCAGGAGACCGTCCCGGTCGATTCGCTGGTCGCGATGTTCGTCGCTGGAGATGACGAATGATCACGACCTGCGGCANCCTCTTCGTCCTCCTCATCGGGGCCGCGACCTCGGTGCATCGGCAGTCCGGCCCGCCCTCCGCCCGGTCGGGTGACGACCTCGTGACGCANCCGGTGATCGATGCGAACGACGCCGATTCGAACGATGGGGTGCGAAGTCCGCCCGCGGTGGCGTCGCGGACGGGCGTGACCGCCTCGCTGTCGACGCTTGACGCACCACCTCCCGGATTCGACGGCAAGTCCCGGATCCTGTTGATCCCGGGCCGTGGTCTGCAGGGCTGGCAAGGCGTGAAGATCCAAGGCGATCTCGAGGGGTGGCGGGTCGACGGAAAGGGCAATCTGCTTGCGGGTCCGCGTGACATCGAGACCGTCGAGCCGTACGGAGACTTCCAACTCCACTTCGAGTACTCGCTTCCGCGGACGCCGGGCCGCATCGGTGTGCACGCGGCGGCCACCCGGATCCGCCTGCACGATCGATACCGGATCGAGTTTCGCAACGACTATGGACGACCACCTCGATCCTCGGGTACCGGCTCGATCCTGCAGCACGCCGAACCGGTGGTCAATGCGGCGCTCCCCGCGCCCGGTTGGCAGCCGGTGGACATCTATTTCCGGGGGCCGCGGATCGAGGATGGCGTGATCACGGAGTCGGCTCGAATCACCATGATGGTGAACGGCGTGCTGGTTCAGAACAACGTTTCGCTGATGCCGGCCGAGGACGATGAGGCACCTTCGTCGGAATCGAGCAGGATCGTCCTCGAGGGTAGCGACCTTCCGGTCTACTTCCGGAACATCTGGATTCGACCGTCGTGATCGATGCCGCGGACTGTCTGGTCGTCGTCGCCACCGATCGCGAAGCCGCCCCGTTTCGGGACGCGGGCCTCCGCACCGTGATTTCGGGAGTCGGTCGCGTGAACGCGGCCGTCGCGACCACGCTCGCGGTGCAGGGCCTCGACTCGCCTCCGCTCGTCATCGCTTCCGGCATCGCGGGCTCGCTGCCCCAGGTCGCTGCGCCGTCGATCGGGGACGTCGTGATCGGNGACCGCGCCATCGCCGCNGACGAGGGCATCCGCACACCGACCGGATTCCAGTCGATCGCGGAAATGGGTTTTCCGCTGGCCGGATTCATGGACGACGACGCCGTCAGCGCGGATGCAGGACTGGTCAGGGGGCTTGCGTCACGACTTCCCGACGCGGTCATCGGCTCGATCGCGACCGTGGGAACCTGTTCCGGCACCGACGCCCTCGCGTCGGAACTCGCCGCGCGGACCGGCGCGATCGCGGAGGCGATGGAAGGAGCGGCCGTGATGCAGGCGGCGCGGTTGCTCGGAGCACGTGCGGTGGAGGTCCGGGTGATCTCCAACGGCACCGGTGACCGATCGCGGCAGGTCTGGGACCTTCCAAAGGCATTCGCCGCCCTCCGCACGGTGGCGGAGGCGATCAGCTCGGACTGAACGGGCTCCTCGGGCTCCTCGGGCTCCTCTGGATCCTCTGGATCCTCTGAATCATCGGACGCCATCGGTTTTCGGACCTCGCCGTACAGGCCGGATGACCGACTCCATCCCAATCGACGTGTTGGACCAACCGTTCGGGCCTCACTCAACAGGCTGCTCCGAAGGGCCGATGCCACTACCGGACCGCGGAGATTCCTCCGCGTTCCTGGAGATGCATCACATGCGCATTCGGAGGATGTTTTCGAAGACGGTCTCACCGGTGGTCGCTGATTTCGGCGCTTCGTCGGTGAAGCTGCTTCAGGTCACGGACGGCGATGTCCCCTCGATCGTGGCTGCGGCCGAGCTCGAGATCCCCGACGAGGCCCGCGGGAACGTCGATCGTCGCTTCGCCTTTCTCGCCGAGGAACTCCCCGGCGTGCTTCGTCAGCATTCGTTCGAGGGCAAGCGGGTGCTCTGCTCCCCCGCGAGTTCCCATTTCATCGTTCAACAGAACCGGACCGACGAGTCCAGCCCGCTCAGCGCCGACGACCAGGTCGCGGCGGAAGTCGCGGGGCGGATGAACTGTCTTCCCAAGGCCGTCGTCGCCAGGTCCTTTCCGATCCCCGGCAGCGAAAGAGACCGGGTGGTCCTCGCGATCGCCCGCGATGACGTGATGCGTCACGTCGACCTCTTCAAGCGATGTCGTCACGATCTGGTGGGGGTCCAGCCCGATCAGGTTCCGATGCTGCACGCCTTCGACCACCTTCACCGACGCGACGAGGATCGTTCGATCAGCACGATGTACGTCGACGCCGGCTGGGGTGCGGTCAAGGTGGCGGTCGCCCGGGGTGGCCAACTCGTCTTCGCCCGAATCATCCACATCGGTGGTCGTCAGTTCGACGAGATCGCCGCGACGACCTGGGGCTGCACCTCCACCGACGCCCGCGGACGTCGACGTCAGGCCGAGGCGGCCACGGTCGCCCCGCGGGTGATCGCCGGCCCCACGACGACCGATCCGGGGGGCGGTTCGGTGATGCTCCGGGCCGGCATGGCGAAGGCCGATGCCGACCGGAATCGCACTGGATTCGAAGCGAACCCGGCCGCCGCGACCACCGAGGATCGCCGCACGGGCGAGCCCGCGCCGACGCTTGCCGGCGTGACCACCGCCTGCCCGCAACCGGACTTCCTCGAAGTCCACGAGACCATCGCGGACGAACTTTCAATGTGTGCCCGGTACGCGCAAGCGTCGCTGGGCGGCCCGATCGACCGAATGGTGATGCTCGGGGGTGAATCGCACAGTCGACGCTTCGCGGGCCACCTGGCGCGTCGGCTCGGAATCAAGACGAGCGTGGGAGACCCCGCCCGCAGACTGCTGGACCAGACACCGAACGGAGTCGGCCCGCTCGAGCCCGGTCGGGAGTATCCCGAGTGGGTCGTCGCGTGCGGATTGTGCGCCATGGGAGCCGCCTGATCGGCTGGAGACGTCATGACTGAGAACAAGGACTTCAATTC
>NYSY01000062.1 GCA_002683215.1 Planctomycetaceae bacterium
GACCCGCCGGGCCGACTGCATGTCGAACTGCTGGGCGATCCCGCCGATGTACTCGCCGTAGGTCCTGAACTCGCCGTCGTCCCGGTACTTGATCCAGATTTCCTCCCGCTCCCGGAGCGGCTGGTCGTCCGCGGCGAGCATCATCAGGACCGGCCACGGTGCACCGATCGGAAAGCGCGGCCAGACTCGATCGGTGCCGGAGAAGTCGTGGCGATGATTCCGGATGAACCACGCCATCGATTCGCTCGGGGTCGGGGCGGCATCCCGCTCCCGAGGCATGCGACCCTTCGCGCGGTACGCGTCGTGGAAGAGATCGTGCGCCGCCTTGATCGAGGCACGCACCTTCTTGTCCTTGACCGCGGCGGTCGACTTCCGATGGACGACGCCGTCGCCGCAATCCAGCGAGACCTCGGGGTGCCCGTTCTCCGCCATGTAGGCGTTGAATTCATCCTGCAGTTCCGCCGAAGCGATGACGTCGGCGCCGACCAGCCCTCGCTCGACCGTCCTGCGGACCTTGACCGGTTTCCCACGCGGCTTCGCGATCCCGCGATCGTCGTACTCGAGGGGCGGAAGCTCCTCGGCTTCGATCTCCACCTCGATCGGAGGGTGATCCTCGAGGAAGTTGATCACATGGTCGAAGACATCGAGGTCACGCCCGGGATCCGCGGTGTTCACCGGGATCCGCGGATCTCCCGGACACTCGAGCACCAGTGGCGGACGCGGGGAGACATCCGGAAGATCGTCGCCAGGGGTCCCGGTGTCACCGTCGTTCCACCCCGATGCCTTTCGATCGGAGGACGCATAGGAACCCGCCATCGCGAAGGCGACGGCGAGCTGGGTGTGCTCCTCCCGGACGACCGACTTCCCCAGATCGATCTCCAGGGAGCGCAGGGCGAGCAGCACGGGAAGTGGATCCGCACGACAACCGTAGACCGACGCCTTGAGCGTCGGGTCCCCGTCGATCCACGCGATGAAGTCCGGCGGCAGCTCGATGCCTCGTTCACGACACGCGGCGAGCGTTCGCCTTCGTGCGTCGGCGACGTGCCGGTCGGCCGTCCGGTCGGAGCCGGACGATACGGCCGAAGCGGGATCGCCGATGGACAGGAACATCAAAAGCGCCAGCAGGCAGGCGCCGAGCCGTCCGGCGGGTCCGAAGGGATGCGACATGGGACGTTCCTCGGATGAATTCGGATTCGGGCGACGATCGGAGCGCCGGGACGACGGCGCGAACCGTCTCAAGTCTGGCACAGATTCCCGCCGCTGACCAGTCTCGGACGGCTTCCACGCCATGAATCACCGTATGGATTCGCGGAGCACCACCCCGGGGGCCTTCCGCATCATCTTGATCAAGCCCCGAATCGCGGCGCCTCGGCCCCGGCCCAGTTCCACCAGCGACTCTCGGAACGCCTCGACGATCCAGTCGACGTCCCCCTCCGAGATCACCAGCGGGGGGACCAGCTTGATCACGCCGCTTCCCTTGCTCGTCGACTGCGTGAGCAGGCGATGCCGCTGCAGAAGTCGCATCACGAGGGCCTGCGCGACGAGGGTCGACGTCCGGTTCGCGAGCCCCGGCATGCCGATCGACAGCGCCGGCGGATCGAGTTCGACCCCGATCATCAGTCCGCGGCCCCGGACCTCTCGGATCCCCGGCACCGTCGCCGCGAGGTCGCGGAGTCCGGCGATCAGCGCCGAGCCCATCCGGGCGGAATGCTCGACGATCCCCTCGTCCCGGAGCGCGTGCAGCACCGCGAGCCCGTTGGTCATCGCCAACGGGTTCTCGCGGAAGGTCGAGCTGTGGACCACCGAACGCTCCACCGAGTCGAACACCCGGTCGAAGATCGCGGCCGGACCGAGCACCGCGCCGAGGGGGATCGCCCCGGCGGAAAGCCCCTTCGAGACGCAGATCAGATCGGGATCGACGCCGTCCGTTCGAGACGCGAGCGCCGCACCCGCCCGGCCGAGGCCGGTCTGAACTTCGTCGGCGACGAGCAGCGTGCCGGTCTCACGACAGATCTCCGCGACCTCCTGCAACACCCCGGGCGGATGCGGGATCACGCCCTTGCCCTGGACGGGCTCGAAGAAGAAGGCCGCGACCGATTCGTCCGCGAGCGCCGCACGAAGCGCCGTCGTGTCGCCGAAGGGGACTTCGCGACAGCCGGGGACCAGCGGCTCGAAGCCGCGGCGAAGCCATTCGGCGCCGTTCATCGACAGCGCGCCGAGCGTCAGCCCGTGGAAGGCGTTCGACCAGTGGGCGAAGCCGGGACGGGAGGTCGCGGCCCGGGCGATCTTCATCGCCGCCTCCACGCTCTCCGCTCCGCTGTTCACGAAGAAGACTCGATCGGTCGGCCGATCGAGGAATCGCTTCAGGGAATCCGCGAGCGCCACCGCGAGCGGGGGCGTCTCGAACTGGATCAACGTGGGCGGTGCGATCCGGAGCGCCTGCTCCAGCGCATCCCGGACCACCGGGTGGTCACGACCGAGCGAAAGGCAGGCGAAACCCCCGATCGCATCGAGATACCGATCGCCCTGATCGTCCCACAGGTACGGGCCTTCCCCCCGGACGAAGCGCCGGTCGAATCCGACCAGCCGGAGGAGGTCGTGGAATCGAGGATTCAGGTGCGCAGCATAGTCACGCCCCGCATCGGGCCCGTAGGCATCGAGAATCGACTGGAGATCGAAGGTCGCCATGGAAGATCGAAGGATCATCGGTCGAGCCGGCCGCGGGCCGGATCAACCGCCGGATGCCTGCGTGACCGACTTCAGGACCCCGGCTTGATCGGTGTCGTTGTTGTAGAAGATGAAGGCGGAGATGTCCCGGCTGTCGGTGAAGGCGACCGCACCGATGCCCTTCGCAAGGAACATGTACTTCCAGGCGGACACCGACGCCGGGCCGATGCTTCCGTCGTACTTGATCCGAATGAGCCGCGTGTCGTAGGTCCCCTTCGGCACTTGGACCTTCCAGGCGCCGAGGTCCTCCCACTCGCACTTGACGGTGCCGGAGTAACTGGTGTCCTCGGGCGAATCGATGTCGCAGATTCGAATCCTGACGTTCTCGCGCACCTGGTTCCCCGTCTCGCCCGCGAGGTGAACGATCGGTTCGGGCGGATCGAGACGGATGATGAACGCGTTGGGCTTCGAGACGTCCGTGGCGGCGACGATGCCGCGGCCCTTCACGGACTTGAGGTATCGCGTGGTGCCGGACGGGAGCTCCATCGCCCAGCCCTTGCCGGGCGCGTCCTTGGCGGCACCCGGCGCCCGCTCCAGCCTGGCCATCACGTGCTTGAGCGTCTTCGATTCGTCGCGCGGGTTCTCGTAGACGTACACCGTCGAATCGAGCGGCAGCCACTCGTCGGCGTCTTCGATCGGCGGCGCCTCGCCCGGACCGGTCACGACACCGGGCAGGTGCTTCCGGATTCGGTCGGCGTCCTTCGAGGGCAGGGTCTTCAGCGGATCGTCGGGCGCGATTCCCGCCGTGGAGAGGATCGATCCGAGCACGAGTGCGATGAAAGTGGTCATGAGGACATCGTACCGGGGCGGGATCGAAAACCGAAACACCCGCCGGCACGGGCCGCCGACGTAAGATCACCGGCTTCTCCGGTGGCCGAAGCCGCCTCCGGACCTCGCCGACGGGATTTTCGATCATGCCGGACCGCGTTACGACGACCAGCCGCTCCGACGACGAGGTCGACGTACCGCGCGTCGCGGTCCTGATTCCCACCTATGACAACCGCGACACCCTCGAATCCGTCCTGCGGAGCGCCGCGAGCCATGGGATCCCGCTGGTGGTGATCGACGACGCGAGCACCGACGGTTGCGATTCGATCATCGACGATCTCGAACGTGAAGGCGTGCTGCATCAGTCGTTCCGGTTGCCGCGAAATCTCGGCAAGGCCGGTGCCCTTCGCGCCGGGTTCGAGCTCCTGCGGCGAACCGGATTCACCCACGCGATCACCTGCGACTCGGATGCGCAGCACGACACCGATCTCATTCCCGTGTTCGCCGAGTCGATTCGAGGATTTCCGGAGGTTTACCTGCTCGGTTGCCGCTTTCCTCTCCACCCGGACCAGCCCCGCCGCAATCTGATCGGGCGCACGTCGAGCAACGTCGCGATTCGCGCCCACTGCGGACTGGCGATCGGCGATTCCCCGTGCGGGTTTCGAGGTTGGCCCCTGGAACTCGCCGCATCGATTCGTGGCCTCTCGGGGCGCTACGCCTGGGAGGAGGAGATGGTCACCCGTGCTGCGTGGGCGGGTTGGCCGATCCGTTCCATCGACGTCCCCGCGATCTACCACCCGCACGACATCCGGGTGAGCCACTACCGGTTCCGCCGCGACTGGTCCGAGGGGATCGGGATCTACCTGTTGCTGCTCGGGGAGGCGCTGCTGCCGCGAATACATCGCGGGAGCCCCGACCGGCGACCGATCCGCGCCTCGTTCCTCCGCCGTTTCGACCGGCTGCTCTCCCCGGGACCGCTTCGCGGGCGGCGACCCGAAGCCGCAACCAACCGCTGGTTCCTGCTCGTCGCGCTGGCGCTCGCGACGTTCGTGGCCCTGGTCGCCCCCGCCTCGACCGCGACCATCGCGGCGATCGCGTGGGTCGGTTGGCGATGGCACGCCGGATTCGCCGCGATCGTGATCGCATCCCTCCCCTCGCTCGACGCATCCGGAATGTCGCGATCGACCCTCGAATGGATCGTGCTCGCCGGCGGCGCCTCGTTGCTCTCGGGATTCCTGCGGCCGGCCCTTCGCGCGACCCCGGCGAACTGAACCCGCGTCAGCCGTCGGTCCCGATCACCATCTCCATCAGTCGCCCGCGCAGAAGCTTGCCGGTGAGCGTCCTCGGCAACTCGTCGAGGAAGTCGCAGGTCCGCGGACGCTGATGCGGCGCGAGCTCGCGCTTCGCGATCTGCGCAAGGTCGCGCTGAATCGCGATCCGCACCGCGGGATCGTCCGCCCCGTCCGCGACCACCACCACCCGCACCCGGGTCACCGTCTCGGTGAGCGGCAGGGGAACCACCGCGACCTCCCGGATCGCCGGATGCTCCATCAGGACCGACTCGACCTCCGTGGGATTGACCTTCAATCCACCGACGTCGAACTGGATCTTCGCCCGACCCGTGATCTCCACCCGGCCGTCCTCCCGCACCGTGCCGAGGTCACCGGTGCGAAAGTACCCGTCGATTCGACGGCCGGGCTCGACGATCGCATCCCGCGTGTCCTGGTAGCCGGCGAACATCGCATCGCTTCGCACCACGAGCTCGCCCCCGCCCGTCTCGGTCGTGACCGGGGTCTCCCCCGCGTCTTCGTCGACCACGGACGCGACCCGCACCGAGACACCGGAGACCGCCCGATCATCGCCGCCGAGGCCGAAGGTGATCGTGCCCAGCTCGGTCGCCCCGTAGAGGTTTCCGGTCGGGCAATCCCAGGCCGCTTCGAAGCCTTCGCGCACCGACGCCGGGAGCGAGCTTCCGGCGGAATACGCGAGCCGCAGCGCGGAGCCACGACGCCCCACGCGGGCCGCCGCCTCCAGCGTCACTGGAACGCCGGGGAAGACGGTCACGCCGTTCCCGAGCGCTTCGACCCCGGGACCGAGATCGAAACCGGCCTGGTGCCGGACGATGGCGCCGGCCCGCATCGGCGCGAACACCCCGTGTTCGATCCCGTACGCATGCTGCATCGGAAGCGTGGCGAGGATCTCGTCGTCGTCTTGAAGTTCGAGGATGCCGGCGAGGGTCTTCGAGACGCGATCGAGGGCGGCCGCCGTCCGGAGCGCCACCGACGGACGACCGGTCGTTCCGGAGCTGCGCAGCAGGAGCGACGCGGTTCCGCCGCGACCGAGCCGGTCGATGCCCGCGGTGCCGGGACCGATCGATGCGGCGTCGACGTGAAGGTGCGGGCCCTCGGGCGCATCGACCCACGACGTCCGCGGATCCGTCTCCACGACCACGTCGACCCGATGCGCCGCATGCAGTTTCGCCCGGTCCCGGGCGGACGTCTCCACGCCCACCGGAAGCAGTCGCCGCCCGGTGCCGAAGATCGCCAGAAGTCCCGACCAGTACGCGGCCCCGCCCGGACCATGCAGCATCACGACGGCATCCTCCGGCGCGAGATCATCGAGCCGTTCCGCCAACGCGACCGCATCCCGCAGAATCCCCGCGCGGGTCGTGGTTCGCCCCGACGCGATGTCGAGGATCGCGGGGCGATCCGGTCCACGATCGACCGAGGCGATGAAGTCGGCGATCAGCTCGGCTGCCACGACGGTCGTCCACGTTCGCCGCGTCGGAGGCCGCGAATCACGCCGGACCGCGGAGAGGGGAGCGGGACCCCTCCGGCCTGCAGCAGGGAATGCGGTCGGATCCACTCCACGACCTTGCGGTGCCGGTTGATCTCGCGGAACCACCGCATCAACTCCCACCGCCATCGAACGTCGAACGGCACGCCTTCGAAGATCTCGCCCGCCAGCATGTTCACCACAGCGGCGTCGACGTTCAGCGGACCGTGCCCGCTCACCAGCAGTTCGCGGAAGGAATGGTCGTAGAAGTTCGAGATGAGGCCGAGGAATCCGGCCCGAAGGCGGGTGACCCGCTTCCCGTAGGACTTCATCGCGGCCTCCGCGCTCCGTCGACCCGCCTCGACCTCGATGATCCGACGAGATGCCGCCACGCCGGTGTCGATGCCCAGCGTCACGCCGGTCGACCAGACCGGATCGATGAACGCGGCCGCGTCGCCGACCATGAACCAGCCGTCGCCGGCGAAGGGTTCGCAGGTGTAGGAGAAGTCACCGACCACCTGATTGGTCGTCGGCCCGGTCGCGTTCCGCATGCGATCCGCGACCAGCGGACATCGCTCGATGCACCACGCCAGACGCTGGTTCGCCGGGACGGGGATCCGCTTCGCGTGCTCGTCGTCCACCACCACGCCCACGCTGGTCACCCGGTCGTCGATGGGAATCATCCAGAACCAGGATTCGCGACACATCGCGAGCGTCGCGAAGCCGGTCCGGTCGCCGTCCGGCCGACGGACGCCTTCGAAGTGCTCGAAGTAGGAGATGTTCCGGTAGCCGTCGAGAAGACGCCTGGTCTTGAAGTGACGGCCGAGCACGCACGCCTGCCCGCTCGCGTCGATGATCCAGTCCGCCCGCACCGGCCCCGACGAGAGCCGGATCCGGACGTCCCCGCGCGCGATGTGTTCGATGGAATCGATGCCGTCCTCGAAGCGGAACACGGCGCCGGCCTTGGTCGCCTCGTCGACGAGCATCTGATCGAAGAGCGAGCGCCGGATGTTGAAGGTCTGCTTGATGGTGTCCCCGAGCATCCGGGCGAAGGGAATCGCCACCGGATCCCGCCGGCCGTCGCCGAAACTGATCTCGAGGCCCTTCTTGACGACGTGGGGCAGTTCCTCGACCCGGTCCATCAGACCGAGGTCGGTGAGGAGCCGGTTCGCATGCGGAAGCATCGACTCGCCGATCCGGAACCGGGGGAACGACTCCTTGTCGACGACGAGGACCCGCTTTCCGGCCCGCGCCAGTTCGAGGGCGGCGATGCTGCCGGAGGGCCCGGCGCCGATGATCACGACGTCCCAGGCCTCGTGGCCCGCGACCGACTCGGGCGCGGCGATCACGAGGTCCGCTCCGACCCGCGACCCGCGCACTCGATCTCCACGAGGAGTTCGGGGCGACAGAGACGCTGGGCGCGGAACGCGAGCACGATTCGATGCCCGGGCCAGCGTCTTCCGACCGCCTCCCGCACGCGGTCTTCGAAGGCCGGCTCGGGCAGGTACACCAGCCAGTCCTCGAGATCGGCCGGAACCACGCCGGGTTCGCACGAGGCGATCACCGTCTCGAGGTTGTCGAGCGTCTCCTCGAGCTGTCGTTCGAACGAGTCCGAATGAAGAGAGTCCTCGCCGACCACGCTCGCGGTTCCACTCACGAGGATCGATGCACCTTCGACCCCGCGGACCTTCGCGGCGCGGATGAATGCGGGCGGCAGGTCGCCGAAGCGGGCCGAGTAATCGACCGGCAGGACCTGCCGGGGGTTGTCGACCGGGCGGGGGTCGCCATCCCCGTGCAGCAGATGCAGCACGAGATCATCACCGGCATGACCAACGCCCGAGGCGACCGGGAACCAGGGTGGACGCTCGTACACGTCGTGGAAGGCCTTGAAGCGGCCCGCGTTGAAGACCATGTAT
Source organism: Planctomycetaceae bacterium (assembly GCA_002683215.1). Lineage (GTDB taxonomy): Bacteria > Planctomycetota > Phycisphaerae > Phycisphaerales > SM1A02 > UBA12014. The sequence goes on from NYSY01000062.1 coordinate 8,187, forward strand.
CGATCGCCGGATCGACCGTCCGCGTCGGCGGATCGATCCGCGGGGTCGTTGATCCGAGGAATGAAGTTCCAGGCTCGCAGGAGATGATCATGCGGCACGTCCGAGAGCAGCGTGCGATAGGCCAGTCGGGTCGCGGCCTCGAACCCCTCGGCGGTCATCGTGGCGGCGCCGTCGACGACCACGCTTCGAAGACGCTGATCACCGATGACCCACTCCGCCGCGTGCATGCCCGGTCCGGGCGACCAGCACCGGTCGGGATCGGCCGACCCGACGCCGTCGCGGATCCACGCGGGCAGATCACGGGAACCGCCCGTGGCGACCCAGTCCGCGAATTTCCGATCAGGTCGGCCTGCGATTGCACTCACGCTCGAACTCATCCGATCGATGATACCGAAGCGATTCGGGCCGATGCGGCACCACCCGCGGGATCCGACCAGACGATCGATCCCCGCGCCGAAGACCGGATCATCTCCGCGATCGCTCGGAACGCGCCCACCGACTCGCGTTCCACGGGATCCGCGGCGTACCGGACGTCGCGATCGCCGGTCTCGACGGACATCGGCCGGAGCCTCCGTGCGATCGCCATGCGCCGGCCGGCCCGCGTCTCCCGAGCCGGGCCGTGGATCGGCTCGTGCTCGCCGCTGACGATTCGCCCCTGAATCGTCCGTAGGGATCCCCGGACGCCTTCACTTCCCGGCCATTCGAGCGACGTGTCCTCGAGGATCGCGAGCCCGCGGGCACCACGTTCGATCGCCGCCGACTCCCGCTCGAGCACGAAGGCGATCGCCCCTTCCGCGGAGGGCAGGTCGCCGATCTCCCCGAGATGCCGCAGCACTTCCCGGACGCGGGGGTGCGTCTCCTCCGCGGCGACCACGATCGCCCGGTCGGCCTGGCCCGTTGCCAGGTGTCGCCTCGCATGATGCATCGCCTCGAGCCCCGCGATCGCGGTGCCACCGACGGACAGCGTGAGCCCCTGGATGCCGAGCCCGAGACTCAGCTGCGCGCTTCCGATGTTGGGGACGCTTTCGGCGAAGTGGAGTGGATTGCCCGCCCCGAGTCCGTCGCGGACGAGCTCCGCATAGAAGTCGAGGGTGTAGTCCGACGCGCCGAATCGGGTTCCCACGAAGCCGGAGGCCGTTCGAATCGCCTCCGCGTCGAGTCCGGCATCCCGGCTCGCGAGGATGCCGGCCGCCCGGACGAGTTTCGAGAATCGCGCCAGTCGGCGGACGGCCCGAGCATCATCGATTCCATCGAACATCGTCTCGTCGAGGCCGATCTCCCCGGGCCGGATCTCCGGATCGTTCGCCGCGGGAAGGAGCGAACCGACGCCGGTGACGACGATTCGCGACGTCGATGCGTCGGCCATCACCGGCGTTCGAGGCGGAACACGCTCCGCCGCGCCCGCGGACTCCACGAGGATCGCGGCATCGGCGCCGCCGAAACCGAGGGAGACGACCGCCGCCCGATCGACCGTCAGATCACGCCGGGGCGCCGGTGCCACGAGATCCAACGTTGGAAACGACTCGCGGTCCACCGTCGCGTTGGCGGCCGCGGGCACCGCGCCGTGCTCCATCGCCGCAAGCACCACGGAAAGCTCCACCGCGCCGGCCGCACCGAGGGTGTGACCGATCCGGCTCTTGAGCGCGGTCACCGGAATCTCCGGCAGTCGATCGCCGAAGCAGGCCGCGAGAGCCGCATGTTCGGCGAGGTCGTTCGCCGGTGTGGACGTGGCGTGGGCCGCGACCAGATCGGGGACGATCCCGGTTCCCTCGAGTGAAGCCGTCGCCGAACGCAAGGCATCGGCGGCCCCGCGACCGGTCGGAATCGGCTGCGTGAGATGATGGGCGTCGCTTCCACCACCCCATCCGAGGATTCGGGCGAGCACCGTCGCGCCCCGCGCCACCGCGGCCGATTCCCGCTCGACGACGAAGACGCCGTAGCCCTCGCCAAGCCGCATTCCGGTCCGATCCTCGGTGAAGGGACGCAGTGGTCCCTCGCTGACCAACCGGAGACAGTTGAATCCCGCGTAGGCGAATTCGCTGATCGGGTCGTAGGCGATCGCGACGACGACGTCGGCTTCGCCCGCGAGAACCGTGGTCCCGGCCATCGCGAGCGCACTCACGCCGGAAGCACAGGCCGCGGAGACCGTCGACCCGCCGAGGTCGAGCCCGGTGTCTTCGAGGGCATGACGGGTCACGGTCGAGGTCGTGGTCCGCGACATCACGTCGAGCCGGCCGCTGCGCATGCCGGCACCGAGATGTCGCATGCCACCGAGCGTCGTTCCGAAGATCGTCTCGAAGCGGATTCCCGCCGATCGCATCGCGTGGATCGTGGCGGGATCGAGCCCCGCTTCGTCGAGCCCGCGGCGAATCGACCGGGCGAGCATCCGCTCCGCCCGATCCGGAACGCTTCCGACCTCCGGCGGCGCTTCCGCCACCTGCGCGGCCCGGACCTCGGGCACGGGCTCCCCGTCGGCTTCGGGCTTGAACACGCCTTCGATTCCCGGCGCCACGTCGATCTCGACGCCACCCTCGAGCATCGCCGCGAGAATCGCGTGACGGTCCTCGCCGAGCGAACAGCTCGCGGACGCCGCGGTCAGCACCAGGGTGTCGGGCTCGCTCACGACGGCGTCTCTCCATCCGCAGGCGTCAGGCTGACGCCCACCGATCCCGACGCGACCGCGACGCCGTCCACCGACGCCTCGAAGTCGAACCGATGGATCGAACCGAAGCGACCGATCGCATCGACCGCGAGCTCGATCGTCGCGGGCGGCTCCACCGGCCGGCGGAATCGGGCTTCACTGAGTACCAGCATCCCCTGCGAACCCTCGTCCCCACCCTCGCCGATGGAGATGGCGTGGTGCGCCGCGGCTCCTGCGAGCTGGGCCGCGGCCTCGGTGATCAGGACGCCGGGAACCAACGGCCTTCCCGGGAAGTGACCCCGCAGGAAATCCTCGTCACCCTGCACGATCCACGCACCGCGAGCCCGCTCCGGAGCGAGCTCGTCGATGCGATCGAGGAAACGGAAGGGATGCGCGTGCGGGAGGTTCGCCAGCGCCGCGTCGTGGTTCGAGCCGCTCGGTCCGGTCACGCCTGGGTCCGAAGGGAATCGACGAATTGAACGAAGGCGCCGATCGTGCCCATCGTGTCCCGACCCAGCTTGTCGTTGGGAATCTTGATCCCCAGCCGCTTCTCGGTTCCCGTGACCACCATCAGCAGATCGAGGGAATCGAGTCCGAGTTCGTCACCCACGAGTGGAGTCCCGGGTCCGAGCTCGACCATGCCGAGTTTGAGGTCGGTTCGAAGAACGTCGTAGATGGTCTCGTGAAGGTCGGTCGTGTCGTTGCTCATTCACCTCTCCTGGTGATCCGGGCGACGCCCGGCCACTCGATCCGGAATCACTCCCAGCGGGTCATCGCGACGCGGGCGCCCGCGAGACAGACCACGGTGGTCACTGCGATCAGAATCAGGGCCGGCCCGATTCTTCCCAGCATCGCGACGAGCGTGTCGTCCGGCGTCGTGTACCAGAGTACTTGCTGCATGGCATCGATGGCCCTCGCATTGAAGGCCCACTCGCCCACCGCCTTCAAGGACGGCGGCATCAGAAATCGCGGAATCATGCTTCCACCGACCGCACTGAGAATCAACACGGTGATGGTGCCGATGGTGGTCTGCTGCCGGCGGGTCCGTGCGATGCAGGTGATCAGGAGGCCGAGGCCGGCCGAGGCCGCGGCGACCGCGGGGATGATGACCAGCAGCGCCACGAACTGACGCACCGAGAAGAACCGGACCCCGAAGGCCGCTGCGGCCCAGGCCAGCATCACCGCGATCTGGAGCGAACCCACGAGAATCGCGAAGATGAACCGGTTCAAGAGGACCGTCCACGAACCGATGCCGGAAGTCCGCATCCGGTCCAACACGCCCCGCTCCTGGTCCTCAAGCAACCAGCCGGTCGTCGACAACGCGCTGAAGAGCATGAACATCACGCCGATGGCCGCGGTGTAGTACGTGACCAGCGAGGGGCCGCCCTGTCCGATGGTCACCGGGCCACCGTCGATGGGCACCTGGGTGGCCATCGCGAGCTGTTCCACCATCGGCGGCGGCTTCCCGTCGGTTTCGCCCGCCTTCTGCAGGGTTTCCGCCAGTTTTCGTTGCGCGGGGGTGAGGGTCCCCGCCACCATTTCGAGAACCCGGATCTCCCGGCCCAGCATCTGCGGAGCCAGCCCCTTCCAGCTCGCCGCGGCCAGTACGCCCCGGGCGAAATCGGGTGCGATCGGGTTCGCGGGGTCGTACCGGACGACCAGCGGCGGAATCTCCGCCTTGAAGTCACCGACCGCGGCGCCGAAACCCCGCGGGATCACGACGGCCGCCGGAAAATCGCCGCTCGCCACCTTTCGATCCGCCGCCGCCACATCGTCGCCGGTGATCAGGACCAGATCGATCCGTTCGCTCGCCTCCCGGACCGCGGTCCCCAGCGCCTTCGCGGCCGGGCTGCCGTCGAGATCGAGCATCGCGATCCGGACCTTGTTCTCACCGTTGCGGCCGAAGCCCTGGAACACGCTCGCGAAGATCGACAGGAAGATCACCGGCACCAGCGCGTAGAGCAGCACGCCCAGCCGATCCCGGTAGAGGGTGATCCACGCGATTCGGAGGAGGGCGAGGCGTCTCAAGCGGCGGTCCGATCGTCGGTGGTGTCGCCGGTGGGCTCGGAAGCGTCCCAGACCGGATGGACATTGAGCCATTGGGACGGCGTCGCGGCGATCCTCGCTTCGATGAGCTCGACCCACCGTCGCATGGCGGGATTGCTCGCGGGATCCCGACGAAGATCCCCTTCGACCTCGATGGGATCCTCCATCCGGAGCGCGAGCCGGCCGTCGGGACGCCACCAGTTGAAGACCGGGACGATGCGGCTGTCCGTGACCTGAGCGAGTTTGAAGGGACCGACCGGAATCTCCATCGTCCGACCGAACATCGGCATGAAGACGCCGGTCTGCCCCGGCTGGACCCGATCACCCAGCAGCGCGACGACCTCGCCTCCCTCCAGCATGTCCCGAAGCGCGAGCCAGGCGTTGACGCCGTCGTCCACCGCGTGCTCGACGACCCCCAGCCGGCGGCGGGCCTCGGCCCGGATGCGCTCGAGGGTCTTGATCCGATCACGGCGGTAGAGCACGTGGACCGGCGCGTGACGCCCCATGTACGCGGCCGCGGGCTCGAATTCCCCCATGTGGATCGAAAGGAGAATCAGGCCGCGCTCGCCACGTCGATCGAAGATCTCGCGAAAGGCGGGGAGCCCCTCGACGGTCTCGATCCGTTCGAGCAGCATGTCGCGCGGAGCGCGGGATGCGAGCACCAGCCCTTGCATGTACCGCTGCATGTGCTCGAGCACGCCGAGACCGTACTCGTCGATCTCGGCGTCGGACGCGTCGTCGCCCAGGATGATCCTGCCGTTCGTCCGGAGCGACGTCCGCCAGCCCTCCGCGCGACGCCACGTCGCCCGCACCATTCGCGGCCGGATGCGGTTCATCAACGAGGGCGCGTGGGCGTAGCCTCGCAGCAGCGAGGACACCGCGACCCGCTCGGTCAGGCTGATGCGTCGCGACTTCATCCGACCCGCTCCGGCACCATCCGTGGCGACTCGTCGCTCACGGCGGCGGTCGAACCGCCCGCCACACCCACCGAACGGTTCGTGACGAGATCCTCGATCGCGACGATGAGCCGCTTGGTGAACGCGGCCGCGGTCTCGTCCGCTTCGGCGCGGAGTGGCTCGCCCGCCGTCATCCGCAGCGGGGCGGACTGCGGCCACGAAACTCCGGGCGGCAGAATGCGTTCCGTGCCTTCGATTCGGACCGGAACCACTGGAAGATCGTTGCGGCGAGCGAGTTCGGCGGCGCCGTGCCGGAATCTGCCGATGCTTCCGTCGCGGCTCCGCGTCGCCTCCGGGAAGATCACGAGGCTCCAACCCTCGGCGATCATCGCATCGATCCGGTCGAGCTCGGAATACTCCCCCCCGACCCGGTCGATAAGCATCACGTTCATCGAGCTCCGGATGAACCAGATCACGCCGCGACGGAACACCCGCTCGTACCAGGGGTGTTCGGGGCGGGCCTCGAAGTAGTCGAGACCTCCCACCGTCGCGGTGCGGTTTCGTCTGCTCCGGGCCACCGACATGAAGAGGCAGGGCGTGTCGATCAGGCTGTGGTGGTTGGCCACCATGATGGACTGCGGGAGCCGGCCGGCTTCCTCGAAACCGACGCGGCGGATCGGCACCCGGCACACCAGGCGACCGGCGAAGTGCAGGAAACCGAGCAGTCCACGGGCGGCCAGCCGCGAAGGGCGCGACATCGGGATCCGAAACGCCGACGTGTCGGGCCCCTTCGACGTCATCGTTCGTCTCCATCGGACCCGGCATCGTCCTCGCCGCCACCAGCGCCGCCGCGAATGCGGATCTCCGTCACCGTCAACGGCGCGTCGACCTCGATGACCGCATCCTCGAACCGGGGCGCCCCGAAGAACGGAGTCAGGTTGTTCGAGAAGCCCCACGGCTCGGTGGGGATTCCGAAGAGACCTCGCTCGAGCTCCTCGTCCGCGTTCACGTCGATGAAGCCGGAGATCGCCGTCGGCCGCGCGGGAATCGACTCGAATTCGATCACCGTGGTCGGCGGGGTGACGACGGCGGACTTCGCCGCCGTCCAACCTTCGGCCTTGAGCCAGCCGTCCGGGGTCTGGGCCGCGGCGAGGAAGAGCTTCTTGCCGGCATGCCCCGGCGTCGCGAGTTCGACCCGGAGCGTGGCCATCTCGACCGGACGCTCGGTCTCGGTCGGCACCTCGGTGAGTTCGGCGGTGCTTGCCGGCCCCTGCCGGCAACCGACGACCGCGGAGACGACCCCGATCGCGAGGGCCGTTCGTCGAAGCCGTCGAGGGGCACTCGATCGCGAGGATGAATCAGACATCGGAGACCCTTGCACGAAACTCTCCAAGCAGTCCGCCGACGTGGCGGTACTCCACCTCTTCGAAACCGGCGTCCACCAACGCCGCGGTCACGACCTCGGGCGGAACGAAGGAGGATATCGCGTCCCAGAAGTGGCGAAGAAGATCCCCGGCCGATCGCGAGCGGCACAGGACCGGGAAGACCCGAGCCCCGACGCCCCGGATCAGGAATCGGGACAGTCCGCGCCCGATACCGCGGGCGGGCACGATCATCTCCAGCAGGACGAGCCGTCCCCCCGGACGCATCACCCGCCGGATCTCGGCGAACGCCGCCGCGAAGTCGGCCGCGTACCGGATCGCGTACCCGCTCACCACCGCGTCCATCGATCGATCGGGGACGGGGATCGAGTCGAAGCAGCCGGGCCGGACGTCCCGGACCCCCGCCTTCTCCGCCAGTCGCCGCATCTCCGTCGAGGGATCGACCGCCACGATCGACGGCGAATCCGGGAGGAACCGCTGGGCTGCGAGGGCGAGCGAACCCGTCCCGCTTCCGACGTCGACCAGGGTCGCGTCGGAAGGCAGTTCGAGCGAGAGAATCGTCCGCCGTCGATACCAGTTGCTGGTGCCGAAACTGACCAGGTCGTTGATGAGGTCGTACCGCGACGCGGCCTCGTCGTAGAGACGAAGGACGGCTTCGTCGCTTCCACTCGCACTCGCGGGACTCGCCTCGGCCACCGTCATTCGCGCAGGCCTCGACCGGTGAGCTTGAGGAAGACCTCCTCCAGGCTCGCCTCGTGGAGCCGGATCCCTTCGATGCCGCCGGGCATCGCCTCGAGCTGCGCGATCGCCGCGTGCAGTTCGTCGCCCAGGCCCTCGAGCGGCACCCGGATCGTCCGGCCGTTCCAGGCGCCCACCGGCGGCACGAAGTCGTCGGCCACCGATCCGGTCGGCCGGGCCTCGAGTTCGAAGGACGGGATGTGGTGCTCGCGGGCGAGCGACGCCGTGTCCCCCCGGGCGACCAGCCGACCATGATCGATGATCGCGACCGAATCGATGAGGGTCTCGGCCTCCTCGATCAGATGCGTCGCGTGGAGAATGGTGGCGCCTTCGCTCCGCAGGTCCTCGATCATCCGCCAGATCGCGACGCGGGCCTGCGGGTCGACTCCTTCGGTCGGTTCATCGAGCAGGAGCAGCCGCGGCCGGTGGAGGACGCTGACCGCGAGGTTGAGCCTTCGTTGCATGCCGCCCGAATAGTGACGCACCTGATCGTCGGCGCGATCTTCGAGCTGGCTGAACTCGAGGGCCCAGCCCACGCGATCGGCGCGATCCCGACGACGCACGCCGAGGAGGTCGCTGTAGTTCACCAGATGTTCGCGGGCGGTCATGGTGTCGTGCAGCGCGATGCGCTGCGGCACGAAACCGAGATCCTCCGCGGTGGGTCGACCGCGCCCGAAAACCGAGATCGAGCCGGCATCCTCGCCGATCAATCCCGCGATGCACCGCATCAGCGTGGTCTTGCCGGCGCCGTTCGGCCCGAGCAGCGCGGTCCACTCGCCCCGCGCGAGTTCGAGATCCACGCCATCGAGCGCCTTCAGGCGGCCGAAGGACTTCTCCACCCCGCGCACCAGCAACGCAGGACTCGAAGGGGGCGGCGAAGGCTCCCTGGAGGGTCCGTCACCGGGCATGACTCGGACGGCGCCAGGCATCAGTCGATGGACCGCCCGTCCCAGCGGACGAACGCCTCGACCGCTTCGTATTCGGCGAACCCGAGCCGGTTGAGCCGATCCGCCGTGCCGCGGTTCCGTTGCTCCGCCCGTTGCCAGAATTCACGTTCGTCGGGCCCGGGGAAGAGCGCCTTGTCCTTCTGCGACTGGTGCTTGAAGATCGCGGCGATCTTTCGTTTCAGTTCACCCGGCGACACCGGAACGGCCATGTCGAAGTGTTCGATCGCCCACTCCTGCCACGCGCCGCGATACAGCCAGAGCACGCAGTTCGACGCCCAGTCGTCGTCGGCCACCGCCTCCATCGCTCGGAAGACCGCGGTGAGGCAGGTCCGGTGCGTGCCGTGCGGATCCGAAAGATCACCTGCCGCGTAGACCTGGTGCGGCTTCACCGTCCGAAGCAGGTCGGCGATGATCGTGACGTCCTCCGCACCGAGCGGCTTCTTGGTCACCCGTCCCGTCTCGTAGAACGGCAGGTCGAGGAAGTGGAGCCGGTCGTCCCGGACCCCGCAGCTGCGGCCCGCGTCGGTCGCCTCGATGCGACGGATCAGGCCCTTGATCTTCTGCACTTCGGGGATGTCGACTTCACCCGGATTCTTGCGCCGAAGCACCTCGGCGACGCGACGTTCCATCGCCTCCGCTTCGGCGGCCCCGAACCCGAACATCCCGTTGAAGTGCGCCACGAAGTCCGCGAAACGCAGCGCTTCGCTGTCGAACACCGCGATGTTTCCGGAGGTCTGATACGCGACGTGGACCTCGTGGCCCTGATCGACCAGCCGGATCAGCGTCCCCCCCATCGAGATCACATCGTCGTCGGGATGCGGACTGAACACGAGAATCCGCTTCGGAAAGACCTCGTCCCGCGGCCGGTCGATGTCGCCGGATCGCTTCCGCCCCGCCGGCTTGCCCCCGGGCCAGCCGGTGATCGCCCGCTGGACCGAGCGGAACACCTCGAGGTTGATGTCGTAGACGCTTCCGCGCTCGGCGAGGAGTTCCTGGAGTCCGTGCTCGTTGTAGTCCTCGGCCTCGAGTTTGAGGATCGCCTTGGAGACCCGCTCCGCGAGCCAGATCACGGCCTGGCGAACCAGTTCCTCCGACCAGCCCACCGGTCCGACGGCCCAGGGGGTCGCGCTTCGCGAGAGCGAGGCGGCGGCGCCGGCATCCAGATAGACGGTGGCGTCCGCGTGCCGCTGGAGGAAGGAGGCCGCGACGGTCTCGGTGACCTCGCCCTCGATCGCCCGGGCCGCGACCGCGGCCTTGCCTTCGCCGAACGCCATCAGCACGACCCGACGCGCGTCGAGAATCGATCCGACGCCCATGGTGATCGCCCGGGTCGGAACGTTCTCCTCCCCGAAGAAGTCGCTCGCCGCATCCTTGAGCGTCACCCGGTCGAGGTGGATGAGACGGGTCCGGCTGTCGACGCCGGATCCCGGCTCGTTGAAGCCGACGTGGCCGGTCCGACCGAGGCCGAGCAGCTGGAGATCGATCCCCCCCGCGTCCGCGATGGCCTGTTCGTAGGCCGCGCAGTACGCNCGGATCTCCTCGAAGGCGATCGTNCCGTCGGGGACGTGGGTGTTTCCCTTGTCGATGTCGATGTGGTCGAAGAGATGCTCGTNCATGAACCGCCGGTAGCTCTGAAGGGCTTCGGGCGGCATCGGCCAGTACTCGTCGAGGTTGAAGGTGACCACGTTCGCGAAGGAGAGCCCCTCCTCCCGGTGCATCCGCACGAGTTCGCCGTAGACCTGGGTCGGGGTGGAGCCGGTCGCGAGCCCGAGGACGCAATGCCGGTCTTCGGCGTGCCGAGCCCGGATCAGATCGGCGATCTCCCGGGCGATGGCGGTGCTGACGTCCGCGGCCCGNTCGTAGACGATCGTCTCGATCCGTTCGCAGTCGAAGTGGACCGGCGCGTCGCAGGTCCGTCCATTGCCCACGAATCGACGGACGGATTCGGGCGGTTCGGATCTCGGGCTGATCGCGGTCATGGTTGGCCCTTCGAGCACGGCTCCGGGTCGATGACGGATCCGGCGGACCGCCTGATGCCGACCCTACCGGAAGTGCGCCCGATTGATCAACGTTCGAAGAGTCCGCGGTGGATAAACCGACGGATCGACTCCGTCGATCTCGTATCCTGCCCGAATGGCCTTCAACCCCAAGAAACTNGATGCGATCCTGCAACAGGCCGCCGCCCTCTACGAGGCCGGCCAGTCGGGACAGGCCCGGCAGCTCGCCTCGGACGTCCTGAAGAAGGATCCCCGCAACATCGGGGGCCTCCGGATCTTCGCCCTCGCCTCGACGAACTCGATGCAGTGGCCCGAAGCGGTGAAGGCCGCCGAGAAGGCCGCGAAGCTCGCTCCGCGGGACGCCGGCTCGCTGACCACCCTCGCGACCGTCCTGATCGCGGGTGGTCGATTCGCGGAGGCCATGTCGAAGGCGCGGACCGCCCGGAAGATCGCCCCCAACGATCCCCGGACCCAGGGGACCTACCTCGAATGCCTGATCTGGACCGGGGAGTTCGAAGCCTGCCGCGAACTGCTCGAAGAACGGGCGAAGGCCCGCCGGCTCGCCCCCGGCACCGCGGTGTCCTACGTCGGCGCGTGCTTCGAAACCGGCCGATACGACGAGGCGATCGATGCCGCGAATGCGTTTCTCGAGGATCACGGCAAGGGGCAGCCGCCACTGGTCGTCCGACCGCTGCTTTCGCTGCTGGGTCGATCGCTCGAGAAGGCCGCCCGGTATTCCGAAGCGGTCGACGCCTATGAACGGATGAACACCGTCGTGCCGGGAACGTTCGAGGTCGCCGAGGCCGACCGCCTCACCGACGGATTGATCGCCGCGTTTCCGGCGGACCTCCACGGCGACCGAAAGGTCACGGCGAACTCCGAGAGTCGGCTGCCGGTGTTCATCATCGGACTTCCCCGGAGCGGCACCTCGCTGCTGGAACGGGTCGTCGGCGCCCATCCCGACGCCCACGGCGCCGGCGAGACGGGCCTCCTCGACGAGGTGGTCTCGAAGCACCTCGGCGTGCAGGGACCCGAAGTCGCCTTCCGGACCGCCGCCGCCGATGATGCCATGCTCGAACGGATCCGAGCGGACTACCTCCGCGGACTCCAGGCGATCGGCGGACGCCGGAAACGCATCGCGAACAAGAGCCTGATGCTCCCCCGACAGGCGGGCATGATCGGGCTGCTCTTCCCGAAGGCCACGGTGCTCTTCACCGATCGAGATCTCGAAGACACCGCGATCTCCATCTGGGCGAACCTCTTCGACCCGGTGAGCATGGCGTGGACCACCCGGCTCGACTGGATCGGCGCGTTCAGCGCGATGCACCTCCGGCTGGTCGATCACTGGACCCGGACCCTTCCGAATCCCACCGAGGTCGTCGACTACCGGTCGCTCGCGAAGGATCCCGAGGCGACGGTGCCGAAGATCATCGAGGCGTGCGGCCTGCCGTTCGACGACTCGTGCCTGCATCCCGAACGGATCGCGACCGACGCGAAGAAGTCGGGGCGTTTCGTGCCGACGCTCTCGGAGCAGCAGCTCCGTCGCCCGATCAACACCTCGGCCATCGGTCGCGCCGAAGCCTTCGAATCGAAGCTCGGCGCGTTCCGCCGCGGCTTCGACTCGATCAAGCGGGGCTGAGTCGACCATCGAGCCGCGACCGGCGTCACCCCGCTTCGGCAAGCCGATCGCGAAGCCGTCGCCACGAACGACGGCGGCCGCCGATCGCCTCGACCAGGGTCGCCCGTTCCGACCGGGTGAGCATCAGGAGGTCGGCGTCGACCGGAACGAGTTCGTCAGGGATTCGATCCAGCGGGAATCCCGCGGAGCGTTCCGCCAGCCACCGAAGTCTCGCCTCCGGCGACCGCGATTCGAATTCCGCCATCAGGCCTTCGAGTTCAAGGTCACGGTCCCGCTTCGCCGCCAGACGCGCCTGATGTCGGACTCGACGTTCCCAGGCCCGGCGGCGGCGACGCGTTCGATCCGCCCGGCCCCGGCGTTCGACTTCGCGACGACGACGATCACGCCGACGTTCCGCCTCGACCGCGGCCGCTCGCAACTTGACGACGATCCAGCCTGCGGTCGTGCCTCGAAGGATGGAATCGAAACCGGCCTCCCCGTCGGGATGGCGACGCCGGGCCTCGTCGATGACCCACGCCAGACCCGGCGCCGCGACGAGGTCCCGATCCGCCGGCTCCAGCGCCAGCAATCCGACGATCAAGCCGTGCCCGACCGCGCTCCGAGCATTCCGCGCTCCGGCCGCCTCACCCTCGGCAGCGGCACGATCTTGAAGACGCTTCAGGAACGCGTTCCCACCGCAGGTCGTGCAATGCGGAGTCATGCACAGATGCTCCCGGCGACAGGTCTCCAGAAATTCGGGAAGCCAGTTCATCGATCCACCTCCGCACCAGTGGTGCCGGACGCTCCAGCCTCGGCGAGCAGCGAGGACCAGAGGCAGTCGGTCTCGTTGTGCTGCAGCACCCGGGTCCATTTGCCCTTCGCGGTCGGCGTCAGTCGCGAGAACTCGCCGCGTCGCACGGCCTGTCCCATGACGTGACGGAGGCGACTGGTGGTACACCCCTTGCCATAGGACGAGCGACGTGGCGCCTCCAGCAGCCGGGCGAAGTCGAGCAGCGTGTTTCCGTGACCACCGACCCAGCGACCTGATCGCTTTCGACGGGCTCGGACGGCCTTGACCCTTGCTTCGGCGGCGGGATGTGTTTCCCGACGCCACCGCCGGCCGAGCGGAAGGAGATTCACGAACCGCGACCG
>NYSY01000063.1 GCA_002683215.1 Planctomycetaceae bacterium
GGTTCTTCCTACGGTCCTGTCAACGGGAACGTTCGCCCAGACGACGTTGTCTCAGGACATCGTTGGATCGACCAGACCACTGTCCAGCGATCAGGAATCACAGGTCCAATCCTTCGCTTCCGACCAGATGACCGACCTCGCCAAGGGCGATCCGGTCACCGTCGTCGAAGCGCGGAACACCCTCGTCCAGACCGCTCGGCGCGCCGGGGTGACCGGCGTCTTCCTCGGAAGCTTCTCCGACGCCGTCATGCCGGAGGCGAAGAAGATTCTCGCCGACTCCGGCCCGATGCGGGCGGAGAACACCCTTCGGGTACTCGCCTTCCTGCGGACTCCAGACGCCCTGGGGATCCTCGTCGACTCGACGAATCCCCGATCGGTCCCCGACGCCGGCCGCCGACTCGTGGCCGCCGGCCTGCTCGGGATCGCCCTCGACGGCAACGGCCAGACCGGCCTCGATTCCGGCGTGCTCACGTCCGCCGCCCGGTCGATCGCCGAGAATCTCGCGAACGAGTCGGACTGGATCGTCGCCCTCGAGGATCTTCGCGCCCTCAACACCATCGCCCTCGACCGCGCCTTGACCAAGGAGAACCGGACCGAGGTCCGCGGTGTCCAGTTCGGTGCCTTCCAGAATCTCGCCGTTCGAATCGAGGCCGCCGCGGGCCCCGACGAACTCGTCCAGGCCGTCTATCGAGCCATGCTCGGTCTCCGTGGCAAGCTGCTCGACGACACCACGGCCGGCGACATCGAGAACAAGGAGATCGCCCGCATTCTGCGAATCGTCCTCAAGGACATCGCGGATGCCGCGATCAAGCAGTGGAACGGCCTCGCTTCCAATCGACGGGCCTATGTGGCCTACGAAGGGGTTCTCCGCGTGGGAGCGCAGCTCCTTTCGCTGCTCGAGGGACGCCCGGATTCGAAGGCGGACGCGCTTCGTGACGGCATCGAGCAGGGCAAGTCCGCGTTGGCGGACGCCGTGAAGAACTTCGGCGGCTGATTCAGGCGACGGGAACGCCCGCCGACCACCGTTTCGACGGCTCGCCGCCCCGGTGACCGCGGTTCGGCGTACCGTTTCCCGAGCATGCTGAAGATCTTCGTTCCCATCCTGGTGCTCGCCTCCCTGATCGCGGTGGTCGTCTCACTCGACGACGAGCGTCCGCGGGCGGACGTGGTGCTCGTCCATGGCACCGATCTGTTCACCCTCGACCCGCAGCGGATGAGCTATCTGCACGACCTGCGGGCGTCCCGAGCCATCTACGAACCGCTGGCGACGATCCTGCCCGACGGTTCCGTCGGACCGGCGGCGGCCGAGTCGTGGGAGGTCTCCGATGACGCGAGCCGCTACACCTTCCACCTGCGATCCGGACTGCGGTTCAGCAACGGTGATCCGGTCACCGCGGAGGACTTCAAGTATGCCTGGCGGCGGGCGATCCTCCCCGATACCGCGGCGACCTATTCGAGCCTCTTTCTCGGCATCGCCGGCGCCCGCGATTTCTTCAACTGGCGATCGGACCTGCTCGCCCTTCGGGCCGCACCGGATCGTCGCGACGAACTCGTCGACGCCGGCTCCTTTTCCGCGGAGGAGGCCGACGCGATTCTCGCCGAAGACGGGGAAGCCTCCTTTCGTCGCACCCTCGATCGCTTCGACGAGATGGTCGGACTCGACGCCGTCGACCCGCACACGCTGGAAGTCGAGCTCGCGGGTCCGCTGCCCTACTTCCTCGACCTCGTCGCCTTCGGAACCTTCAGTCCCGTCCACCGTCCCACCCTCGAGGCCGCGACCACCATCGATCCCGGGACCGGCCGGATCGAGGAGGATCGATCCTGGACGAAGCCCGGCCGACTGATCGGCAACGGCCCCTTCGAACTCGTGCGTTGGCGTTTCCAACGAGACTGCCGTTTCGAACGGAATCCCTTCTACTGGAATGCCGAGTCGATTCCCGCCGAGAGCATCGAGGCGGTGGTCATCCAGGATCCCAACACCGCGATCCTCGCGTTCGAAGCGGGCGAAGTCGACTGGATCCCGGACGTCCGGGCCGAGTACCGCGCCGACATGATCGCCGAACGACTCGCCTACGAGGATCGGTTCGAGGCGATCCTCGCCGAGACGGAGGACGCCGATCTCGATCGAACCCTCGGAACGCTCCCGCCGCCGGACGCCGGAGAACGCCGGAACATCCACACCGTGGACGCGTTCGGCACCGACTTCTTTCATGTGAACTGCCGGGAGCGACTCGTCAACGGCATGCCGAACCCCCTCGTCGATCCCCGGGTCCGACGAGCCCTCGCCCTCTGCATCGACAAGGCCGCCCTCGTGCAGCGGGTCACGCGACTGAACGAAACGACGAGCGGCGGCTTCGTGCCGGCGGGAAGCATCCCCGGCTACCAGCCGCCGGAAGGCCTTCCCTTCGATCCGGATCGGGGCCGTGCGGAGCTGGATGCGGCGGGGTGGAGACGGGACGACGCGGGCGTGCGTCGCAACCCGGATGGTGATCCGTTCCCCACCCTGGACATCCTGTTCTCGACCGGCAGTCCTCGGTACAAGGATCTCTCGCTGGCGCTCCGCGACATGTGGCGACGCGAGCTTCAGATTCCCGCCGAGACCTCCGGACGTCCCGGGAACGAGTACCGGGCCCAGCTCGAGATGGGGAACTTCATGGTCGCCCGCGGGGGCTGGTACGGCGACTACGGCGACCCGACGACGTTCCTCGACCTCAACCATTCCGAAGACGGCAACAACCACCGCGGCTACGCGAGTCCGCGGTACGACGAACTCCTCGCCACCGCTGCGGCGACGATCGATCCCGAGGCGCGATTCCGGATTCTCGAGGAGGCCGAACGAATTCTCGTCGAGGAGGACCTGCCCATCCTCCCGCTCTGCACCTATGTCACCGTGTACATGTACGAGCCGGACCGCCTCCTCGGGCTGACCCGACATCCCCGCCTGGACCAGCACCCGGGCCGATGGTCGGTTCGCCGATGAGCCGACGGACCACGACATCGAGATCGAGATCGGACCCCAGGCCGAACCACGCCGCATGAGTGACACGCCCGATCCGAATCCGGCGTCCCCGACCGGCCCCTGGGCTCGACTCGTGTTTCTCCAGGTCCCGATGGCGCTGAGTGCCGCGAGCCTGATCGCCGCGATCGCGATCACCCTCGACCGGCCGCTCGAACCCGCCTGGTATCTCGCGGCGTTTCTCGGCACCTGGTGCGTTTATCTCCGTGATTCGGCCGCATCCTGCGATGCCGAGGATCGCGTCAGCCAGCCCGGTCGAGCCTCGCTCTTCCGATCCAGTGCATTCCTTCGGACGAGCCTTCCGGTGATCACCGCCATCACCGGCGTCGCGACCCTCGTCTGGATCCGACCGACGGCACCGACCGCGGGACTGCTCGTCGGCATCGGACTCCTGGGGCTCGTGCACTCGTTCTCCGTCAGGGACCAAACCGCATCGCGGTCCGAAGCCCCTCGCCCGCTGACCTCGCGACTCGCGATTCTGAAATCGCCGATGGTCTCCGTCGCCTGGGCCGCCGCGGCGGTGTCCCTTCCGGTGCTCGAGGGGCGGGGGCCCGAGATCTCGATGGCCACGTGGATCGAGGCGGCCATGCTCGGCCTGCCGCTGGTCGCGATCCTGCTGGGTGATTCGCTTTTGCTCGATCTCCGCGACCGGGATGCCGATGCACGATTCCAACTTCGAACGATCGCGGTCCGGGTTCGGCCGCGGACCGTGCACGTCATCGTGGCCGCCCTCCTCCTGGCCGCCGCGGCCGGCTTCACCTTCGATTCGATCGCCGGCGACCCCGCCGTCCCCTGGCTCGCCTTCGGCATCCCCGTCGTGCTGGGGCTCGCCACCGCCTGGGCGACGTGGCCGAACCTCCGGGGTCGTGAAGCCTCGCTCGCGGTGGCGGTCATGTCATGGCGATTCCTCGCCGTCGTCGTCTGCTTCACGCTGGTCTGAGCCCCCGGCTCACCCGCGTCGGCCGCGGGCCGGTCGGTAGACTGCGCCGATGACCGGCCTCGTCGTCCGGCGTCTCGTGCAGATGCCATTCATCATCCTCATCGTCTACACCGTGACCTTCGCCCTCGCGTGGCTGGTCCCGGGGAATCCGCTCGAATCGCCGGACGGAAGGCGCCCCGACCAGGCGGTGGTGGACGCGATGCTCGCGCAGTACAAGCTCGACGATCCGGTCGCGTTCTATTTCGACTACCTCGGAAAGGCGACCGGCGTCTCCTACCTGCTCGGCGATGCGCCCCGCCCCTTCGATCTCGGGCCGAGCCTCAGCCAGTCGGACTGGACGGTGAACGAGATTCTCGCCGCGGGCCTGCCGGTCTCCGTCTCCCTCGGCCTCGCGGCGATCCTCATCGCCCTCGTGCTCGGCCTCTTCGCGGGGGTGATCGGCGGACTTCGCCCGAACACGGCGCTCGACGCGGGGACGCAGGCGCTGGCGGTGATCGGGATCTCGCTCCCGTCCTTCGTGATCGGCGTGATGCTGCTCATCCTCTTCGCGGTGAAACTCGGATGGTTTCCGATCGGCGGCTGGGGCGATCTGCAGCACGTCGTCCTGCCCGCCTTCGCCCTCTCGCTTCCCTTCGCCGCGTACATCGCCCGACTGACCCGCTTCGGCATGATCGACGAGATGCGGAAGGACTACATTCGCACCGCCCGCGCCAAGGGCCTTCCCGAACGGCGGGTCGCCATGGGGCACGCCCTCCGCAACGCCTTCCTTCCGGTATTGAGCTCCCTCGGCCCCGCGACGGCCATCGCGATGACCGGATCGTTCGTCATCGAGAAGGTCTTCGCGGTCCCCGGAATCGGTCGCAACTTCGTGGACGCGGTCATGGCGAAGGACATCACGCTCATCATGGGCGTGGTCCTCGTCTATTCCATCCTGCTGGTGCTGTTCAACCTGATCGTCGACGTGCTGTACAGCTGGATCGATCCGCGGATCTCCCTCTGATCTCGCCAGCGGGGGCCTTGGCGACGCGGATCAGGCGCCGCCGATCGCCGCCTTGACGTCGGCGAGCAGTCGTCGCTCCATGGCTTCGTCCCGGCCCACCGGCGTCCACAGCCCCTGGCTCCGGGTCGTCCCGTCCTCGGGTGAGATCGTCTCCATCGGATTCGTCGCGTAGGTCCGGCCCACGCGACTCCAGGTTCCCCGGCGAAGTCCGGTCCGGTGCTCGCGTTCGACGTACACCCAGACGCGAAGCTCCACCTGCCCGTCGAAGGTCTCCAGATCGGTGAGTCGGAGTTCGCCTTCCGACGAGCCGGGAAGCGGCGGCCCGGTGAGCGCCGTGTCGCCCGTCGGCTCGGGTGGCACGAAGTCGACGGGGAGGAATTCGAATCGAACCCGGCGACGTTGCTTGTTCAGGGTGCTTGCACCCCACTGCTGCAGATCGGAATTGTCGATCCGCCAGGGTTCGAGCACGCTCCCGGCGAGCCTCGGTCGAGCTTCGATGACGCCGCCGGTCCGATCCGTGAGAATCGGTGGCATGCCCTGTCTGCGAACGGCCTCACCGGCCGCCTCGAAGGCCTGGTCGTAGCGATCGGACTGAAATTCAAGCCGATCCGGCCCCGATGGGGCGCAGCCGGAGGCGATACCGGCCGCGATGAGTCCGATCGCGAGTCGGCGTATTCGAAGAATCAGGGGAACGGCGGGCTCGAAACTCATGGCCGAGAGCCTACCTCAGGAGGCCAGGGAGGGCGTTCGTCGCGATCTACGACGAAACTGGATGACAATTAACCATGAATCCGGTCCCACCGATGAACTATTGCCCGCCGCCGGCGTCACAGAGGTGGGATGTTTCGGCCGGCGAGGCCGTTATCGGTCCTGAAATTTCGCGGCGTGCTTGACCTGCGTCCCGGAGATTCTACGCTTCCTCGAACACATCTTGCTTCTGGCCGAGTCTGACCGGCTTCGATCCAGACCATCGATAAGCACAGACTGGCGACCACACGCATGATTCGCAGACTCCCCGACCACCCGTTGAAATTTCGAACGCGCGCGATCGCCGTGGCCGCGGTTTCCCTGGTCGCGGCCGCGATCGTCGCCCCGTTCGCCATGGGTGAGAAGGGCGGAGGTGGTGACCAGCAGAACCAGCTCCCAACCTCCCTCGAGGACTTTCGGGGACCGGGCACCGAGCCGAATTCGGATCCACTCGAATTCCGACGGATCTACTCGTCGGTGAACTGCATGTTCTGCCACGCCGACTACGGCCTCGAGGTTCCGCCCTACGACACCTGGGTCGTCAGCCTCATGGCCCAGTCCGCCCGTGATCCGGTGTTTCACGCCGGACTCACCATCGCGAACCAGGATGCCGACAAGGCCGGCGCGTTCTGCATCAAGTGCCACATCCCCGCCGCCCACTACAGCGGCGACGGCGAGAGCGGACAAGTCCCCGAATTCGACGAGGAGTTGATGGACGGCATCAACTGCAACTTCTGCCACCGAGCGGTCAGCCCCACCGGAGGCGCGATGGGATACCCCGGCGAGGTCCCGGAGCCCGACGTTCCGATCCTCGCCGAGATCGTGGCGGACGGCCTGATGCCCGTGCGACCCGGCAACGGTGCCATGATCATCGATCCGATGGACTCCCGACGCGGCCCTTACGACGACGTGCCCGCGAATTATCACGGCTACGACGAATTCGGATCGCCGATCCCGATCATCACCTCGCCCTTCCACCGCGACAGCACGTTCTGCGGCGGATGCCACGACGTCAGCAACCCGGTCTTCACCCTCGATCCGAAGACGAACAAGGGTGTGCTGAACCCGATGGGCGAGTCGCATCCGACCGACGACCTCCACGACATGGTCGCCGAACAACGAACCTATTCGGAGTGGCTCAACAGCGACTTCGCAGACGGTGGCGTGGTGTTCGAAGACGGTCGCTTCGGCGGAGCGCTCCCGGACGACACCGCGATCTCCAGCTGCCAGAACTGCCACATGCCCCCGCAGGTCGGCGGCGCGTGCGGCTTCTACACCGGTCCTCCGTTCTTCGAACGACCCGACGTCGGCGCCCATTCCTTCGCGGGTGGCAACACCTGGGTGCTCGATGCGATCGCCGAATCGATGGGGGTGGATGCGGACTTCTACGGGGTCACCGAAGATCGCCGTGAAGCCGCCAACGCACGGACCGAGCAGATGCTCCGGGACGCCAGCGACATGGAGCTCGCCGTCGAAGGCGACGAACTCACGGTCCGGATCATCAACCAGGGCGGTCACTCCCTTCCCACCGGGTACCCGGAAGGGCGGCGGATGTGGATCAACGTCAAGTACGTCGATGCCACCGGGCAGATCATCGACGAACGGGGCGAATACGACTTCGAGACCGCGGAACTCGAGATCTCCGACACCAAGGTCTATGAGAAGAAGATGGGAATCTCCGACGACGTGGCGAAGATGGCCAACATCCCCGCCGGCGAATCCTTCCACCTCGTGTTGAACAACGAGATCCTCTTCGACAACCGCATTCCGCCCCGAGGCTTCAACAACGCAAAGTTCGCGGCGTTCGGTGGCGGGCCCAAGGGCGTCGAGTACGCGGACGGCCAGTACTGGGACGACACGACCTTCGACATTCCCGAAGGCGCGGTCGAAGCCGTCGCGACCCTGTACTTCCAGACCTCGTCCCGCGAGTACATGGAGTTCCTTCGCGACTACAACGTCACCGACGACAAGGGCCAGATCGCCTACGACCTCTGGGTCTCCCAGGGCAAGAGCGCCCCCCTCGCCATGGACGTGATGACGATCGAACTCGAGGCGGGCGTGCCCGGCGACCTCGACGGCGACGGAATCGTCTCCGGCGCCGACGTCGGCATCATGCTCGTCCAGTGGGGCCCCTGCACCGGCGATTGCACCGCCGACTTCAACGGCGACGGCATCGTCGACGGCGGCGACTTCGGAATCCTGCTCACCTACTGGTTCGGTTGAGGCCGGCCGGCCCCGCCGCACCGCGGGGCGTTTCGATGCCGATGAACACGAACACGCCGGAAGGATCCCGTTGGATCCTTCCGGCGTGTTCGCGTCTCGAGGCGTTCAGCGGGTGCCGGCGAGGCGACGGACGGTCATCATGAACGATCGTTTCATGCTCGCGTGCATCGCGTAGACGATCAGGCCGTAGATCACCGCGGCGATGGCCGCGCCGACCAGCATGGAGATGCCGCTCTCATCGCCTTCACGGATCGTCTCGGAAATCGTGCTT
Organism: Planctomycetaceae bacterium; assembly: GCA_002683215.1. GTDB lineage: Bacteria > Planctomycetota > Phycisphaerae > Phycisphaerales > SM1A02 > UBA12014. Next base: position 8,198 of record NYSY01000063.1, read on the forward strand.
TCCGGAATGAACGCCGCGGCCACGAGGTTGAACGGACTGATCGCCGAGATCGCCGACCCGAGGAACGGAATGCCGTTGCCGCTCGCGATGCCGCAGAGACCGATGACCCCGGTCACCGTGAACACCACCAGCACCGCCGCGATGATGGAACCGATCGTCCCCTTGCTCCGGATCGACCATTGCAGACCGACCATGACGGTGAAGGCGACGAAGGCGGGCATCAGCAGCACCATGCCGATCACCGATGCGGCCTGCAGCAGGGGAACCCCCCGCACCGCGGTGCCGACCGTCACCGACGCCACCGTCGCATCCGGCCGCGCCAGGGCGTAGACGAGGATGATCGCCATGGAGAGCACCGGCAGCACGAGCATGGGAAGCAGGTACTGCACCAGCCCGCGAAGCTTCCCGGCGAGGTAGGGACCGGGCTGCATCGGCGTCGTGAGAATGAGGTCGAGCGTGCCGTCCTCGCGTTCGCGACTCACCGCGGTCGCGCTCATGTTCACCGCCGCAAGCACCACGATGGTGATCTCCGCCGCGACGATGGCGAGCGATGTCACGCGAAGATCCATGATCGTGATCGAACCGACGTGGAAGAGCCAGAGCACCAGAAGGGTCGCGATCCCGCCGGCCGCGATGAAGCCCCAGCGACCAAGCACCCCTGCCACGGAGAGCGACCGCGAGCTCGTCTCGCGCCAGGCGATCGGATTGTGGCTGGGCGTTCGAGGCTCGCGACCTTCACCACCGCCACCGCCGAGACGCAGGAACCGGCGATACCACGGAACCTGCCCGACCTTGGCCCCGATCACGCGAAGCCGGGCCGTCGAGTAGACCACGAGCGCCAGNCTGGTCAGGACCGACAGCCAGGCAAAGGACGCCACCGGTCTTCCCAGCCACCATCGCTGCAGCCAGCCGGTGTCCGGATCCACCGACCGGGGCACGTAGCTGTTGCTGAGCAGGAGACTCTCGAGCGCGAGGAACGGATTCAGCGGCGTCATGATGGTGGTCGACGTCGCCAGGCTTCCCACGGAGACCGGAACGCGAAGGCGATTGTCGATCAGCCAGGTGAGGAAGAGATAGACCACCACCGAGACGTAGAACGCGAAGACCGCCCGCCGACCCGCCGAGCGGGTGACGCTGAGCGTGACCGCGACTGCCGCGACCACCAGGGCGCTGCAACCGGCGACCACGTAACTCTGCACGATCGACTCGCCGGGCACCCCGCCGAAGGTCTGGATGAACAGAAAGAGCGGAAGCGAGGAGACCAGCAGGGCGAGGATGAAGAACAGTCGCCCGAAGAGGTTCCCCAGCACGATCTGGAGGGCGTTCAGCGGCGTGGTCAGGAGGATGTCCCAGGTCCGGGGATTGGCTTCCTGAGCGATCGCCCCGGCCATGAACACCGGCGTGAGCAGACAGATCAGAAACACCTGACCGAAGGCAACGATCGTGAATGCCGACGCTCCGCGCTGGGCAAGCTCCCGCAGGCTCGAGGTCGGCCCGATCAGGGCGAGCAGCAGCACCGCGATCAAGGCGGCCAGATAACCGCTCCGAAGGTAGAGGTGCCGCATCCGGGTCGATCCACCTTGGATGAGCCGGATACAGATCGGATTCGTCGGGAGCAGGTCAAGAGCCCACTGAATGGCGGCTGGCATGCTGAGACGTCCTCACACGTTGGCTTGAATCCCCGATTCTGACGTTTCAGGGAGGCTTCATCGATGGCGGTGGCCCCGCCTGCGGGCCTGGCGGAACTCGGCACGGGGTATCCGTAGGTCTTGACAGACTCGGGACCGCCGCAATACTACAGAAGCAACTACCGGTACGGCTCGCGCGGCGTGCCGCCGGTTCATACGGCAATCCCGACCTTGGGTCGGGTGACGACCGATCTCTCGTTCGACGATCCAGATCCACACGTTCCACCAAGCCGGTGGAGATTCGATCAAGACGTCGACCGTCAGGTCCAAGGCCTTCCACACCTCCCCGTGGTCGAGCCCGCCTCCGAATCCTCGGATGGTGGTGACCTGGATAGATTGAATGCTGACTCTCGTTTCCTTGGTGGCCCGTTTTTCACGTTCCTTTTCCCGGAGTCGATTCCGCATCGAGCAGTTCTGAGACACGCTCAATGAACCGTTCCAAACCCTTCTGAAGACGCTCAAAAGGCACTTCATCCCCTTGGAACAACGGATTCGATCCTGCCGACGGTTCGCGTATGCGAATTCGCTCGGACGCCGCAGGCCATCACGACGAGAGTCGAGCGCACGTCACCTCGCGCCCCCGGACACCAGTCCGCGACGGTCGTCTCCTCCTTGGAGGGTGGCATGACTTCCCTTTCGCTCGTGCTCGCACTGGAACCTCAGGACTTCATCGGGTTCAGCATCGCGGCCGTCGCCGGGGCCATCCTCGCCTGGCTGTTGATCACCGCCACCACCGGAAAATCCATCGGAACCGCCAAGGCCGAGGCCGCGACGATCGTCGAGGCGGCCCGCAGCGAAGCTCAGACGGCTGCCAGATCCATCGAGGCCGAGGGCGAGGCGAAGGCGGCTGAACGACGCAAGGCGGTCGAGCGGGAGTCTGCGGAGCTCCTCAGCGAAGCCAAGGAGGCACAGGCCCGCGCCAACAAGCGTGAAGAGACCCTCGACTCCAAATTGACGCAATTGACCCGCCGGGAAGAGAAGTTCGAGCGCAAAGAGACGCGGCTGGAGAAGATTGCCGAGGAGCGGGAAGCCCTGCTCGAGACCACCGCCCAAACCGCAGAACAGCTCAAGGATCGACTGGCGAGTGTTGCAGAAATGACGCGTGACCAGGCCCAAGAGCAACTTTTCGCCGAAATTCGCGTCGAATCATCGCATGAAGCCGCCAAGATCGAGCAAGAAGTCATCGAGGAGGCTGAGGAGCGAGCTCGCGAAAAGAGCCGCGAAATCACCTTGCTGGCGATTCAGCGATATGCCGCCGAAAACGTCAGTGACTCGACCGTGCGGGCTGTGAAAATCCCCTCCGATGACCTTAAAGGCCGCATCATCGGCCGCGAAGGTCGAAACATTCGAGCCATCGAGAAGGCAACCGGTGCCGATGTCATGGTCGATGACACGCCCGGCGTGATCAGCGTGTCCTGCTTCGATCGGGTGCGGCAGGCGATCGCGGCGGAGAGCCTCCAGAAGCTTGTGGCGGATGGCCGGGTCCACCCCTCGAAGATCGAGGAGATCGTGGCCCAGACCAGGCGAGACATCGAAGATCGGATCAAGCAGGTTGGCAAGGATGCCCTCGTCGAGACCGACATTCGGGGCGTCCATCCCAAGATCGCCGAAGCGATGGGCAAGATGCAGTTCCGGACCAGCTACGGCCAGAACGTCCTTCGCCACTCCATCGAAGTGGCGTTCCTCAGCCAGATGATCGCCGACCAGCTCGGCCTCGATGGGACCATCGCACGGCGGTGCGGCTTCCTGCACGACATCGGCAAGGCGATGGACCACGACATGGAAGGCGGCCATCCCGCGATCGGCATGGAATTCGCCCGGAAGTTCGGTGAGAAGTCCGAAGCGGTGCTCAACGCCATCGGCGGCCACCACGGAGACATTCCCGCGACCACCCCGTATACCGCCATCGTGATGGCGGCGGATGCGGTGAGCGGCGCGCGACCCGGCGCCCGGCGCGAATCGATGGAGATGTACATCAAGCGACTCGAGCAGCTCGAGGGCATCGCCACCGATCAGCCATTCGTCGAGGAAGCCCATGCGATTCAGGCCGGCCGTGAAGTCCGGGTCATCCTCGATGCGCGGAAGGCCGACGACGCCACGGCCCACAAGATCGCACGGGACGTGGCGAAGCGGGTCGAGGACGAGATGACCTTTCCCGGCGAGATCAAGGTGACGGTGCTTCGCGAGGTCCGGGCCGAAGCGATCGCACGCTAGCCTGTCCACATGGCAGCAGACGTCGAACCCTCGAGTTTCGGTGATCAGGCGGCGGCACCCGTCGCCGACACCAATTCCGAAACGTCGACGCTTGACGCCATCGTCGACCGCTGGCCGATCGGCCCGAGATCCGCGAGCGTGGCGCTCCAGCGACACACCGTGATGACCCTGCCGGCGATCGTGCTGCTGGCGATCGCTTCACCGATCTGCCTCGTCCTCGGCGTCCTCACGCTGACCCAGACTTGGGCGGCGTGGGACATGAACATGGTTCCTCCCATCGTGGGGTACCTCTTGATCCTCGCCGGGGTCACGGTCCCGTGCGCACTCACGATCCAGATCCGCCGCCGCCGCCGGGTGATTCGAGTCGGCCGACGGTTGCAGGAGGTCGGCATGGCGATCTGTCCCTGCTGCGGCTCGAATCCGTTCAACCCCGGAACGTGCTGCCGCCGGGCGCCGGTGGGCTGGTCGCCGCTCGACCTCTACGGTTTCTGGCACGAGGGCACCGTGCAACGGGCGCCGCTCGACGTTCGCCTCTCCCGCCGGGCCAGCAACCGGATCATCGCGTTCGGTCCACGACGCGATCGCCTCGGGGACGCGGACTTCGAAGCGGCGTGGAATCGCCCCCGTGGCCCGTATGGCACCTCGCTCGCTCGCCCCCCGGCGAACCCCGCCGCGACGACGGCGAGACTGCTCGGTCGATGGTGGACCACGATATCACCGCTCTTCTTCGTGCTGCTCGCCATCTTCGTCCTTCCGCCCGCCGTCTTCGCAGGCGGAGGCGCGCTTTCCCCGCCCAGCTGGATCTTCTTTGGAATCGTCCTGATCGGCGGGATCGCCGGCCTGTTCGTCTTCCTTCGAAGGCTGCGCGATCGCACCGAATCGGGGCTCCTGACTGCTCCTCGCTGCAACGCCTGCCGGTATCGGCTTCATCCGCCGTTTCCCGACACCTGCCCCGAGTGTGGCGTGGACATTCTCACGGCACAGGACGTCACCCTCATTCCGTACCGAGTGGAATGATCCCAATCGGTTCGTTCGGCCTAGAGTCCGTCCATGGGACCATCGCGATGAACGACACCGAAGGAACCTCGGAACCGGACGACACCGGCAGACGAGCGGTCCCTGCGGAAATCGGCGCCGACCTGATCCCCCTCGACCGCGAGTGCATCGCGACGCGACTCCGACGAGATCGACGCCGCGCGGCCTGGCCGCTGATCGGCCTCGGCTGCTTTCTCCTGATCCAGATCGGGATCCTCGCCCCGAACATTCTGACGATCGGTCGACGGTTCACGATGGATGAGGCGCTCAAGTCGGACCTCCGGACCGCCACCCTCGTCACCTCGCTGGTCTGGATCGGCATCATCACCGTCATGATCGTCGCGGCGGTCCGGCGTCGACGCCGACTCGCGCGCGTCATCGAGGCCGTCGAAGACGAGACCAGATCCCCGGACGAGATCTGTCCGAACTGCGGCGGAACGCCGTTCCAAAGAGACGCCTGTTGCCTCCTGTTTCCGCAGGCATGGAGCGAGACCGAACTCCACCGATTCTGGCACGATCGCGTGACGCTTGGAGACCAGGCCGCGGCATTCCTGAGAGGCACCCCGCCGACGATGTTGCGACCGTCGGTTCCGGCGCAGATCGTCGCGTTGATCCTCGGCCGACGAGCCGCACGACCGCTCGAGCGAAGGATCACCTACGTCATCCTCGCGACCGCGTGCATCCTGGTGCTCTTCCTGGCAAGCGACCGGCCCTTCGAGTTCATGATGATCGCTTCGGTCCTGCTGTTTCTTCTGGCGGGCGACAAGATCTCCCACCTCCGAAAAGCACGAACCGATCGCGCCGATCTTTTTCCACGATGCCTCAAGTGCGATCAACGGGTCGATCCGAGCATGGGTCGATGCCCGGAATGCGGAACCACCGCCGGCACCGGCACCATCCACTACACCGGCGCAAGGGGAGACCAGCGGCGCTTCACTCGAATCGCGATCGTCTTCGTGCTCATGGCGGCCGGACTCGGCCTTCTCTTCTTCGCCGGCGACGTCGTCCGCTTCATCACCGGAAGACTTTCGAACGGCGCCCTGGTGACCCTCGCACCGTACGACGAAGACGTCTTCCACCCGATCTGGACGGAAGTCATCGCCCGGCCGCTCGACGACCCCCAGTCGGATCGGCTCTTCGACCTGCTGGTCTCGCAGTTGGAGTCCGGCGACAAGATCTACAGCTGGCACCCCGGACTGCTCGCGGTGGCCGGTGGCACCTGGCCGAACGGACTGGATGCAGGGCAGATCGACCGGATCCACGCCGCATCGTGGGGGGCCGAGGTGGACGCCCCGACGATTGTCACCCCGGGCGAATCGTTCGACGTGACCCTCGTCGGCGAGCGGCGCGGCGAGATCCTCCCCTTCGGCCAGTACCTGCACGTCCTCTTCGACGGCATCTCGATCGACGATGGTCCGTTCCTCGATCCCGATGACTCGATGATCTGGACCCTCGTCGCGGAAGAAACCGACGACCCCGACACGACGGTCTCGAGGAAACGTCGCTTCCAACGCCGCGTCGCGATCACCGAGCCGGGACCGCATCGGATTCGACTTGCCTACCGGCTGGTGACCGGGCCGGGCAGCCTCGTCGATGCGGCCGTGGATCGAGACGAGTTCGGCGAGTCCCTCCCACCGGCGACGGCGGCGTGGTCGAGACGTTTCGAGATCGAACACCGGATCGACGTGAAGGACTGAGTCTCAGTCACCCCGGTCCATCCATGCCCGCCACCACTCGATGAAGGTCGGAACCCCGACCTCCACGGGCGTGCGCGGCGCCCACCCGAACTCGCGTCGCATCGGTTCGACGTCGGCGGCGCTCGCCTCGACGTCACCGGGCTGCTTAGGCAGGAGGATCGTTTCCGCCCTGCGACCCATGGCCTCCTCGATGAGTCCGACGAACCGGAGCAGATCGACGTTGGTGTCGTTGCCGAGGTTGTAGACCCGGAACGGCGCATCACTGCGATCGGGCGTCGGATTACTCGGGTCGAAATCGGGGTCGGGCATCGCGGGACGATCGAGGACCCGGAGCACCCCGTCGACCACGTCGTCCACCCAGGTGAAGTCGCGGCGATGCCGGCCGTGGTTGTAGAGCTCGATCGGACGGCCTTCACGGATCGACTCCGCGAACTTCCAGAGGGCCATGTCGGGACGGCCCCAGGTGCCGTACACGCTGAAGAACCGGAGCCCGGTCGTGGGGATCCCGTAGAGCTGCGCGTAACCGTGGGCCATCAGTTCGGTGCTGCGCTTGGTGGCGGCGTAGAGCGAGACCGGATGATCGACCGGGTGCCCGGTGGCGAACGGCATCATCTCGTTGAGGCCGTACACCGAACTGCTGCTGGCGAAGACCAGATGCGAGGTCTCGATCGCCCGGGCGAGCTCCAGCACCACCAGGGTCGCCGCGAGATTCGACTCGAGGTAGTCGAAGGGTTCGTCGATCGAATGACGGACCCCGGCCTGGGCCGCGAGGTGAACGATGCGATCGATCCCGGCATTCCCGAGCGTTTCGAGAACGGATCGATCCGAGAGATCCAGCTGACGGAACTCGAATCCCGGCATGGCCTCGAGCCGCGCCAGGCGAGCCGCCTTGAGCGCGGGATCGTAGTAGGCGTTCATCGAATCGACGCCGAGAACCTGGTCGCCGCGTTCCAACATCGCCATCGCGGCATGATGCCCGATGAAACCCGCGACGCCGGTGACGAGGATCTTCATGCGTTCGTTCCCGTCGATGACATCGAACCGTCCGAGGCACCGTCCCGCGGACGGTTCACGCTCCCATGGTACGGACATCGTAGGAAACCGAACCCTGCCGCCATTTTCCGCTTTCGCGAGATTTCGCGGAGACCGGGCGAAACGACCGGCCATTCAAAGTCGTATCGTGCCATCGCCGCCCGATCGAACCGAATCCAAACGCCTCTCTCGGAGCCTCGTCATGTCTCGCCCAAGAATCACCCCCTTCCTGCTCGCCTCCAGCCTGCTGCTCGGGACCGCCGCGCTCGGAGGCCTCGTCACCGACTCCAACGCCGAGGAACCCGCCACCAGCGTCACGATCTACAGCTCCGCGGATCCCGCCGGCTTCGATCCCCAGCGATTCATCGGCCAGCAGCGGAACGGCGGGGACTTCAACTTCGCTTCGCAGGTCCCCGGCTTCGGCGTGGTCCGCCAGACGAGGTCCTTCGAACTCAAGAAGGGCCTGAATGAAGTCTCCTTCACCGACGTCGCGGCGTTTCTCGATCCCACCAGCGTCGGCTTCCGCGACCTGACCGATCCGAGGACCGCGGTCCTGGAGCAGGCGTTCAAGTTCGATCTGGTGAGCCCGTCGAAGCTGCTCGAAAAGTACCTCGACGAGCAGATCGAGATCACCGTGACCGAAGGCGACGGCATCCGGATCATCGCCGGCGAACTCCTTTCCTCGAGCCAGGGCCGGCTGGTCATCAAGACCGACACCGGGCTCGAGATGGTCGACGCCTCCGACGCCCGGATATCCCTCGGCTCGCTGCCCGACGGTTTCCTCACCAAGCCCACCCTGGTGTGGATGCTCGACGCCGCCCGAGGCGGGAACCATGAGATCCGCTCGACCTACCAGACCGCCGGCCTCACCTGGCGGGCCGACTACAACCTGGTGCTGAACGACGACGACACCGCGGCGGACGTCACCGCGTGGGTGAGCCTCCTGAAC
>NYSY01000064.1 GCA_002683215.1 Planctomycetaceae bacterium
ATCCTGGCTGTCCCACTGGATGAAGTTGTCACCCTGGTCGAGGATCGAGGAGTTGTGCCAGATCTGTCGCGGATCGGACTCGGGGGCGTTCGCGCTCCAACCCATGATCATGGCGTCGAAGTCCCGACGCTTGAGCATGTCGGAGTAGAAGGACCAGTCGACGACCCTCGGTTCGCACTGGATGCCCATCTCGGAACACTGGGAGACGAGGTAGCTGATGATCCGCTCCGAGGTCTCGCCCGAGTTCGTGATGGTGAATTCGAACTTGAAGGGCGTGCCCTTGGAGAAGTACTCGTCGTCGTTCTGGTATTCGAGGATCCCATCACCATCGAGATCCTCCCAGCCCGCCTCCTTGAGGAGCGCCCTCGACTCGTCGAGGTCGTACGGCCACGGATCGATGTCGGGGTTGGAACTCGGTGCGCTGGGGCTGTTCGGCCCGGTCGACACCACACCCACGCCGGCGTAGATGTTCCGGATCATCTGTTCGCGGTCGAGGAGCATGGTCATCGCGCGCCGGACCCGCTTGTCGTGGAAGGGGGTCCAATCACCGTCCGGCGGGCCGCCTCGGCGACCGCACTGCCATCCGATGAACGAATAGCCGGATCGCATGTTGACCCACTTGTAGATCGCGTTGCTGCGAAGGAAGTCGCTGTTCTTCCGGAGTTCCGCGTACTGCGAGGACGACGGCGTGAGCATGTCCCCGTCCCCGTTCCGGAATCCGACCAGCGCGGCGGTCGGTTCGGTGATGACCTTGAACCGCATGCTCGCGAGCGGCGACTTCTGCTCACCCCAGTACCGCTCGTTGCGGACGATGACGACGTCCTCGCCGGGCGACCACTGGTTCTCGACGTCCATCACCTCGAGCCTGAAGGGGCCGGACCCCATCAGGAGTCCGGTCGACTGGTTGATCTCGGACTCCTCGAGCGCGCCGTAGACGTGCTTGGGCAGCACGGCGATGCCGAGGGTGTAGTCGAGGTTCGTGAAGACCGCCTTGTTGAAGACGAACTCCACGGTCCGATCGTCGACGATGTCGACCCGCTCGATCATGTCGAGGGTCGAACGCGAACGCTCGGCTTCGATGCGGGTGTTCTTGATGAAGTCCTCGACGGTCCAGCGGACGTCTTCGGAGGTCACGGGCGTCCCGTCGCTGAAGGTCGCGCGGGGGTTCAGGTGGACTCGGAGCCACATGCCGTCGGGATCGAACTGCCAGGCGTCCGCGAGGACGCCCTCGATCGCGAGCGTTTCGGAGTTGTACGCCCCCAGCGGCTCGACGACCTGATCGAGAATCCGGCGGCTGTAGACGTCACCCGAGAGATACGGCGTGATTCGGGGAAGCTGGGCCGAGAAGATCTCCGTGAACTCGCCTCCGGCGGCGTAGCCGGGGACCGATTCCGGATTCGTCGTGAACCCCGGGGTCTCCTGCCACGCGACCTCGACGCCGGGCCGCGCCCAGGCGGTGTCGCGAGCGCCCTCGCCGGTCGGCGCGTCGAACGCGGGATCGTCGTCCATCGAACCGGTCGCGGGCGCCGGCGCGGCGATCCCCGATGCGGCGACCCCGGACACGTGCACGTTGATCGGTCGGGATGCGATGGCCGTCTTCAGTTCGGCGAGTTTCCGGCGAACGTCGTCGATGCCCGCGGTGCTGCCGCTTCCGCCCGATCGCTCGATGTCGCTCATCTTGCTCTCGAGCTTCTGCATCTCCCGCCAGAGGCGGTCACCTGCCTGCATCGAGAGGAAGGCCAGCAGGCCCACCACGCCGATCAGGAGGAAAAGCATCGAATCCTTGAAGGTGAATCGGTTCTGCATCTGAGGGGGGCTTCCAGGGGGTCGACGACTTCGGGGGACGTCTGGGGACGGGCCCGGACTCGAGTCCGGGTGGTACAGGCTACGGGGAGCCGTGAGTTGGATCAAACCTCGCCTTCAACCGATCCCCGATCAGGTTGAGGCTGACGAGGGTGATCGCGATGAAGACGCAGGGCCAGGCCAGCAGCCACCATCGACTGCGGACCGTGTTGAGTTCCGAAAGCCCCGTGCTCGCGAGGTTGCCCCAGCTGGGGAGCGGCTCCTCGACCCCGATCCCGAGAAAACTCAGGAAACTCTCCGAGAGAATCGCCGCGGGGACCGCGAGGGTCCCGTAGACCACGATCGGACCGACCAGATTCGGCAGGAGGTGCCGAAAGAACTGCCGCCCCGCCCCCATTCCCTGGGCTCGGCATGCCTCCATGAAAGGCTGGGCCCGGAGGCTCAGCACCTGCCCTCGAATCACCCGGGCGGTGGTCAGCCAGCCGACGCCCCCGATCGCGACCAGCAGGGTGGCGACATTGACCAGTTGCCGAGCGGAGGAGGATGGATCAAGGCCGAGCCGGGCGATCACCCCGTCGGCGGCCACCGAGATCAGAACGACCAGCAGGATGTAGGGCAACCCGTAGAGGATGTCGACGAATCGCATGATCGTGGCGTCGACCCGGCCGCCCACGAATCCCGCGAGCCCGCCGAGGAGCGTTCCGATCGTGACCGCGATCACCGCCGAGGCGAGTCCGATTCCGAGGCTCACCGCCCCACCGAGCATCACTCGCGTCAGCATCCCGCGCCCGAGTTCGTCGGTACCGAACGCGAGCACCGGGACGAATCCCCCCGCATCGGCCACGTCGGAGACGCGGGCGGTTTCGGCGGCATCGAATCCCATCAGCGACGGAGGAAGGAGATTGAGATCGAGGTCGCCGGCTTCGTAACGACGCTCGACCACGCCGGCGAATTCGACGCCGCCGAGCGTCCAGGGGAGCGTGGCGAAGCAACCGATCCCGACGAGGAGCAGTACCGCCATCCCGATCGGNCCGGCCCAACCCCGTGGTCGCGCCGCCACGGCCTTCGGTCGTCCGGGAGCGGCGGATGGCACGGTGGCGACTTCGGACATTCGTTCGGTTCGTTCACCCCGCCGTGGNGGCGGGNGCTTCCTTCTTCNGGCCCTTCCCGTCGCCGGTGCGAGGACGTTCCTCACGCGGCATCAGGAGTCGCTNGACCATGGCTTCCACCCGAGCGNTNGAGGACGCGACCTCTTCCTGGAGCTTCGCCCGCATCTCGAGCACCGCCAGATCGAGCGCGGCCAGCTCCATCGCGCGAACCTTCAGTCCGAGGTCGATGGTCTTNGCGGCCAGCGTCTCGATGGAGGACCGCGCCGCGAGCTGGGCCGCTTCGTCTCCGGCNTCCCGGGCTGCGNCGAACGCCATCGCCGCGTTTCGAAGATCGAACTGCGCCTTCAACTCCTCGACCTTCGCGGNNAANAGTTCGGGATTCCTTCGCTCGAGCATCATCATGCCGTAGAGCCGTCGGCCGTTGCGGGCCAGCGACTTCATGGCCGCCTCGCGGTTCTCCACCCATTGCTTTTCGAGCNCGGCGGACATCTCCGGCGAGATCCGCTTGCCGATCTCGATCATTCGCTTGAAATCCTCTTCGGAGATCGTTCGCGGGATGCCGCGCCCGCGTGNTTCGCCNCCATCGCCACGCCCGAGCAACCGATCCGCCATGCCGCCCCGTCGTCCNTCGAAGCGACCACCGTGCCGGGGGTTCTGATCGGNGTCGCCGACGTCCGGCCGCACGCGGCGGGGACGTTCGTTCATCGAATCCTCCGCCTCGGTCGCCTCGGTCGGGGAATCCTGAGCCGGAAGCGCGGCGGTGCAGGAAAGCACCAGACCGGCGATCATGAATCTGAGCGTGGGCGTGATCACGGTTCGACGATACTCCGTTCGCGGCATCAGGACGTCGGGCCGGCGAGAATCGACTGGATTTCCGCCTCGACATCGGTCACATCGATCGACCACGAGTCGAGGACCGGTCGTACGTTCTGAACCGCCAGCGTGGCCGACGGTGCATCATCGAGCCACTCGGCGTCACCGCCCATCATCACCGCCGCGAGCAGGGCTTCCGGCCCCGTCGGCGAATCGATGGATACCAGAAGCGTGTCACCATCTCCGAAGCCGTCGAAATCGAACTCGNCCGTGGCACCCGCCCCCGAGTCGCTTTCCGACGCCGCGATCCGAGGCGTCTCGGCCGGGTTGGTCGAAACCGGTNCCGACTGGAATTGGATCCATGCGGCGATCGCCAGGGATGCCGCCGCCGCCAGCCCCGCACCCACCGCGAGCCGTCGACGCCAATCGGCGATCGGATACGTCNTCACCGCGGACGAGTCGGCCGGGAGCGATCCCACCGAAGCCGCGAACACGGAGGACGCCAGCGAAGCCGCCCGATCGGAATCGACCACGCGTTCACCCCGCATCGCATCCCCGAGCCTCGAATCGAGATCGGCGAGCTCCGAGGGGATCGACGCCGCGTCGTCCGCGACGCGATCGAAGTCCGGAGTCCCTGCCTCGAGCGGTTGGTCTTCGTTGTTCATGAGCGTGAATCCAAGGNGAGCCTCGGGTTGAAGAACGCCGATCCGAGCCCTCGATTGCATGTAAACGGACTTCGCGCGGGAAACGNCGCGGTTCGAGCCCGATATCGCCGAAACGTCCGATATCCANGNATNTCACTCGGCATCATCACCCTCNGCCTGCATGCCCTCGAGCATNTCACGGACTTTTTTGAGGGCCCGATGGTGCCGTGCCAACAACGTCCCCATGGGCGTTTCCAAGGCCTCTGCGAGCTGCTTGAAGCTCAACCCACCGACGTGCCGCAGGTACAGGATCTCCCGATCGGCGTCCGGAAGCCGCTCGATCGCCGTTCGCAGATCACCTTCCGGCAGACCNTGGTCGTCTGCCCGATCCGGCGGGTCGACCTCCCCGGCCAGACCGACCAGGGTCGACTCCGAGGCCGGCCGTGCATGTCGCTTTCGTCGACGCATCTCGTCCCGGAGGCGATTCATCGCGATCCGCATGAGCCACGACTCGAATCGACCCACCTCGTCGTAGTCGGCGAGCTTCGTCGCGATCGTGCAGAAGGTCGACTGGGTGATTTCCTCCGCGAGTTCCTCATCGCGACATTGGGCCCGGATCAGGGCGAACACCCGCGGCGAATAGGCCTCGACGAGCGTTTTCCACGCCGCCTCGTCCCCGTCGCCCGCGGAGCGGACGATCACCGCGAGCTGGTCTGGGGTGGTCTGGTCCATCGATAGTGGAGCCGGGTTCCTCGCGTCGATGCGGACCACCCCGCGGCGTCCGGCCTCGTCTCCCACCCTACCGCACCGGACCGATTCGGATGCGGACACACGCCGTGCTCGAGCGCGTTCGAAGACGATGGAGAACGCGGATCCGCCGCGGATGATGCGGAATCAGATCGGAATGCCGCTGGATTCGCTCCACCCGCTTCCTTCCGCCGGCATGTCCGGCGGCGGCGTCGCGTAGGAGAGATCCTGAAAACGCGTGCTCTGGGCGTTCCAACCGAGCGTCACCACGCCGGTGGGACCGTTTCGCTGCTTCGCGATGATCACCTCCGCGAGGCCGGCCTTGTCGGGGTTCTGCTCCGCCCATTCGGGCTCGGCCTTGTGGTAGTACTCCTCGCGGTGGAGCATCATCACCACGTCGGCGTCCTGTTCGATCGATCCCGACTCGCGAAGGTCGCTCATCCGCGGACGGTGCCCCTCCCGCTGTTCGGCGGCTCGATTGAGCTGGCTGAGGCAGAGGACCGGCACGTCGATCTCCCGGGCCATCGCCTTGACGCCACGACTGATCTCCGAGACTTCGAGCTGCCGGCTCTCGACCCGGCCGCCCGCGCTCATCAGCTGCAGGTAGTCGATCACGATCGCGCCGATATCGTGCTTGTCCTTCATCCGCCGNGCCTTCGACCGCAGCTGGAGCAGGTTCAACCCCGGCGTGTCGTCGATGTAGATCGGCGCATCCGAAAGGTCGTTGCACGCGGTCATCAGCCGCTTGAAGTCCTCNTCGCGAAGCGTGCTTCGCCGCATCCGCTGCGANTCGATCCGCCCACGGGCNCAGAGCATTCGCTGGACCAGCTGCTGCTTGCCCATCTCGAGACTGAAGATCGCGACNGGNTGATCCGCCACCGCCATCTGCTCGGCGATGTTGAGGGCGAACGCCGTCTTGCCCATCGACGGACGGGCGGCGAGGATCAGCATCTCACCCCGCTGGAAGCCGTTCAGCATCTCGTCGAGCTCGCCGAAGCCCGAGGGCACGCCCCCGATCCGGGAACCGTCGGACTCCTCGATGGACTTCATCACCTCGTCGAGCAGGACGTTGAGCGAACTCGCGCTCTGTTGCTCGCGTTGCTCGGCGATCTTGAAGATCCGCTTCTCCGCGGACTCCAGCACCATCGCGACCTCGAGGTCCGCCCGGTGCGCATCCTGGAGCGTCTCGCCCGCCGCCGCGATCAGTTCGCGAAGGGTCGCCTTCTCCCGGACCATCCGGGCGTAGCGGGGCGCGTTGGTCGCGGTCGGAACGCTCTCCGCGAGATGCACCAGGTAGTCCAGACCGCCGACCTCGTCGAGCAGCGATCGGTCGATCAGGAGCTGGTTCAACTGGACGACGTCGAGCGACGCGGTCCGGTCGTAACAGTCGATCATGAGGTCGAAGAGGATCGTGTGCGCCGGTCGGTGGAAGTCGATNCCCGACTTCACGATNCCGAGCACGTCCGCGATCACCCGCGGGTCGAGGATCATCGAGCCGAGCAGCGACACCTCCGCATCGAGGGCGTGCGGCGGAACCGCCTCCGCGAGTCGCGTCAACTCCTCCGCCCGCAGCGTGGGGCGTTCGTCCTTGTCCCGCTTCTCGAAACGGCTTCTTCCTTCAGACTCTGGCATGCCGCCATTCTCGCCGCGAACCACGGCGTTCGTCGAGTCGCTCCTCGTCCTGACCAGTCATCCACAACCCGATGTGGACGAGTTTCGATCGGCGGAGCGAGGATCAGCCCGCGTCGTCTTCCGGGCCGTCCACCCGGAACTTCATCAGGCGGCCGGTCTTGAACTTCACGGTCCTCCTCGCCGGAACCTCGACCTGCTCGAGCGTCTTGGGATTCTGCGCCCGCCGGGCGGCTCGCTCGCGGATCTCGAAGACGCCGAAGTCACGGAATTCGAGGCGGTTGCCTCGTCCAAGTTCCTCGATGACCTCGTCGAGGAACGCCTGAATGGTGCGTTTCACATCAGCCCGCGGCTGATTCATTTCCGCCGCGATCCGATCGACGATCTCCTTCTTGGTCGTCGTCTTGCCCAAGGCACTGGAGATTGAACTCGACATTCCGTCACGCTCCGACTGGATTCATGATTCATGGGCGACGCCGGCACCGTCCCCCGGAGCCGAAATCAACCAATCCCGAGTATCGAAACGACCACCTCCGATGTCAAGCGGTTCGGGGCAAGCGTTGATAAAACCTACACTTATGTTCATGGCCGACTCGCCAATTGCGTCATCGACCCCACCGGGAACCGGTTCGTACCCGGAGGGAAAACGTCGACTGGTTTCGGCCGTTGATGATCCGCTGATCGTCGCGAACGCNCCGGGAGACGACCATCGGCCCCGCACCGGCCATGGGCGATCCGCCGAGCCGAGACTGATTTCTGGCCTGGATCGCTCCGTCTGTGACCATGCCGGTCTCGAAGGCAAGCATCGCCTGGGTGGCGGACGGAAGCACCAGAATGCTCGAGACCTCGGCCACCGGCGGTGCTGGCAGGGCCGGCTTCGAGGACGCGCAACCACTCAGGACGCTCGCCGTGAGCAGGTGAAATCCGATCTGGGTCATGACGAGGCGTCTCATGATCCCCGAGTATTCCCCCGAATGCCGCCGATGCCATCGGCAACCCACCCAACGGCGTGAATCATCGGAAGAACGATGTTTTCTCGGACACGGAGGCTTCAGGGCGTCCGAAGGCGATCGATGATCGCGGTCGAGCCCAGCCCCGGCCGATGGGCCAGAATCCGAACATCGATGCCGAGCCGCTCGAGCAGCGGGTGTTCGGTGATGGCTTCCGGGCGGTAGTCACCGCCCTTCACGTAGACATCGGGATGAATCGCCTCGATCAGGTCCGCGGCGGTCTCCTCCCCGAAAACCACGAGGTAGTCGATCGATTGCAGCTCCGCGAGCACTTCCAGCCGTTCCGCCTCGTTGAAGATCGGGCGTTCGGGACCCTTGAGCGCCCGAACGCTCTCGTCCGCGTTGATGCCGACCACCAGCACGTCGCCCTGCTGCTTCGCTTCCTTCAGATAGGCGACGTGCCCGGCGTGGATCACGTCGAAGCAGCCGTTGGTCAGGACGATTCGTCGACCATCACGGCGAAGCACCTCGAGTTCAAGCAGAAGGTGTGCGAGCCGACGCGTCTTTCCGATCCCGGCGGCGCTCGCGTGCAACGCGGCCCGCCGCAGTTCCGCGAGCGGAACCGGCTGGGCCCCGGTCAGCTCCACTTCAATCCCCGCCGCGAGATTCGCGAGCCGGACGCCCTCGACACCATGCAGGCCATGCGACCAGGCCGCCGCCAGCGCAGCAAGCACCATGTCCCCGGCGCCGGTGACGTCGTAGACGGATTTCGCCTCGGTCGGGAGATGGACGCAACCGTCCTCGGCGGCGAGCATCGCCCCGTCCCGGTCCAGCGTGAGAACCACTGCATCGAACCCGTGTCGGGACCGGAGACCGACCGCGATCTCGACCGCCATGCCGAGGTCGGTGCGAAGGCCGCCGGGGCGATCCATCGCTCGTTCCGCTTCGGTGCGGTTCGGCGTGATCAGGGTCGCCCCCGCGTATCGGGCGTAGTCGGAGATCGAAGCCGGATCGACGAGCAGGGGGACATCACGCTCCCGACATCTTCGAACGAGTTCCTGACAGAGGGCTTCGGTGCACGCACCCTTGTCGTAGTCCTCGAGACAGACGCAGTCGACACCATCGATCCGGGCATCGATCGCCGCGAGCAGCCGGCTGACCACCGCTTCGGCGGCGGGACGCCGCGACTCGACGTCGAGCCGGAACATCTTCTGCGGGTGCCGATGCTGGGCGAGCCCCACCAGGCTTCGCTTCACCGTCGTGGGTCGCGACGGATCGACCACGACGCCCCCGACTTCGCAACCGTTCACCTCGAGTTCGGCCGTCAGATGCCGACCAGCGTCGTCGTCGCCGACGAGCCCCACCACCGAGACCTCCATCTCAAGCCCCCGAAGGCAGGCGGCGACGTTGCCGGTACCGCCCGGCCGGCGCTCGATCGCCTCCTCGCCGTCGATCGCCAGCACCGGAACCGGCGCGTCGGGGCTCAGCCGTTCGGCGGCGCCGCGAATCGTCTCGTCGAGCATGAGATCGCCGACCAGGAGGACGCGTCCGCCCGAGAGCCGAGCGACCGCTTCGACGAAGTCGATTCCGGGGCCTGCCGCCGTGGTGTGGGAAGTATGGTTCAAGGTGGGGCGGAGCCTATCACCCCGCGGCCGAGGCCGCCCTCTTGATCGTCGCGTCGATGGCCTCGAAGAATCCCGCCTTTCCGGCGAGAAACTCGATCTCGAGGGTCGGAACGAGCACCGGCATCGCACCGATCCGATCCACGTGCCGACCGATCTTCACCCAGTCCTTGAGGGTGGTGACGATCGCCTCCGCGCCCGCGGCCTCCGCCACGGCGGCGATCGACGAGACTCGATCCGCGTCGTAGGCGGCATGGTCCCGCACCGGTACGTCGTGCACGATGATGCCACCCGCCGCCTCGATCGACCGTCGGATGGAATCCGGGTTGCCTACGCCGAAGGCGGTCGCGACGCGGCGTCCGTTCAGGTCCGACACTGGTCTCGCCGACTCGACGCCCCGGTGATGCGACGTCAGTCCGGTCCAGGCATGCCGTGTCCAGGCGAGCGGGGGTCGGCCATGATGCCGTTCGATCTCGGCGGCGAGCACGGGATCGATCTTCGACGCCCGCGTCACGACGACCGCATCCGCCCGACGCAGGGCGCTTCTCGGCTCCCGCCTCGGACCCGACGGCAGCATCCCGCGGTCGAGGCCGGAGTGGACGGCGTCGACGAGCACGATGTCGAGATCCCGATGCACGCGCCGGTGCTGGAATCCGTCGTCGAGGACGATCGATCCGGGCGGATCCTTCAAGGATGCGATCGTGGCGACTCGATCCGCGCCGACCGCGATCGGGACCTCGGGGATAAGCGATGCGTACTCCGCCGCCTCGTCGGAGACGCCGGTCGCGCCGGCTCGGTATCCGCGCATCGCGATCGCGGGACGGTTCCCCGCTCGAAGAAGATGGCTCGCGATGGTACGGCACACCGGCGACTTTCCGGTACCGCCCGCGACGATGTTTCCCACGGAGATCACGGGGGCATCGACTCGGATCACGCCGGTTCCAGCGTCGAAGCGACGACGTCGACATTCGACGACTGTCGCGTACACGAGGGTCGCGGGCGCAAGGAGGATCGAAGCCCAACGGGGTGGATCATGCATCGTCGATGCCCCCGCCCGTCCGGGATCCGATGCCCTCGCGGTCCATCGCCTCGCGAATCCGAAGCGTGTCCCGGACGAGACGCCGGTCGAGACTCCGCTGATGGAGGCGGACGGAGACGAAGGCGTCCACCAGCGCGAGCACCACGAGCACCAGCAGGCCCAGCACCACTCCCGCCCATGTCACGAGATAGGGGATCTGGTCGACGTCCGGATCGATCCATCCGGACGCGGCCGCCGCGGCGACGAGCACGCCACCGCCGATCACCAGGCTCG
>NYSY01000065.1 GCA_002683215.1 Planctomycetaceae bacterium
GTCTGGCGAAGCTACATCGGCATGGGCTACCACGGCACCATCACCCCCTCGGTGATCCTGCGGACCGTGCTCGAGAATCCCGGCTGGTACACGCAGTACACCCCGTATCAGGCGGAGATCTCCCAGGGACGACTCCAGGCGCTGCTGAACTTCCAGACGATGATTGCGGACCTCACCGCGATGCCGATCGCGAACGCGTCACTGCTCGACGAGGCGACGGCCGCTGCCGAAGCGATGTCGATGTGCGCCACCCAGACCGGTCGCAAGGCGTTCTTCGTCGCCGACGACTGCCACCCGCAGACCATCGGGGTCATCGAGACGCGTGCGAAGGGCCTCGGCATCGAAGTCCTCATCGGCAACCTCGCCGCGCTGGACCTCGAGTCGCGCGACTTCGCCGGCGTGCTCGTCCAGTATCCGGCGACCGATGGACGCATCGGCGACCACGGCGATCTCGCCGAACGCGTCCACGCCGCCGGCGGCATGGTCGTGGCGGCGGCGGACCCGCTCGCCCTGACGCTGCTCACGCCCCCCGGCGAGTGGGGCGCCGACATCGTGGTCGGATCAACCCAGCGGTTCGGCGTCCCCATGGGCCTCGGTGGGCCGCACGCGGCCTACATGGCCGTCCGGGAGAAGCTCGTCCGACGGATGCCCGGAAGGCTCATCGGCGTCAGCAAGGACGTCCACGGCGAGCCCGCCCTGCGGATGGCGATCCAGACCCGTGAGCAGCACATTCGCCGCGACCGTGCGACGAGCAACATCTGCACCGCCCAGGTCCTGCTCGCGATCATCGCGGGCTTCTACGGCGTCTACCACGGCCCCGAAGGACTGCGAAACATCGCGACCCGGGTGCGCTCCCTCTCCTGCACCCTCGCCGAGGGTCTCCGCCGGCTCGGTCACGTGATCCACGAGGGACCGTTCTTCGACACCATCCGCGTCCGACCGAAGGGTGGCGTCGACACGGTGCTCGACCGACTCGCCGCGAAGCGGATCAACGTCCGCAACTTCGGTGACGGGAGCCTCGGCATCAGCGTCGACCAGACCGTCCTCGTCGACGACATCCACGACATCTGGTCGTGCTTCGGCGCTTCCTCGTTCGATGTGGACGTGGTTCTCGCCGAAGTCGACACGGACTTTCCTGAAGCGGTCGCCAGAACGACGGCCTACATGACGCACCCCGTGTTCCACGAACACCGGACCGAGACCACCCTGCTCCGGTACATCACCGAACTGCAGTCGCGTGATCTCTCGCTGGCCCACACCATGATTCCGCTCGGCTCCTGCACCATGAAACTGAATGCGTCGAGCGAGATGGCGCCGGTCACCTGGCCGGAATTCGGGGCGATCCATCCCTTCGCCCCCGAAGACCAGTGGAAGGGATACACCGGCCTGTTCGAATCGCTCGAGTCGTGGCTGTCCGAGATCACCGGGTTCGCCGGCATCAGCCTGCAACCGAACGCCGGAAGCCAGGGCGAGTATGCAGGCCTGATGACCATCAAGGCCTACCACGAGCATCGCGGCGACCGCAATCGCGACGTCTGCATCATTCCCCTCTCCGCGCACGGGACCAACCCCGCGAGCGCGGTGGTGGCGGGCATGAAGGTCGTTCCGGTCAAGTGCGATGAATCGGGCGACATCGATCTCGACGACCTGAAGGCCCAGATCGAAGCGAACCGGGACCGGCTCGCGGCGATCATGATCACCTACCCCTCCACCCACGGCGTCTTCGAAGCCGAGGTTCGGACGATGTGTGATCTCATTCACGAGGCCGGCGGCCTCGTCTACATGGACGGCGCGAACATGAATGCGATGGTCGGCCTGGTGCGACCCGCAGACATCGGCGCCGACGTCTGCCATCTCAACCTCCACAAGACCTTCTGCATCCCGCATGGCGGTGGCGGCCCCGGCATGGGGCCGATCGGCGTGACGGAGGATCTGAAGCCGTTCCTCTCGAGCCACCCGGTGATTCGACCCCTCGACGCCGGCGAGTTCGCGATGGGACCGGTCTCGGCGGCGCCGTACGGCTCCCCGAGCATCCTTCCGATCTCCTGGATGTACATCGCGATGATGGGCGGCGAGGGACTGACCCGGGCGACCGAGATCTCGATCCTCAACGCCAACTACATGGCCACCCGGCTCACCGGGCACTTCGACATTCTGTACACCAACGAGAACGGTCGCTGCGCCCACGAGTTCATCGTCGACTGCCGACCCTTCGACAAGTCCGCGGGCATCAAGATCGACGACGTCGCCAAGCGGCTCATGGACTACGGGTTCCACGGACCCACCATGAGCTGGCCGGTTCCGGGGACCCTCATGGTCGAGCCCACCGAAAGCGAGACGCAGGCCGAACTGGACCGCTTCTGCGACGCGATGATCTCGATCCGCGAGGAGATCCGGGCGATCGAGGAGGGGACCGCGGATCGCGAGGACAACGTCCTCAAGAACGCGCCGCACTCGCTCCACGCGGTCACCGGCGACGACTGGACGCACCCGTACACCCGGGCGGAGGCCGCCTACCCCGCCGGCTGGCTCAAGGACCGGAAGTTCTGGCCGAGCGTCGGACGGATCGACAACCCCTACGGCGACCGCAACCTGGTCTGCTCCTGCGAGGGCATGGAGTCCTACGCCGAGGGTTGAGCGCAGACGAATCGATCGAGATCATGGAGACGTCACGCGAACCGATTTCGGATCGCGTGACGTTTTCATTCACCGTGATTGCAGNATCCCACGAAACGACCGTTCCGCGTCGGGATCTCAGCCGATCCCCAGCCAGCCCGAAAGCGAAGCGGCGGTGCCGAGGAAGATCAGGAAGCTGATCGAGTCGGTCACCATGGTCAGAAAGATCGTGCTTGCGGTCGCGGGGTCCGCGCCGAGGCGACGCATGAGGAGCGGCAGGGCGGTGCCGGTGAAGGTCCCGACGGTCAGCGAGCAGGTCATCGAGATCGCGATGACCACGCCGAGCCGCCAGGTTTCAGTCCCGGTGGAGAACGAGATCGCCGCGACGAAGCTCCCGACCAGCACGCCGGCGATCATGCCGTTGATCGCACCGACCGCGGATTCCCGCAGAAGCAGTCGCATCGCGATCCGCTCGTTGACCTGGTCGAGCACGATGCCCCGCAGCGTCACCGCGAGGGACTGCTGGCCGGCGTTTCCGGACTGGTTCGCGATCACCGGCATCAACACCGCGAGCACCGCGATCTCCGCGATCAGGCCTTCGAACTGGAGCACCACCAGCGCGCCGATGGAGCTGGTCACCAGGTTCACGATCAACCAGGGGATGCGGCTCTTCAACTTCGCGCCGGTCGAGGAGAAGACCATCTCCTCGCGACCCGCACCCACCATCAACTGCGCGTCCTCGGTCCCCTCGGCCCGGATCGACTCCAGCACGTCATCGACCGTGACCACGCCCAGAAGCCGCCGCTCCGCGTCGATCACCGGCAGCACCAGATACCCGTACTTCTCGAATTCCATCGAAACCGTGTCCCGGTCGACGTCGGGCGGGATCGCCGCGACCTCGCGATCGCAGATGTCGGCGATCCGTTCCGTGGGCCCCGCGATGACCAGGCTCCGCAGGCTCACGATGCCGACGAGTCGGTTCTCGTCGTCGACCACGAAGACGTATTGCGTCTCCTCCTCCGCCTCCGCCTCGCGGATCGCCCGCACCGCCTCGGTGACCGTCATCTCCTCCCGGATCTTGAGGACGTCGGGCGTCATCAGCCCGCCCGCCGACGCCTCGTCGTAGGCGAGGAGGTGCCGGAGCACCACGCGGCCCGCATCGGACATCCGGGGAAGGATCGCTTCACCGACCGGATCCGGAGAAAGCTGGAGCAGGTCCGCCGCATCGTCGGTCGGCATCGCCTCGATCAGCGCCGCGGCGTAACCGGGATCGTCCCGGACGAGATCTTCCAACACGCTCACCGCGAGCGGCCCCACCATGTGCGAGAGCGCCTCCGCGGCGTTCTTGATCTCCATCTCCTCGAGCACGTCGGCGGCTTCGCCGTCGACGAGGGTCTCGAGCGTGTCGGCCGCGTCGGCCGGATCCTGCGCCTGGACCGCCGACGCCAGCACCGGCAGGTCGATGGTGTGCTGAAGGAGTCGGCGGACCCGGTGATCCTCGGGACTGGCCTCGGCCGGATTCCCGATCACCGTCGATCGGCGGTCGCCGGGCGTCTTCGCCGGCAACGGATCGCCTGCATCGAGATCGGACTCACGGGCGTCGGTCATGCCGCGAGTGTACCCAGCGCGAACGACGCCTTTCGTTCCCGACCTTGCCAAAGCGTGCGGAAGCGGCGACCCTCCACGAATGCCCATCACGACCGTCGATCGCGCCGATGACCCCCGACTGGAGGACTTTCGAGACGTCATGACCCGGGACGGCCGTGGTCCGGACGGTCGACCCGGCGTGTTCATCGGCGAACAACCTCTGGTGGTCGAGGCCATGCTCGATCGGCCTGGAACCATGCGTCGGATCCTGGTGGCCGAGAACAAGCGGGGCTGGCTCGAGAAGGTGCTCGCGGACCGGGGCGATCCCGATCTGGAGGCGATCGTCGTACCGCGAGACCTGATGGAATCGACCGCGGGTTTTCCGATCCACCGGGGCATCCTCGCCAGCGGTGACCGCGCCGGGCTCGACGACCGGACCGTCGACGAGATCATCCCCCCGCCGGATCGAACGGCCACGATCCTCGTCTGCGAGTCGATTCGCAACATCGACAACATCGGCATGCTCTTCCGAGTGGCCGCCGCGTTCGGCGTCGACGGGGTACTGCTCAGTCCCGACTGTCACGATCCGCTGTATCGCAAGTCCCTCCGAGTCTCGATCGGGCACGCGCTGCGGATCCCGTTCGCGCGAAGCACCGACTGGTCGGCGGATCTCGACCGGCTGGGGATGGAGCACGGACTGTGCCGGATCGGCGCGAGCATCGAAGGAACCCCGGCGGCCGACGACGGCGCGGCCTCCGGTCCGAGCGATCGGGTCGCCGTGCTGATGGGCAGCGAGTTCGACGGACTCGGACCCGTCGCCACGAAAGCCTGCGACCGTCTCGTCCGGATCGCGATGGCGCCCGGCGTCGACTCCCTCAACGTGGCGGTCGCCGCCGCCATCCTGCTCGATCGCCATTCGACGGCCGACCGACGCTGAACGCCGCCCGCCGTCTTTAAACGCGGGTGCTTCAGGAATTCCAGAACGAGGCGACGGACCGCCGAACCCGATCGACCGGGGGGGCGTAGACCCCATGCGAACGGAAGTTTCAAGTCGGCCCACACCGACCGCGCCGATCGCAAACCATCTCGCGGAACCGTGATCGAAGCCGGTCCCGGCACGCGCCATCGTGGCGCACTCCGCGTCCCCCCAGCCTCTCCCGAACAGGAGTCAGATCAATGCACGATTCCAGAACCCACGGCGAGGCGTACCGCACCCCGAAGCGTGGAGGACTGCTCGTCCTCGCCGCGCTCGCGGGGCTCGCGGCGGCGCCGACCCTCCTGGCGGCCGACACCATCACCTTCACCGATCCCGAAACCCGTGCCAGCGCCGACGTCACGGCACCGACGACCCTTTCCAAGGCGTTCCGCCACGTGGCGAACACCCTTCGTCCCAGCGTGGTGCAGATCATCTCGATCGATCATCCTCCGTATGCGAACCGAGGTGGCGAAGCGCCGCGAGCGGGTGGCAATCGGATCCCCGAACAGTTCCGGGATCTCCTGCCCCCGAACCGTCCCGCACCACCTTCCAACGAACGCGGCGGTCCCGACCGCATGGGTCAGGG
The DNA here is from genome assembly GCA_002683215.1 of Planctomycetaceae bacterium. Lineage (GTDB taxonomy): Bacteria > Planctomycetota > Phycisphaerae > Phycisphaerales > SM1A02 > UBA12014. Next base: position 5,766 of record NYSY01000065.1, read on the forward strand.
CACCGGCGTGATCGCCAGCACCGACGGACTCGTGGTCACCAACAACCACGTGATCGCCGGCGCCGACGAGGTCAAGGTCGTGCTCCACGACGGCCGCGAAGCGGTGGGAACCGTGATCGGCGCGGATCCCGCCACCGATCTCGCGGTCCTGCGGATCGAAGCGTCGGACCTCGTGGCCGCGAACTTCGGCGACAGCGACGAGTCCCAGGTGGGCGACTGGGTGATCGCGCTGGGCAGTCCGTTCGGACTGAGCCAGACGGTCACCGCGGGAATCGTGAGCGCGATCGGGCGTGAAGGCGTCGGCCTTGCACGCTTCGAGAACTACATCCAGACCGATGCCGCGATCAATCCCGGCAACTCGGGTGGACCGCTCTCGAACATCCATGGCCAGGTCGTGGGAATCAACACCGCGATCTCGAGCGCCAACGGCGGCAACGACGGCATCGGATTCGCGATCCCGAGTCGCATGGTCGGCCGGATCGTCAACGATCTGGTCGATGACGGAACCGTCCAGCGGGGATGGCTCGGTGTGAACATCCAACCACTCGATCCGGAACTCGCCGCGACGTTCGGGCACGATGCCCGCACCGGTGTCCTGGTCGCCGGCGTGGTGGAGGGAACGCCCGCCGCCGACGCGGGCCTCCGTCCCGGCGACATCATCCTCGACATCGACGGGCGGCAGACCGACACGCCCGCGGGTCTCGCCCGACGCATCGCGGACTTCGCGCCCGACACCGAGGTCACCATCGAATTCCTTCGAGACGGTGACGCCTTGAGCCGGGTGGCTCGACTCGGGACCCGTCCCGGCGAAGGCGTGCGGCCCGCCGCCACCACGCCCGCCGCGAATGCCGGACCCCGGCTGGGACTCGAACTCGCACCGCTCGACGACGCGTCCCGCGAGGAGGCTTCGCTGACCACTCGTGACGGACTGTTCGTGCGAGGGGTGCAGGCCGACGGCCCGGCCGCGGCCGCGGGGATCGAACCCGGCGACGCGATCCTCCAGGTCGACGGGACGTCCGTGGACTCGATCCAGAGCTTCCGATCCGCGATGGAGGCGGCCGGTGAGGGGACGAGGGTTCGACTTCTGGTCGAACGGGCGGGGATGACGCGGTTCGTCGTCGTCAGGACCGGCGACTGACCGGCGTCCGAAAACCCGGACCAGCAACGATCCGACCTCCCGCACCAACGTGGTGTGGGACACCGGGACCACGGTGGGCGCCCCTCCGCCGTGGTCCCACTTTTATTTTTGCCCTTGTATCCACTCCTCCTTTCCGGAACAGTCCCTCCCCGATCGAGTCGAAACTATGCTGTCGGGTCCGCCGCACGGCGAGGCCCGGCCCGCCCGAACGACGAGCGATCATCTCCATGTCTCCAAAGAACATCACGGCCACCGAGATCCACGACGACTTCGACGTGCGCTTCACCCATCGGCTGACCTTCGATCGAGGCGTGCTCGACCCGGACAATCCGACGATCGACCGGATCATCGCGGACCGGACGGCGGGCGAACCCCGACCCGGGATGATCGTGGTGATCGATGCCGGTCTCGCCGCGGCGACGCCGGGAATCCATGAGGTGATCCGAAGTCGTTTCGACCGGGACCCGCTGCCCGAAGTCCGCGAGATCCTCGAAGTGCCGGGCGGCGAGGCCTCGAAGAACGATCCCGCCGTGATCGACCACATGCTCGAAGCGATCGAACGTCATCGCATCGATCGACGTTCGTACGTCGCGGTCTTCGGCGGAGGCGCGGTCATCGACGCGGTGGGATTCGCGAGCAGCACCGCCCACCGCGGCGTCCGCCTGATCCGGTTCCCGACCACCGTGCTCGGCCAGCTCGACGCCGCGATCGGTGTGAAGAACGGCGTGAACCGGTTCGGCAAGAAGAACTTCGTCGGCGCCTTCGACGTGCCCGTCGCGGTGATCTGCGACGAACGGATGCTGGAGACCCTCGACGACCGGCGCTGGTCCGAGGGCTTCAGCGAAGCGGTCAAGATCGCCTGCCTGCAGGACGCGGCGTTCTTCGGCGAAATCGAAGGCGCGGCGGATGGAATCCGTGAACGCGATCTGGACGTTTCCCGCCCCGTAATCCATCGGTGCGCAGAGCTCCACCTCCGACACATCGCGAGCGGCGGGGACCCCTTCGAAAGACGCGAGGCCCGTCCCCTCGACTTCGGTC
>NYSY01000066.1 GCA_002683215.1 Planctomycetaceae bacterium
CGCGATCTCGAGTCCTTCGATCGCACAGAGATCGCCGGCCTCGACCGCCTCGACCTCGCGACGACCAAGCCCTTCGAACGCGAGGACCCGGCCGATCCGGGCATGGGTCTGGCCGGATTCGGTGCAGATCGCGACGCGTTCACCCGACCGGATCACGCCTCGTGCGACCCGACCGATCACGATCCGACCGACGAAGTCGTTGCGGTCCAGCGACGTGATCCGCATCTGGACGGTTCCCGAGGGATCGTTCAGCGGCGCCGGGATGCGCTCGCGGATGACGTCGAGCAGCGGGCGAACGCCCTGGGTGCGTGACTCCGGATCGGCGTGCGACGGACCCGCCCAGCCATCGCGGCCGGAGGCGAAGAGCACCGGAAAATCAAGTGCTTCGTCATCGGCGCCGAGGTCCACGAGCAGGTCGAACACTTCGTCGACGACCGCGTCGCAACGGGCATCCGCCTTGTCGCACTTGTTCACCACCACGATCGGCCGGAGCCCGATCGCGAGCGCCTTTCCAAGCACGAACCGCGTCTGCGGCATCGGCCCTTCCGCGGCGTCGACCAGCAGCAGCACGCCGTCGGCCATCATCAACACCCGCTCGACCTCGCCACCGAAATCGGCGTGACCCGGCGTGTCGATCACGTTCACGCGGATCGTCTCGCCGTCCTCGTAGGTCCAGTCGACTGCGCAGTTCTTGGAGAGGATGGTGATCCCCCGCTCCCGTTCCAGCGGATTGGAGTCGAGGATGCATTCCTCCCGGGCCGCCGACTCGCGGATCGTTCCGGACTGCGCGAGGATGGCGTCGACCAGGGTGGTCTTCCCGTGATCGACGTGCGCGATGATCGCGATGTTCCGGATGGATCGGGACGCTGACATGGAATCTCCAGCCGGGGCGGGCCCGGACGATGCGGCGAGCCCCACAGTGTAGCGGGATCCGCGCCCGGGCCTTCCTCGGCCCGCGAATCCATCGCCCCCCGGCCTCGGATTCCACGCCTCCGGCTCAGATCCCGTAGAGCGGCCGGAACTTGCCCTCGAGGTACCGCATCAGCGGGTCCGCGGAAAGCGGCCGGCCGGTGATCCGCTCGCAGAGCTGGGCGGGGGAATATCGACGTCCGTGGACGTGGATGTTGCTCCGCAGCCAGCCGAGCAGGCCCGAGAATTCACCGCCTGCGAAGCCGTCGACGAGCCCCGGCATCACCTCGCACGCATGCTCGAAGATCTGGGCGCAGTACAGGTTCCCGAGGGTGTAGGTCGGGAAGTAGCCGAGCGCGCCCATCGACCAGTGGACGTCCTGCAGACATCCGCGGCGATCGTCCGGAACCTCGATCCCGAGGTAGTCGCGGTACGCGGCGTTCCAGGCTTCGGGGAGGTCGGCGGGCGCGAGATCCCCGGTGAGCATCGCCCGCTCCAGTTCGAAGCGGATCATGACGTGCATGTTGTACGTGGCCTCGTCCGCTTCGACGCGGATGAATCCGGGGGCGACCCGGTTTGCCGATTCGTACGCGGCCCGGGCGTCGATTCCGGCGACCGCGGCGCCGAAGTGACGCTCGAGCAGCGGCGTGGCGAACTGCCAGAACGACTCGCTCCGACCCACCTGGTTCTCCCACATCCGACTCTGGCTCTCGTGGATGCCGAGCGAGACGCTCGAGCCGCAGGGCGTGCCGAACGCCTCGTAGCGAAGCCCCTGCTCGTACATCGCGTGTCCGGACTCGTGCATCGTCGAACTCACCGCGTCGCTCAGCATCGCGTCGTGGAAACGCGTGGTCATCCGGACGTCGTCGCAGTGGGAACCACCGCAGAACGGGTGGGTCGACACGTCGAGCCGCCCCCGCTCCCGGTCGAAGCCGATGCGTTCCGCGACGTCGAGACAGAACCGCATCTGGTCGTCCTTCGCCAGCTCGATTCCGTCCAGTCGCGCGTCCGGCTTCGACCCCGAGGCGACGATCTCCGCGATCAGCCCGCGGAGCCGGTCTCGAAGCGGTTCGAAGACCTCCGCGACACCGGCCGCGGTGCAGCCGGGCTCGTAGTCCTCGGCCAGCGCATCCCACGGTTCCCCACCTTCAGCCCACCCGTAGCACTCCGCCTTGCGGCGGCAGATGTCCACGGTCTTTTCGAGCCACGGGAGGAACCGCTTGAAGTCGTTGTCGTTCCGCGCCTCCGCCCACTCGTGCTGGGCCGCGCTCGCGGTCTCCGCCTGCTCCTGCACCAGGGACGCGGGAAGCCGGACCGCACGGTCGTGGTCGTGACGGATGTTCCGCAGGTTGGCGGCGGCCTCGGTGTCGGCGGTGACGTCCATCTCGGATTCACATGCCGCCAGCAGGTCGGCGACCTCGGACGACGTCATGCGTTCATGCCCCAGCCGGGCGAGAAGCGAGAGCTGCTTGGCGCGATGGGCCGCACCACCCGGTGGCATCATCGTCTCCTGATCCCAGCCGATCAGCCCGCCGATCGAACCCAGCACCGCCTCCTCGTGGAGGATCTCGAGAAGTCGTTCGTACGGCGCGGTCGCGGTGATGCTCATGTGGTGTGTTTCCATTCGGACTCGGACGGCCCGACCCGGCGATGGGGCCTGAACCGCCCATCATATGATCACGCCCGACGGCGTCCCAACCCGACCCACGAAAAAGCCGCCCACCGGAATCGGCGGGCGGCTTGATTCGTGTCCTGAGATCGGGGCGAGGGGTCAGCCGCCGACCACGGGCTTGGCGTTCCGGACCTCGTCCGGGACGGTCGCTTCCAGGTACTCGATGACCGCGGTGCGTTCGCCATCGGTGCGGGCGCGGGCGTGGTCGAGCACCGTCCAGCCCCGAAGATCGCGAACCGAGAGGTCCGCGCCGGCGTCGCCGAGCATCTTGACCTTCTCGAAGCGGCCCTGCGCCGCGGCGACCAACGCCGCGGTCTGGCCCATCATGTTCTTGAGTTCCATGTCGGCGTCGGCGTCGAGCAGGATCCGGAGGCTCCCGGCTTTGCCGATGCGGGCCGCCCGCATCATGGCGGATTCCTTCGAGTGGATCTCGACGACGTCGATCTCCGCACCGTTGTCGACGAGGATCGCGACGGATTCGGGCTGGCCGATGCCGGCCGCCCAGATCAGCGGCGTCATGCCGCTCTTGTCGACGACGTTGACCGACGCACCCGCGTCGACCAGGTACCTCGCGGTGGCGGGGTTCTCGGAGAGGGCCACGGCCCAGAGCAACGGCGTGCCGCCGATCTGATCGACGTGGTCGATCGACCCACCCTTGCCGACGAGGAGTTCGAGGGCGGCGAGATGGCCGCTTTCCGCCGCCATCGCCACCGGGGTCTTACCGGCCTTGTTGGCCAGGTTGGGATCCGCGGATGCATCGAGCAGCAACGCGAGGACCTCCATGTTGCCTGCCTTCGCCGCCCAGTGCAGGGACGACATGCCGCCGGCCGAAGTCTGTCCGACCGCTTCGCCGGAGGCGATCGCGAGCTTGACCGCATCGACGTCGCCGGCTCGGGCCGAATTGACGAGACGGCCGCCCACCGGTCTTGCGGGATTCGCGCCGGGCGTGGGCGGAAGAGGCTTCTGGCGAACGATCGAGCGACGCACGGTGACGCCGAGCTCGGGGGCGTTCGGGTGGTCGGTGATGAGCTTGACGGACGGCCTGCGGCCACCCTTCTCCCAGGCTTCCCAGTCGATGGCGAGATCGTGCGTGAGCTTCTTCTCGCCGCCGACGCCACTGAGCACGTCGGGTTCGGCCGTGATGATCGTGAAGGGGATCTTGTCGACCGCGACGAGCCGGACCGTCTGCTGGTCCGCTTCGGTCTGCTTGCCGGCGTCGAGGAACGAGGGCTCCATGCTCACGAAGAGACCCACTTCGCCCTCGACGGTCAGGACCTGAGGGGCTCCGCTCACCATCTGGAGGGTCACACGCTTGCTGAGCTTGACCCCCTGCTTGGTCGAAGGCTTCAGCGTGATCTCGATGTCCGCGCTCTCACCCGGAGCGATCGGTGTCTTCGGCCAGTTGGGTGTCGTGCAGCCGCAGCTCGCGACGGCCTTCTTGATCTGGATCGGCGCGTCGCCGTTGTTGGTCATCTTGATGATGCCGGTCTTCGGGACGCCGGGCTGCATGATTCCGAGGGCGAGCTTCGGCGGATCGAAGGCGATGTCGAGCGGTGCGGCCACGTCGTTCAAACCCGGCCGGGCCGTCGGTGCCTTGCTCGAAATCGTGGGCCCGGTGGTCAGGCCGCTGGGGGCCGCGGGGAGCGTCTTCCGCTTGTCGGGGAGCGCATCCTTCGAGATCTTCCGGGGACCGACCTTCGGCGTCGTTTCGACGGGCGTCGTCGTCGCGGCCACCGCCGTGGGCGTCGTGGGCGTCGCGGTCGTCGCGGGCGTCGCGGGCGTCGCGGGCGTCGCCGCCTTCGCCTGGGCCTCGGGCGAGCCGCCGTCGCCAGGCTCGCACGCCACCATCGCGAAGACGAGCGTCACAGGGGCGATGGTCTTGATCATTCGGACGGCACGAAAATCGGAAGTCTTCATCATGGAGCCTCGCAGGAGAGATCGGGTCAGGGATCGACGGGCCGGATCGGCCCTGGGTCCGGAGTCGGGCGGACGCCCGCTCCACAGTGAATCGCATCGAACCACCGATAGGTTCGACCGAACACGCAAAAGATCGCCGAAAACCGCCCCGGCACGGTCAACTTCGGCCGAAGGCGGCCCCGGATCGAGCAAAGTCGACGACTCGGCCCTTGGACGACCCACAACGATCCGGCAAGTCCGGGAACGAATGGCGCGGGTCGGAGATTATACCCAAAATCGCGCCCATAGCGGCGATTTTCATGGTTCAACCACCCGGAGAAGCCCCGAGGGTTGGCTACACTCCCGAGATCATGAGCGAAGAAGCCACCCCCACACCCCCCCACGTCCTGAAGCCCCATGCGCGGCCCATCCAGCCGATGCCGGTACAGAAGGAGGGAAAGCAGTTCGTCGCCCTCCGAGATCCCTCGATGCTGATCCAGCAGACGATGGTGGTCCAACCGCAGGCCCTGCCCGTCGTCCAGCTCTTCGAGGGCGTGCTGGACACCACCGCGATCGCAGAACGGCTGGTCGCCGCGGAGACGCCAGACCGCGAATCCGTGCTCAAGGAAGCCCGCACCCAGGTCGAGGCCCTCGCGACTCAGATGGACCAGTTCGGCCTGCTCTGGGGCCCGAAGTACGAAGAATACGAAAAGAAGCTCGCCGAAACGCTCCACGAGCGGGGATCGCTCCCGCTTCAGGCCTCGGGTTCCCTCGTCCAGCTCGCGGCCCAGGCTCGGGGCGGCGATGAGAAGCCGCCCGAAGAAGCCGACGCCCAGATCGAATGGGCCCGTGAACTCGCGGTCGGCATGCTCGAGACGTGGATGCAACAGGCCGAGGACCCCGAATTCGAGACGCCCGTCATCGGCCTGGTCCTACCCCACTTGGATTACGCCCGAGGTGCGGAGGTGTATGCAGGCGGCTACCGCGCCTGGGTCGGCGCCACCAAGCCCGACCGGGTCGTGATCCTCGGAACCAACCACTTCGGCGTCGGCGACGGCGTGGTCATGACCGAGCTGGATCACGAGACCCCGCTCGGACGGGTCAGCCCCGATCGCGACGTGCTCGCGAAGCTGAAGGAGAAGCTGGGCGATCGGCTCTTCAAAGATGAACTCGACCTTGTTCCGGAACATTCGATCGAGCTCCACCTCCCCTTCCTCACGCACCTCTTCGGTGACGTTCCGATCGTCGCGGCGCTGATGCCCGATCCATTGGTGCCCATGATCTCCGACGACGGCAAGCGGGTCTCGACGCCTGAATTCGTGAAGGCCCTCGGCGAGACGCTCGACGAAGTCGGCGGGCTGACCTACTTCGTGTCCTCCGCGGATCTCTCGCACGTCGGCCCCCAGTTCGGCGAACCGAAGCCGGTCGACGACGACCGACGGGTCGAAGTCGAACGGCACGACCGGGAACACCTCGGAAAATTCCTCGAGAACGATGCGGCCGGCTTCCTCGAAGCCATGGAGTGGTGCAAGAACCAGACCCGCTGGTGCTCGGTCGGGAACATGTATGCCGTCGCGTCGCTCGCCAAAGCCGCGAACATCGAACTCCTCGACTACAAGCAGGCCTCCGACGACCGCGGAAACCACATGGTCTCCGTCGCCTCGCTTGCCTTTCTCGGCACCTGAGCCGGGACACCCCTCGCCATGAGAGCCGTCATCCAGCGTGTTCGATCCGCCAGCGTCACCGTCGAGGACGAGGTGACCGGAAGGGTCGGGTCGGGCTTCCTGGTCCTGCTCGGCGTCGCGACCGGCGATGACGACGACGATGGGACCTGGATGGCTCGCAAGATCGCCGGCCTCCGGGTGTTCCCCGACGATGCGGGTCGGATGAACCTCGACCTCGCCGCCGCCGGCGGCGAGGTTCTTCTGGTGAGCCAGTTCACGCTGCAGGCCGACTGCCGCCGCGGAAATCGACCGAGTTTCATCGCCGCAGCCGCACCGGAGATCGCCGCCCCTGCGGTGGATCGCGTCGGCAACCTCCTTCGCGAACGACACGGGTTGAAGGTCGAGACCGGGCGGTTCGGTGCGACCATGGAGGTCCGACTGCTCAATGACGGCCCCATCACCATCGTGCTCGACTCCGACGCCGACCGGCAGGACCACTGACCCCGTTTCGTCCGCTACTCGAACGAGCGGACCAGGTCGCGGGCGAGCTGGAGATCGTTCCAGACCGCCGCGCGGACGTCCGCGGTGTACTGACGCAGGACGTAGGCCGGATGGAACGTCGGCATCACGGGGATCCGGAGATCCCCCACGTCGTATCGGCCCCACACCCCGCGGAGTCGCGTGATCCCCGTCTCGGTTCCAAGCAGAAGCTTCGCCGCCGGCCCGCCGAGCGCAACGATCGCCCGCGGACGAATCAACTGGATCTGCGACGCGAGCCATCGACCACAGATCTCGGCTTCATCGGGCCGAGGCGTGCGATTTTCGGGCGGGCGCGTCTTGAGCACGTTCGAGATGTAGATCGACTCCCGCGAGAATCCCATCGCCGCGATCATCTGATCGAGCTTCTCGCCGGCCGGCCCGACGAAGGGACGCCCCGACCGGTCCTCGCGTTCGCCGGGAGCCTCGCCGACGAACATCAGCGCGGCGTCCGGATCACCTTCGCCGAAGACGATGTTGAGGTGCGTGGCCGAAGCATTGCAGTGCCCGCACTCCGCGGCATGACGGGCGGCGAGATCGTTGAGCTTCTCCGCCGCGGAATCACCGATCAGTTCGTTCATCGACACGGCCGGGGTGCCGACCCCGACGGCGGTCTCCGACGACGCCGAAGCTGGCCGCTCCGCGATCTCCGAATCGTTCCGCCTCGATTCCGAGGCAGCACGATCCGACGTCCGATCGACCGAGCGTTCGATCACCTCGGCGGTGGGTGGGGCGACGTNCTCGGCCACACCGCCGGCGAGCGGCACCAGGGTCGAGCCCAGAAGCAGGTCCGTTTCGACCAACGCGCGGGCGGCTCGTTCGAGCATCGGATCCGGAGTTCCCATGGTCCCAGTCTACCGATGGAGACACCGTGTGAATGCCTGCCGAAAAAGAACGCGGCGACGCGCCCCGAAGGGCGACGCCGCCGCGTGCGGTCGTCATTGACGGTCACGAAACCGAAGGGTCATTCCTCCTCTTCGTCGACGCCGAGCCGGAACATGGACTGGGTTCGCAGGACGAGCCCGCAGTCGGCGCGGAGGTGATACCCCTGCACGTGGACCTCGGTTCGATATCGCTGGATGTCGAGCACCGACATCTCCGGGCGGGAGGCGCCATCCGAGCGAACCACGAGCGAGTTCGACTCGCGGGCGTGCTGCGTCATCTCCCGGTAGGTGGACTCGTAGAGGTGGTCGGACAGCGTCTCGGTCTGCATCGTCGTCATGTACGTGACGGTGTCGCCGAAGGTGTTCTCGAAATCCCGTTCGCCGGCACAGGGCAGGTTCGCGACGAGCCCCTTCTCGGGAAGGCTCTCGACCTGATCCGTGACCACTTCGCAGATCGTCACGCTTCCGGACTGGAAGCGCGAGAGCTGACCGCCAGGAAAGATCCAACCCTCGAACTCGAAATCATCCTGCTGGATCCGCTTCCGGCCCTCGATCCCGAAGAACTCGGGATGGAGCGGCTTGCGGTAGACCAGCATGGTGTAGGCCTGTAGTGAAGTCGTCTTGCTTGATGCGATCGACATGGGTGATGGGTCCTTCCCAGCTCTTCAATCGAGCCATGTTTCACCGGTCGTGCCTCGGGCGTGATCCACACGTCCTCGGCGTCACTTCGGTCATCGGGCGGGCGGAACGATCCGTGTCGCTCGAACGATGACCACGCTTTGAGTCGGGATTCTCCCGCCTCGTTCCTCAGCGATCTTTCCATGCCGGTGACCACTCCACCCACACGTCAGCCGCCTTCGCCCCACGCCCGCCTTCGCCGCTTGGGCGAAAAGACAGCCGCCCCGAACGACTCGAGCCTCTTTCCGCCGGCACCCCAGGGCGGAACGAACACAAAATCCGAACTGCATCTCTTCTCTTTCCAAGCGGGCTTTTCTGTTCGAACCGGTCAAATCGACCCGGACGCCTTGGAAGGCCCTTCTTGGTTGTCAGCGAGCGGGAAACCCGTCTCGCTGACGCTATTGTCGCGAGGACGCTCTCAAAGGCAAGAACGTTCCGTTTCATTTAAGAAAACAAGGTGTAGTGGACTTCCATTCTCGAAACTACAAGATCTGGACATAAATCTATTGCCTGCTCTTCCTTACGGTCGATCGGCCTTTCAGGTTCGGCTAAATCGGGCCTGAGACACGAATAATCGGGGAACAACGCCCATCTACGGGTGAAAACGCCCCGGCCTTCAAGCGAAGGCCGGGGCGGGTCGGGCTGGGACGAACTGTAAGCCGAGTTCCGTCGAACGGCCTCCGATCGAGGCCGCCGCGGCGATCATTTCTCTGGGAACGTCGTCGCCGACGCCCTCCAGCACGCCACCCGCTTCAATCCGCGGACCACGGACCCGAACGCCGACCGTTTCCGATCGACCTTCGCCTGAAGCTGCTTGCGCTTGCACGCGGTGGGGTTTGCCGTGCCCCGTCCGTCACCGGAACGGGCGGTGTGCTCTTACCACACCTTTTCACCCTTGCCTGCGACCGAAGTCACATCGGCGGTTTCTTTTCTGTGGCACTTTCCCTGACCCGCAGCCCACGGGCCGGTGGGTGTTACCCACCACCGTTGTCCTCTCGTGCTCGGACTTTCCTCGCCGTTTGACCGACGCGATCGCCCGTTCGCCGGACGAAGTCTAACACCGATTTGCCGGGGATCCCCCCGATGCACGAGACACGCGGTAGCATCGAGCCATGCCGGAAGGGAACAGGGAACGCGTGGCGATCTGGGCGGGCGAGCGGCAGGCGAGCATGCTCGGCGGGCTGTTCGACGGCGGACGCCTCGAACCGGCGGCGATCGGTGGCGAGGCGGTGACGATCCGCGAGGAGGCCACCAGGCTCGGCGTGGCCCATCACGACGACCCTCGGAGTCTCGCGAACGCCGACGCCGATGCCACGCTGATCGCCGACCCCGACCGCGTGATGCCCACCGACGTGCTGGCCGCGATGATCGCCGAAGCGGAACGCGCGCATCGGCCGCTGCTCACCCTCGCGCCTCGACCGGCCTCCGTCGAGGAATCGGCGGAACTCCTCGACTCGACCCACCTGCCGACGCCCGTGCCCACCTTCCGAGACCTTTCCGCGGGCCGACGACTGATCGATGCCGCGACCGCCTTCGAGACCCCGTCGGCGGCGGCGATCGAGTGCTCCGGTCCTGAACGGGAGACCGCCATCACCGGCCGACTCTTCGACGCCTTCGATCTTCTTTCGATCTGGTTCGGTACGCCCACGCACGTCGACGCGACCGCGGTCCGCCCGGTCGGCACCCCTTCCTCGAAGCCGACCCGGATCCTTGCGATCGCCCGCTTCCCCGATGGACGGGCCGCGTCGGTGACGGCGGGCACGGAGGTCGGACGTCACGCGAGGATGGTCACGCTCTTCGGTGCGAGCGGACGTCTTCAGTGCATCGATGGCCGGCTCGACTGGGCCGGCCCCGATGGCACGCTGATCGATCAGGAGTCTCGAGGCTCGACCGAGCCCGCCGACTTCACCACCGAACTCGTCGAGTCGATTCGAACCCAGATTCGCATCCGAGCCGGTGCCGAACCCGGACGGTCCACCGACGCGACCATCGACCTGCTCGCCACCTGCGAGGCCGCCACGCTTTCCGCGCGGACGGGTGAACCTGAATCCGTGGATGCGGTCCGGCGGATGATCGGCCGGGTCTGAATCCCATCGCGACCTCCGAGGGGCTCGGCGTGCCGCGAGTGCCGTGCCGAAGTTCATCGGGGACGCATGGACACGTCGACGCATGAACAGAAAAACACCCGCCGGCCTCGGGCCGACGGGTGTCGTGTTTCACACATCGCATGGGTCACCTGAACCGCATGCGGATTCGCGGGGGGTTCAGCCGCCCGAGATGTCGCCGATGCGGACCGTCAGGTACTGCTGACGATGCCCCGTCTTTCGACGCATGCCCTTGCGGCGCTTGTATCGAACCGAGACGAGCTTCTCGCCCTTCTTCTCGGCGACGATCTCCGCGGCGACCGTGGCGCCTTCGACGTAGGGCGTGCCGACGGTGCCACCCTTGCCGTCCTCGTTGCTGACGGAAAGGACCCGATCGAACACCAGGTCGCCCTTGGGTTCGCTGCCATCGGTGCGGGGATCGATCTCGATGACGTCTCCGGGACGCACCATGATCTGGGTTCCGCTGTCTTCGATGATTGCGTACACGGTCAAGCTCCGGGTCCCG